>CACFWO010000018.1 GCA_902570035.1 uncultured SAR86 cluster bacterium | reverse complement strand
CAGATAGATCAGAAATACAAAAAGCGTTAAAGATTTATCAAAATAATCAGTATCTCGTAGATAGATTATCAAAAAATGGTCAAAGGTATCTTTATCATATGGTTGATGAAACATTAAAAAGAGATATGCCTGTCGAGCTTGCTCTTCTTCCATTCGTTGAAAGTCAATTTGATCCTTATGCTCAATCTCCTGCAGGAGCCTCAGGTATTTGGCAATTTATTCTTAGTACTGCTAGAGAACAGGGTTTAAAGAGAAATTGGTGGTATGACGGTAGAAGAGACATTATTGCATCGACCAATTCAGCTCTGAATTATCTAGATTCAATGTATAAAAAAACTAACGATTGGATGCTTGCAATAGCATCCTTTAATGTTGGACCTGCAAGAATTCAAAGAGAAGTTAAAAAAAATAAAAAACAAGGAAAAGAAACTGATTTTTGGTCTTTAAAACTTCCCAAAGAGACTAGTAAATATTTACCCAGGTTGTTAGCTTTACTTGAAGTAATTAAAAATCCAGAAGACTACAATGTTGATTTTCCTTTCTTGCCCAATAGACCTTATTTTCGAGTGATAGACATACCATCTCAGGTAGATTTAATGCAAGTTGCAAACATCTCTGGCCTTAGTATTGAAGCTGTTTATGAGCTAAACCCAGGATTCAATCAATGGGCAACAGATCCAAACGGACCTTTCTATTTATTACTACCTATTGGAATTGCAGATCGTTTTGAAATTAAATTGAAATCTATGAGTGAAGAAGAGCTTGTAAAATGGGATAGATATATTGTTGTAAAGGGAGATACATTAATTTCAATATCAAAAAAATATATGATTTCACAAGCTCTTTTGAAAGAGATTAATAACCTTGATGATGATTTGATTTTTGAGAATGAGGAGCTGACAGTCCCTCGGGGACCAGAGTGGTTAAAAGATTATCTTAACAAACCAGATATTTATTTTGTTTCGAAAGGTGACACACTTTGGTCAATTGCAAAAAAATACGGCGTTCAAGTATCAGATTTAATTGTTTGGAATGACTTATCTACAGAGAGGTATCTTCAAATCAATCAGCAGATAAATATTTATCCAAAATACTTTGTTCCCAAGAAGAAAAAAAAGGTAAATTTAAATGATCTAACTTATCCAGTAAAAAGAGGCGATACAATTTCTAAAATAGCAAAAAAATTTGGTGTCACCGGTGATATGTTAGTCCAATGGAATGAATTAGAAAATCCTGAGGTTATTTATCCTGGTCAAGTTTTAGATATTAAGTTTTCAGATTTGAAAAATTAACTTAGTTGCTGAGTTTTTCTAGGATCCAAGTAATCTCGAAGTCCATCGCCTAAAAAATTTAAAGCAAATAAAGTTAGTGAGAAAACTATTGATGGAAATATTAAAAGCCACCAGTATTCTTCCATAGTTATAGCTCCTTCTCTTATTAATATTCCCCAAGAACTCTCAGGAGGTTGAACTCCTAGACCTAAAAAACTTAAAAAAGCCTCTAGCAACATAAATTGAGGTATCAAAAGAGTTGAATATACAATTACTGAACTTAGCACGTTTGGTATGATATGTTTAAATAAAATCCTCAGATTGCTGGCTCCCATGCTTTGTGCTGCTAATACATAGTCTTGACGCCTGAGTCCTAGAACTTGGACTCTTACGATCCTTGCCATAGATAACCATCCAAAAGCACCAATTGCCAAGAACAGTAAAGTCATACTCCTGCCAATAATCACTAAAATCAATATTAGAAAGATAACAAAAGGTAAACCATCAAGTATGTCCACAATTCTCATCATAATGGAGTCAGTTCTTCCTCCTGAATATCCAGCTATGGAACCCCATAGAACGCCTATAGTAAGAGCGACTAAAGTTGCAAGAAACCCTACTAGTAAAGAAACTCTACTTCCGTAAAGCATTCTTGTGAAAAGATCTCTTCCTAAGACATCGGTACCTAACATGTATTCTGTTGAGGGTGGTGCAGCTCCCAGAAGAAGATTTTGTTCAGAATAACTATAAGGCGTTATGAA
>CACFWO010000017.1 GCA_902570035.1 uncultured SAR86 cluster bacterium | reverse complement strand
TTTGTGAAATTCGATTATCAATTTTATCAAATGAAAAGTCTGCCTCAGTTATTTGGAAATATATTAATCTTACAAAGAGAAGTGAAAAAAGTACGGGAAGAAAAAACCAGAGAACAAGTTCTCTGGTTTTTTCCGTTTGATGGCTCAAAGAAATCTAATCTATTTGTTTTTTAACGAACGATGGAATATCTAGATATTCTGAATCCATTAAATCACTAGACGAAACTTTTTTAACTTCCCTAGAAGAATGAGTAATATCTGGCTTAGGGAGGATGGGTTCAACTGATTCAAATTCAAAGGTATTTTTAGGCATTTTTTTAGATGCATTTCCGCCAAGGCCAGTTGCAACAATTGTTACCTTTATATCTGCTCCCATTGAGTCATCAAATGCCACACCATGAATGATTGTTGCATCTTGAGCAGCAAATTCTTTTACCAAGGCAAGAACTTCCTCAATTTCACCCGTTTTCATATCTGGCCCAGCAGTGATGTTAACAAGAACTCCTTTTGCATTTTCTAGATTGATATCTTCTAATAGTGGACTTCCAACGGCTGCAGAGGCTGCCTCTTTTGCCCTGCTTGGCCCATTTGCAATTCCCGTTCCCATCATAGCCGTTCCTTTTTCTGACATTACTGTTTTAACATCTTGAAAATCAACATTAACGAGTCCGGTTTGTGTGATGATATCTGATATACCTCTAACAGCTCCTAATAAAACATCGTTTGCTTGCTTGAAGGCATCAAGAAGACTATGTTCTCTCCCAAGAACTTCCAATAATTTTTGGTTAGGAATTGCGATCAGTGAATCAACTTCATCTGTAAGTTCTTTTAAGCCAACATCTGCGATCTGATCTCGCATTTCAAGCTCTAATGGCTTGGTGACTACTGCAACTGTCAAAGCACCTATTTCTTTAGCAGCTCTGGCGACAATTGGGGCTGCACCAGTTCCAGTTCCGCCGCCCATTCCTGCTGCGACAAAAACCATATCTGAACCCTCAAGCAAGGTTTTAATTCTTTCAAGATCATCAAGTGCAGCATCTCTTCCAACTTCAGGCTTCCCTCCTGCTCCAAGACCATTAGAAATACCGGTTCCAAGAGTAATTTTTAATTCTGCTAAATTGGTATCAAGCGCTTGCTCATCTGTATTAGCACAAATCATTTGCACGCCTTCGATACCGCTTTCAACCATATGGTTTACTGCGTTTCCTCCAGCTCCACCTACTCCAACTACTCTTATAAGAGCAGATGATTTAGTTTCATTTTCTACAACGGTCCAGTTCATAGTCCCTCCTTATTTAAATTAGAAATTGTTTTGGATCCATCTAAAAGCTTTGTTAAAAATGTTCTTATCTTTCATGAACAGATAGTTCATATGGTCTTCTTCTTGTGATTTCTGGCTATATAAAACCAATCCTACAGCAGTTGCATATATTGGATTCCTTAAAATATCGCTCAATCCTATCAATCCTGATGGAGAACCAATACGAACAGGAGTATTAAAAACTTCCTCTGCTAGTTGGGCTACTCCTTCCATTCTGGATGTTCCACCCGTGATTACAATCCCGGCGGGAATATTATTTTCTAAAGAAGATAAGTTAAGTTTTTGTTTTATTAAGCCAAAAATATCCAAATACCTTTGCTCTATTACACTGGCTAGGGCCATTCTTGAGAAAATTTTATTTTTTCTTCCTGCCATACCTGGAACCTCAATCGTTTCATTTTCATGAATTATCGAGCTTGAAGCACAGCCATACTTCTTCTTAAGTTCTTCTGCTTGCATACTTGGAGTTTGAAGTGCTCTGGCAATGTCTTTTGTAATATGATCGCCTGAAGTTGGAATATTAGCAGTATGACTTATTGCTCCATTTTGAAAAACTGCAACGTCTGAAGTTCCACCGCCCATGTCAATTAGACACGTTCCCAACTCTTTTTCATCTTCTGATAGGACGGAGTAACTTGATGCTAGTTGCTCCAAAACAAATCCTTCAACACTAATACCACAAGCTTTCATACAGGAGGATATGTTTTGAGCAGAGTTTCTGTTACAGGTGACTAGATGAACTTTGGTCTCCAGTCTGACGCCAGCCATTCCAAGAGGTTCTTTAATGCCATTTTGTTGATCAATAATATAGTCTCTTGGCAGAACATGGAGCAATTGAGAGTCATCTGGAATTGCATATGCTTGTGCGGCAGTGATGACTCTATCAACATCACTAACTTTGACTTTTTTATCTTTAATTCCTACAACACCTTCAGAATTTAAACCATTGATATGACCTCCACTTATACCTACAAAAGCTGATGTAACTTGTTTACCAGACATCAATTCTGCATCATTTACCGCGGATTCTATTGCGGATACAGTTGATTCAATATCAACAATCACACCGTTTTTTAAACCTTGAGAAGATTGGCTTCCTAAGCCAATAACTCTCAAT
>CACFWO010000016.1 GCA_902570035.1 uncultured SAR86 cluster bacterium | reverse complement strand
GATAGGTACTAGAGAATTTTTTTAAGGAAAAATATTTACTTAGTTCAATTCTTGCATCAGATAAATTTTTTGATGGCTCGATATTGCTGCCAAGACTGAAGAACGCGAGAGACATTAATTTTTTCTAACTATTTTTATGCCGACTGACTTTGATCCTCGCAACGCGCCGGGTTTTTCCACTTTAACCTCAACCTTTTCAATAGATTTGTTTTTAAGAACCCTTTTTGCAATTTTATCAGCCATTGTTTCTACCAACTGAAAGCTTGATTTTCCAACAAAGCTTGAGATGTCTTTTCCTATGGACTTGTAGTCGAGAGCTTCATCAATATTATCTGTTTTCGCAGCATCACTGATATTAAAATCCATTTCCAGAGATATTTTAACTATCTGTTTGACCTTTCTTTCCCAGCCAAAAATTCCAATGATTGTGTCAACTTCCAGGTCTTCTATGAATACTTTATCTTGCATCGTTATTCTCTTCTAAAGACCATCTTGCTCTTGCTTCAATGTTATAGTTTTTTTCAGAATTTTCTATCTTCATTAGGCCGGCATGAGCGACCATTAAACCGTTATCGGTGCAGTGCTTCAGATCAGGAAAATGTAACTTCACATTCGATGGCATTGCATCTGCTAACGAACATCTTAAAAATTCATTAGCTGCCACACCTCCAGAAACTACTAAATCAGAAATATTTTCTTGGATAGAGGCTTTTAATACTTTGCTTACGATGCAGTCTACCGCTGCATTTTGAAAACTGTTTGATATATCAATTTTATCTTCATCCGAAAGAGCATCTAATTTTTGGACGGCGTATAAAACTGCTGTTTTTAATCCGCTGAAGCTTAAATTTAGACAATCAGAGTTAATCATAGGTCGAGGAAATCTAAATCTATCAATTTGAGAAAGCTTCGCTAGCTTTTCAATTTCAGGTCCACCAGGGTAGCCCAAATTAAGTAATTTAGCTGTTTTATCAAAGGCTTCTCCTAAGGCATCATCTTTGGTCTCTCCCATAATTGTATATCTCCCTCCTTCATCCACTTTAACAATTAATGTGTGGCCTCCTGAAACTAGAAGAGAAACAAATGGCAGGCTTGGTGGATTGGCATCAAGCAAAGGCATCAAAAGATGCGCTTCCATATGATGGACGTTTATCACTGGAATTTTCAGTGCATAAGCAATGGAATTTGCAATGGTATTTCCAACTAACAGCGGTCCTCTTAACCCAGGTCCTTTAGATACTGCAATCGCATCAAGAATCTCAAAAGATAAGTCGTTTTTTTCAAACTCATTCTTAATCAGTGGAACTAACCTTAAAATGTGATCCCTAGCAGCTAATTCAGGGACAACTCCACCGTATAGATTATGCAGATCTATTTGACTAAATAATGCCTCGCAAAGAACTTTCTTATTTGTGCTATCAATGACCGCTATAGCCGTTTCATCGCATGAGGTTTCAATTCCTAAAATTCCCATAGGTAAAGCTTATCAGGAAATATATTTAATTTTGCAAATAAGCATTTTATCTATAGAATTGCCCACCTAAGGATATATATGCCAATAATTAAGTTAAAAGAAAATGAATCATTTGATTCAGGTTTAAGAAGATTCAAAAGATCTTGCGATCGTGCGGGTGTCATTTCTGAAGTCAGAAAAAGAGAATTCTATGAAAAGCCAACTTCTGTAAGAAAAAGAAAAGCTGCTGCTGCTGTGAAACGTCAAGCTAAAAGAAGCAGAGCCGGTATGTTACCTAGAAATAGAGTCGGCGTTTAATTCCATGTCAGATTTACTTAAACCTTTTATAAAGGAGGCTAGCGTTAAGTCTCTTAAAGAGGGCAAAAAAGAGATAACTATGGTCCTCAGACTAATCTTGGCTGAGTTTCAAAAAGAAGAAATATCTCAAGGTTCAGATTTAAACAATAATGATGAGCTTAGTCTTCTACAAAAGATGATTAAACAACGTAATGATTCAATCAAACAATATAATGATGCTGGACGAAATGAACTTGCAGAAAAAGAACAAAAAGAAATAGAGATTATTCAAGGTTTTCTTCCTGAACAGATTAACGAAGAAGAGCTTATAAAATTAGCTAAAGAAACTATTAGTGATCTATCAGCTAATTCAATGAAGGACATGGGTAATGTTATGAAGGTCCTTAAGGATAAAACTTCCGGTCAAGCCGATCCTGCTACAATCAGCAAAATTGTTAAAGGATTACTTTCCTGAATTTTAGTTACTCGCGGAATCAACAGTTGCAACAATTTGTTGATCGGCTTCTAAATTAACTTTATCGCCTTTAATCAAATTATTTAGATTTGTTGCCTGTAAAGTTTCAGGTATCAAAGCAACAGTTAAATGGTTCTCTTCTTTGTCTTTAATAGTCAGGCTGGCACCATTGATAGCAACGTATCCTTTTTTAAATAAGTATTTACTTAAGTTGTTTGAAAAAGATATCTTAAGTATGTATTCATCTCCTATAGTAACCTCCTCTACTGTGCCGGTTTCGTGCACATGCCCAGAAACTAGATGCCCCCCAACTTCATCACCGAACTTTAAGGAACGTTCAAGATTGAAAATCCTTTTTTCATTAATTTCATTCAGGTTAGTGCATCTCAGAGTTTCAGGAATGACATCAAAGAATGCATAATTTTTTCCAAAATCTGTAACAGTCAAACATACACCGTCTACCGAAACACTGTCTCCTTTTTTAATGTTTAGATAGAAAGATTCATTAGAGGTGATTTTTAACTTTATGCCAGAGTCC
>CACFWO010000015.1 GCA_902570035.1 uncultured SAR86 cluster bacterium | reverse complement strand
AAGTAAAAGAATTCTTTCCAGAAAGACAAAAAACTTTAGAAGAAGCAGAAAAAGGTATCACTCAAATATTAAAATTCCAAAAAGTTCAAGATAATCTTAATAATTTAGTGGATGAGTCAGTACTCCTTTTTGCTCAAGCCAACTCATCTGAATTGACAAGCTACGAAGACTTAAAACGCGATACCAGCTTGCTCCCAAATTCTATGGTCTCAGAGATATTTTCTCTGAGAAAAGATCAAATAAATCAAATAAGAAGATTTGATGCTCTAGAAGGGGATACCTACGTTTATACACTTGATTCAATAGATGAGATTGAATTAGAAAATTCTTCTGATGAGGATTTTCAGCAAAATGAATTTGCTAAAAGTGCTGTGATTAACATTGAGGAATCCCTATTAATGGAGCAATTGAGATCTAATGCATCTATAAAACTAGGAAATCTCCTCTAGATCACCCATAGCTGTTATATTGAAACCAGCATCAACATAAGTAATTTCCCCTGTTATCCCGCTTGCGAGATCAGAACATAAAAATGAAGCTGTATCACCAACTTCTCTGGCAGTTATGTTTCTTTTCAAAGGAGTTCTTTCAGCATTATAGGAAAGCATCTTTCTGAAATTTTTAACTCCAGAGGCTGCTAAAGTTCTTACCGGGCCTGCTGAGATAGCATTTACTCTTGTATTTTCCTTTCCTAGACTGTTTGCTAGGTATCTAACTGATGATTCAAGAGACGCTTTAGCTAAGCCCATCACATTGTAATTTGGAAGAGTTCTTAGGGCGCCAAGATAGGATAAAGTTAATAAAGACGATGATCTATCTGCCATCAACTCTCTGCTAGCTTTTGCTAAAGCAATAAAGCTGAATACGCTGATATCGTGAGCAATTGCAAACCCTTCTCTAGTAGATGCATCGATAAAGTTGCCATCTAATTCATTTCCAGGAGCAAAACCAACGGCATGGACAACTCCATCAATATGTCCCCACTTGTCCTTTATATTTTTAAATGTTTCATTGATTGCAGAATCTTCGCTGACATCGCATTCAGTTAATAAACTACAATTCCAATTTTCAGCTAAGGCTTCAACTCGCGATTTAAGTTTTTCAGATTGATAAGATAATGCAATTTCTGCACCAAAATCATTCATTGATTCAGCAATACCTGCAGCGATTGAATTTTTATTAGCTACTCCCACAATTAGTATTTTTTTTCCTTTAAGAATGGTCATGATGAGTGTTTCTCGCTATTTTTTAATTTTTTCTTTATAATTTTTAGATTATTACATTTTTAAGAGGATATGATGACAAAATTGAAAACTCTATTTTTAATACTTACTTTGATTACAAGTTTTTCTTTCACAAGTATCGCTTTTTCTCAAGCAGCAGATGAAGAAGAGCTTGTTGTTACAGGATCTAGAATAGTAAGGCCTGAAATTTCTTCAAATGCACCAGTTTCAGTGATTAGAAGAGATGATATTTTAAAATCAGGTTATACAAGCATTGGAGACTTGTTACTAAACTCACCTTTAATAACAGGGACTGCCTCAAGTACTTCTAAAGAGAGTAACGGTGGTAACGGTGGAACGTATTTTTCACTCAGAGGTATTGGTGAAGAGAGAACTTTAGTCCTCCTTAATGGGAGAAGGCTGCCGCCAATGGGCCTTGGTGCCGCTGCTAGTCCAGATTTAGGTGCCATACCGCCGGCGATGGTTGAAAGAATAGAGATATTTAAAGATGGAGCTTCAGCAATTTATGGCTCTGATGCTGTTGCTGGAGTGGTTAACATTATCACTAGAACAGACTTTGAAGGCGTTGAAGCATCGGTCTATTCAGGAGTTTCATCAGAAGGTGACGGAAGGCAAGATGAATTTACATTTGTTGGAGGTCTTAATTCAGGTAAATCAAATATGGTGTTTTCAGTTTCAATGGCAGAACAACATGGAACTTTAATGGGTTCTAGGCCATGGTCCCTCTATGATATTGATTCAAATGATCCAGGCACTCCTGCATCTACTAAAATAGGAAACTGTGATGTTTCTTGTGTTGGCGGGGGAAGTTCGGCGCCACCTTGGTCAAGACTGGTTATCGCGGATTATGCAGATGGTGGGGTTACTTTAGGGCAAGGTTTTATGGAAAATGCTACTAACGAAACTGGTTATGTTTCTCCAGGCGCAGCAGAAAAACTAGCCTCAGCAGCAAATTATCTTCCCTATTCATTTAGTACTCATAAATATAATTACAATCCAGTAAATTGGCTTCAATCTCCCAATAAAAGATGGAATGCTACATTCGGAGGTACGTTTGATCTCGGCGATGCTCCTGGAGCAAGCAATTTAAAAATTACGACAGAAGTTCTTTATACCAACATTAAGAGTCAGAGCAGAATAGCTCCGCAACCCCTAGCTCCTCTCGCTTTCTACACAAGAGAAGCTCCTTATTCGAAGGATAACTTTTATAATCAGACTTACGGTCCAAAATTCACTACCACGTTTACTAATGTTGATGCAGAAGGAGTAGCTCTAACCGATGGTGGATATGATCTGGTCGATGGTGCTTACGTAGTTAATGCTGATGGAGAGGGAACTCACAATAGAGTTAGAACCCTGGATGCAGCTAATGGATCATCCGTTGATATTAACGACTGGCGAAGAAGAATGGTTGAGAATCTAGGTCGTTTTGACGATAGAGATGTTCATAACTATAGAGTCATGTTGGCCCTCGGTGGTGAATTTGACAATGACTGGAAATTCGATATTTCTTATGTTTACGGAAAAAATGATTCTGCTGCGATTGCAGGAGGTTATTTCGATCTTTCTAAAGTAGCTGAGCAAGTTGGTCCAACTTACACAGACGATAACGGTGTTTTAAAATGTGGGGCTGACTCAACAACAACCATTTCTGATGCTTGTGTGCCTTTAAATATATTTGGTCAAAACGTTGTCACTCAGGAAATGATTGATTACTCTTCAGTCGATGCTACTGTGCAGGGCCTCAATGAACAAAGAGTTATCTCTGCTATCTTCAATGGTCCAGTAGCTGACTATGACGGTGGAACAATTT
>CACFWO010000014.1 GCA_902570035.1 uncultured SAR86 cluster bacterium | reverse complement strand
AAAATAATTTATTTGAAGTACGAAAAGAAAAATTAAATAAGCTTAGGGAGCAAGGACAGGACTATCCCAATTCATTTAGGAGAAATGAATTAGCCAAGGAATTAATAAAAGAATTTTCAGATTTAAGCAAAGACGATTTAGAAAGTAAAAGTATTAGTGTCAAAGTTGCCGGTCGAATTATGTTACGAAGGCTTATGGGAAAAGCCAGTTTTACAACGATCCAAGATATGAGCGCACAAATACAGCTTTATTTGAGGGAAGATACATTAAGTAACTACGATGATTTTAAAACTTGGGATATTGGAGACATCATTGGAGTAGAAGGGGATCTTTTTAAAACTAACACAGGAGAACTATCCATCAAGGTAACTGAAGCTGTTCTATTAACCAAATCACTAAAACCCTTACCTGAAAAACATCAAGGACTCGTCGACGTTGAACAAAGATATCGTAAAAGATATTTAGATCTCTTAGTTAATGAGGAATCAAGAGAGGTTTTTTTAGCCAGAAGCAAGATTATTTCCGAGACTAGGAGTTACTTTGATTCAAGTGGGTTTATAGAGGTAGAGACACCAATGATGCATCCCATCCCTGGGGGAGCTGCGGCTAAACCTTTCGTAACTCATCATAATGCTTTAGGAATGGATTTGTATTTAAGAATTGCTCCAGAACTTTACTTAAAGAGGCTTGTTGTTGGAGGTTTTGAAAAGGTTTATGAGATTAATAGAAATTTTAGAAACGAAGGATTATCCACTAAGCACAATCCTGAATTTACCATGTTGGAATTTTATACCGCCTATGAAGATTACGAATTCCAGATGGATTTTGTGGAAGCATTAATAAAGCATCTTTCGAATTTAGAGCAAAGCAAAAGATCTTTTAAAAAATTTAAAAGAGTATCTTTTGATGATGCGATCACAAAAAATACATCACTTAACAAAAAAGATTTAGATGATATAGATAGCCTTAGAAAATTTGCACAATCATTAAAAATTGAAAATTTTCAAACTTTATCTGTGGGCAAATTAAAAGCTGAAATTTTTGAGTCAGAAGTTGAAGATAAGCTCTCTGAACCAACTTTTATCTATAAATATCCTCTGGAGATTTCTCCTTTATCAAGAAAATCAGAGGGTGATGAGGGTTATGTAGATAGATTTGAACTTTTCATAGATGGTAAAGAGATTGCAAACGGTTTTTCTGAGTTAAATGATCCGGAAGACCAGCTAGAAAGATTCAAAATGCAAATGGAAGATAAAGAAAAGGGTGATGAGGAGGCTATGGAGATGGATCTAGACTATATCGAAGCGCTAGAATATGGTCTTGCTCCTTGCGCTGGTGTTGGCATAGGATTGGATAGATTGGTAATGTTACTTACGGGAATAGATTCCATAAGGGACGTAATTTTATTTCCGCAATTAAAAAACAAGGGAAATTAAACAGATGAGTAAAGATTGGACAAAAATAAGGGCTAAAGTTAAAGATTTCATAGAAAATGAAATCTATCCAAAGGAAACTGAACTTGCTAAAGGCACGCCTGAATCTAGAGAGATGCTTGGCTCCCTAATGCAGCTTGCCAAAGACGAGAAAATTTGGGCTTTGGGGCATCCAACAGATATTGGCGGAGTCGGAATGCCATTCATGGAGTATGTCTACGTAAATGAAGTAATCGGTCGTTCGTCTTTTGCGATGGTGGCCTTGGGAACACACTCTTTACAAGATTCAATCATGTTAAGAGAATTTGCTTCACCTCACTGGAGAGATCAATACTTAGAGCCTCTTGTCCAAGGAGAGATCTTTCCAAGCTTCGGAATGACAGAACCTGAAGTTGCGAGTTCCGATCCAACTCAACTACAAACTACAGCAATTCTTGAGGATGGCGTCTGGAGAATTAACGGTAGAAAGTGGTTTACTACAGGAGCAGCAAGAGCTGCTTATACAACCGTAATGTGTAGAACTGAATTAGAAGCTCCAAGTCATGGTGCTTTTAGTATGATCATCGTTCCTACAGATAATCCAGGTTATAAAATTGTCAGAGAAACGCCTGTTTTAGGCATCAACGGTGGTCATTATGAGGTCGAGTACGACAACGTCGAAGTTCCAGAAGAAAATTTATTAGGTCCACGAGGGCAAGGTTTTATCATTGCTCAGAAAAGACTTGGTCCTGGAAGAATTTTCCATTGCATGAGATGGCTTGGCCAAGCTCAAAGGGCATTTGATTTACTTTGTGAAAGAATGCACGAAAGAGAAACTTTCGGTACACCTTTGACAAAAAAACAATTATTGCAAAAATTTGTATTCGATAGTGCTTGTGAGATACAAGCCTCGAGGCATTTAACGCTAGATGCAGCAAAAAGAATTGATCAAGGAGATGATGCACGAATCGAAATCGGTCTTATCAAAGTTGTCGGTGCTGAAATGCTTCACAACGTGATTGATAGAGCCATTCAAGTCCATGGCGCTAAAGGACTTACAGACGACACTCCTCTAAGTCTTATGTATCGTCATGCCAGAGAAGCAAGAATATATGATGGTCCTGATGAAGTGCATATTCAATCGGTAGCTAGACGAATATTAAAAAATTATGAACATAACGGCCCCGGTTGGGACTTTGGTGAAAGAGACGCTTCATTAGCATCTTCTTAGAATGCAAAATTTTCAGGAATTTTTAGAGAATTCTCTGAATCAAAAAATTAAAAAATTGATTCCTCTAACAGGAGGAGCTTCGGCTGATATAAACAGAATCATTCTTGAAGATGATAAAGAGCTAATTGTTAGACGTTCTCTATCTAAGGAACAGTCGGTTATGGCAATACCAAAAAAATTGGAAGCAAAAATTCAAAGAGTAGTTAGATCTCTTGATGCTCCAGTCCCTGAAATAGTCTTTGAATTTTCTGAAGATGGAGAAATCGGTGAGGGATACGTTATGGAAGCAATTCCCGGAGAAACGATTCCTAGAAAAATCCTAAGAGATGATAAATATGCAAACGTGCGCGGTAAATTATCATTTGAACTTGGTAAGTCGCTCGCAACTATTCACCAAACAGAATTAGATGACTTAGGCGATCTTGATAAAGTCTCTTTTGAAGAGTCATTGAAAAA
>CACFWO010000013.1 GCA_902570035.1 uncultured SAR86 cluster bacterium | reverse complement strand
CTTACTGTTCCAATCTGATTCACTTTAATTAGAATTGAATTAGCTGAGCCATTGTTTATTCCCTTTTCCAATATTTTTTTATTGGTAACGAATAAATCATCACCCACAATAGACACTTCATCTCCTATTTGCTTAGTAATAGCTTTCCATCCATCCCAATCATCTTCATCTAAAGGATCTTCTATTGATTTAATAGGATAACTTTTGATAAGTTCTTCATAAATTTGAATTAAACCTGAATTATCATGATTTTTACCTTCAAAAAGATATTCTCCATTAATAAATATCTCAGACGCAGCACAGTCCATAGCAATAAAAATTTCTTCTCCCATTTTATAGCCTGATTTTTCAACTGCGGAACAGATAAAATCTAAAGCCTTTTTAGTATCAGAGATATCTGGAGCAAAGCCCCCCTCATCCCCCACTGAAGTTGAAAAATTATTTTCCTGCAACTCTTTTTTAAGATTATGAAATATTTCTATTCCTGATCTGAGGCTCTCATTAAAATTCTCAAATCCAGCTGGTTGAATCATAAACTCTTGAAACTCAAGAGGATTGTTTGCATGAGCGCCGCCATTAAGAATATTCATCATCGGCAAAGGTAATGAATAATCGCAATCTATTTCATATGCTTTTGCAATTTGATGGATGTATTGAAATAACTCCATATTTTCTGACTGTGAAGCTAACTTAGAAACCGCCATAGATGTCGCAAGAATCATATTTGCCCCAATATTTGATTTGTTCTTACTGCCATCGAGCTCAATCAAACCATTATCAATTTCTTGTTGATCCAATAAATTTTTTTGGGAAATTGCATCAAATATTTGATGTTCAGTTTTCTTTATTACTTCTTTAAGTCCTTTACCAAGAAATCTTTTTTTGTCGTTATCTCTAATTTCTTGAGCTTCTTTTGAACCAGTTGATGCACCAGAAGGAACCATACTTATAGATGAAAATTTGCCAGAAAAAATCTTGCAAGCAATTGTAGGATTACCTCTCGAATCTATAATCTCATAAAACTTTAATTGATCTATTTTCATAAGGACTTTGATAGTTCATCAAATTTTTTTAACTCTAAAAGTAAACTTTCAAATTCAGATAACCTCGTGGCTGAAGCTCCATCACAAAGAGCATTTTCAGGGGTCGGATGAACCTCAATAAAAAAACCAGCTAGGCCTATGGCTGCAGCTGCAGTTCCCAAAACTTTTGCCTGGGAGGACCTCCCATCTGCGGATTTGCCTTTGCCTCCAGGAAGCTGCAGTGAATGGGTGATGTCTAAAATGGTTGGGGCAATTTTTTTAATCTCATCTATCCCTAAAAAATCTACAATCAGATTATCATAACCAAAAATACTTCCTCGTTCGCATAGCAAAATGTTTTCATTACCGAAATGATTACATTTTTCAATAATGTTCATCATTTGTGCAGGCGATAGGAATTGAGCTTTTTTTACGTTTATCACCTTTTCTGTTTCACATGCAGCTTTAATTAAGTCAGTTTGTCTGGACAAAAAAGCCGGAATTTGAATGACATCGAGAACTTCCGCTGCTGTTTCTGCTTGTGAGGGCTCATGAATGTCAGAAATTACAGGAACATTAAATTCATCCTTTACTGTTTTTAAAATTTTTAAGCCTTGATCAATTCCTGGCCCTCGAAAGGAATCTATTGAAGATCGGTTAGCTTTATCATAAGAAGCCTTGAATATGAAATCGACATTATTTCTTTCGCAAATATTTTTCAGCTCTCCTGCGACAGAGATACAAAGCTCCTCTGATTCAATTACGTTCATCCCAGCTATAACAATGGCAGGATCCCTGTTGGATATTTTTCGATTATTTAATTGAACCTCAGTGATTTGAACCATTTTATTTCTTAGATGCAGCTTTTATAAAATCATTAAAAATAGGATGCCCTTCTTTGGGATTTGAAGTTAACTCCGGATGAAATTGACAGCCTAAAAACCATGGATGATTATCGAGTTCAATAGCCTCAACAAGTTTCTTATCTCTAGATCTTCCAACTATCCTCATGCCTTTTTCAATCATTGCATTTTCATAATTACCATTGAATTCAAATCTATGGCGATGTCTTTCAAAAATTTCACTTTTTTTATACATTTTTTTTAACTTACTGTTGTTACTCAGTATGCACTTTTGTGCACCCAGTCGCATAGTGCCTCCCATATCAGAGCTTGCGTTTCTCTTTTGAATTGATCCTTCAGGATCTTTCCACTCATGCATAAGAGCAATAACAGGATGGTTTGTTTTTTTATCAAATTCTGTACTGTTAGCCTTTAGATTTAGCACATTTCTAGCAAACTCTATGACTGCAACTTGCATTCCAAGGCAAATTCCAAAAAAAGGTATCTTTTTCTCTCTCGCATATTTCGTAGCCATTATCATTCCATTAATTCCTCTATGCCCAAATCCTCCAGGAATCAATATTGCATCTGAACCCTTTAATTGACTGTTAGATTTCAAATTTTCTGAATCAATATACTTAATATTTACATCAACCTTATTTTGAAGACCTCCATGCCTTAGCGCTTCATTTAAAGACATATACGCATCTGCTAGCTCAGTATATTTACCAACCATTGAAACTGTAATTTTTTTGTTTGATGCTTTTTCTAGTCTATTAACTTTCCTCCAATCACTTAAGTCTGCTTTTTTAGATTTAATACCCATTTTTCTTGTAACAACTTCATCAAGCTTTTCTTTAGATAAAAAGACTGGAATAGCATAAATTGAAGGAAGGTCTGGAAGTGAGAAAACGGAGTCCAAGCCAACATTTGTGAACAAGGCAATCTTTCTTTTGTCGGAGCTTTGAAGTTCTTTCTCTGATCTACAAATAAGGATGTCAGGCTGAAGACCATAAGAAAGAAGATTTTTGACTGAGTGTTGAGTTGGTTTAGTTTTAGTCTCTCCGGATGTAGATAGAAATGGTACCAAGGTAAGATGGAGAAAAAGAGTTCTTTGATCTCCTAGTTCTATTTTCAATTGTCTTATAGCTTCCAAGAAAGGTTGCGATTCTATGTCTCCTACAGTTCCTCCAATTTCTACAATTGCTAAATCATATCCCTTGGCACCTTTCATGATTCTCTTTTTTATCTCGTCAGTTATGTGAGGAATCACTTGAACTGTTGCTCCTAAAAATTCACCTTTTCTCTCTTTTTTTAAGACACTGTCATACACCTGACCAGCTGTGAAATTATTATTCTGTGACATTTTCTCATCTAAAAATCTTTCATAGTGGCCAAGATCAAGATCTGTTTCTGCTCCATCTTCGGTAACAAAAACTTCACCATGCTGAAAAGGACTCATTGTACCTGGATCCAAATTTATATAAGGATCAAGCTTCATGATAGTTACCTTTAATTTTTTGCTCTCTAGTAGAGATCCTAAGGATGCGGATAAAATTCCCTTACCTAGGGAAGAAACAACACCGCCAGTGACGAAGAGAAATTTAGGTTTAGAAACCATCTTATTTATTAACCAAGATGGTTCATCAGTATATCAGAAGAGTTCAGATACTTCGCAAGTATCTGATTTTGAGATCATTCAGTTAAATAGCTACGATTTCAGATTCTGAATTATCTTCGTTAGCATCAAGAGGTCTTTCAAGAGAAACCCAATCAATTTCGCCATCATTAGGCCAACTTTCTAAATCTAAGACACCCAAGTCATCGTATAGCGGTCTGACCTTATCTGTAATAAGACCTATCTTTGAAAGATTTGGCATTACTCTAGTGAAAAGTAAATGCTGAAAATTTGCAGTTACATCTGCTTTGCTCTGGAATGCAACCGTTTCATCAATATCCCAACCAAAATTAGAGTAAACGTCTGCTGCCATAAGTCTAGAACGCATTACCACAGCAGCTTCGTAAGCAAACATAGCACGATCTTCTCTTTCCTCTTCGGAAAGAGTATGAACAAATTCTTCTAGGTAATTCACACCAAACGTTACGTGTCTGGCCTCATCTCTGGTAATAAGATAAAGCATATCCTTGAAGACTGGATCATTTGTTCCTTGTCTTGCAACATTAAATGCAGCTAGAGCTAAACCTTCGATAATGATTTGCATGCCTATAAATTTTAAATCCCATCTAGGATCGGAAAGAATTTTATCAAGAAGAGATTTAAGGCCATGTCCTATTGGATAAGATAGACCGACTCTTTTTTGAATATATTTATTGAAGGCTTCAACATGTCTTGCTTCATCAAAAGTTTGAGAAGCAGCATATAGTTTCGCATTATAGGTTGGTGCACATGAAACTAATTGTGACGCAACTAACAGTGCGCCTTGTTCACCATGAAGAAATTGGCTGATAGACCAAGATGCCCTGTGTTGAAGAAACTTGAATTTATCCTCTGTAGAAAGCTTTTGATAAGGCTCATATTCATCCCAGAAAATAGCAGGTGGATTGTCTTCTTTTTCTGGCAAAGGTTGATCCCAATCAATGTCTTTCTCTACATTCCAGTTCAACTCTTTTCCTAACTCATAGAGTCTTTTAATACGATTATCTTGTATTGTGTAATCCCAGTTGTAAGAACCAGTCAAAGGAGTCTTAAAAATCTCTGCAACATCTTCGACTTCTTTTTCTGTTAAATCAAGATCGTTATCTAAAGGAAATTCTAAAACCTTCCTTGGTGTTTCTTCTAATACTTTTATCTTCATAATTATTTAATATATTTTCGTTTAACCCTTTTTGATAGTGAAGTCATAAAAGAGTAAGGGATATTATCTGTCAACAATGCTAACTCGTCTACTTTAAGATCTTTTCCCCATAAGATTATATCTTCCCCTAGTTTCACTTTTTTGTTAGGAAGTACAACAGCCATTAGATC
>CACFWO010000012.1 GCA_902570035.1 uncultured SAR86 cluster bacterium | reverse complement strand
TTTTGGCTTTTAAGGGGATAGCTGGTTTCTTTGTACTAGATACAGGGTCTGGTTTAGTCATGCTTGATGCAGGGCATATTATTGATATTAATCGAGCTTATGAAGAAATAAAAAAATGGCGACCTAATGAACCATTAGTTGCGGCTATATTTACTCATCATCATGTCGATCATATCTTTGCTGTTGAAAAATTTGATGAGGAAGCCAAGACCAATGGTGGAGTAAAGCCTGTGGTTTATGCAAACAAATTAATGCCAGATCATTTTGATAGATACTTAAAGACCCTTGGCTGGAATACAGCAATTAACAGAAGACAGTTTGCAATCAACGTTCCTCACTTTACCTGGCCAGACAAATATAGATATCCAGATGTTTTAGTAGAGAATAAAACAAGTTTTACAGTTGGTGATACAGAGTTCTTGCTTAACCCTGCTAGAGGAGAAACCGATGATCATTTATGGGCTTATATTCCAAAGGAAAAAATATTATTGCCCGGAGATTTATTTATATGGGCTTTACCAAACGGGGGTAACCCGCAAAAGGTACAGAGGTATATTTCAGATTGGGCTGATGCCTTGAGAGAAATGAGCGCACTGGATGCTGAAGTAATGCTTCCAGGTCATGGTTATCCAATGTTTGGAAAAGATAATATACAGAGGGCATTGACTACCACGGCGGAATTTCTTGACGATATAGAAAATCAAGTTATGGAACTAATGAATCAAGGTAAAACTTTAAATTTTATTATTCATAAAGTTAGTTTTAAAAAAGAACTAATGGAATTACCCTGGTTGAAACCAGTTTATGACGATCCTGAGTTTTTAATAAGAATGATTTGGCGTCGTTACGGCGGCTGGTGGGAAGGTGAATATGATCGATTGTTTCCAGCTAAAAGATCTAGTGAAGCATCATTGTGGATTGATCTCGTTGGTTCACTAGATACTGTGATCTCAAAAGCTATCAAATTAAGCAATGAAGAAGATCATAGGTTAGCGGCACATTTAATTGAAACCGCTTTTTACTCTGACCCAAGCAACAGCAAAGTACATAAAGCAAGAGATAAAATTTATGCTAATTTCTCAAAAAGACAAACATCTTCAATGGGAAGAAATATATTGAACCATGCATCTTTAGCTAGCAAAGAAGGTTTAAGAGACTTAGCAGAACAGAAAGACTAATTGGATGCTAAATCAATCGCTTCTTTCATAACTACTATTGGTATGTCGTTTTTTATAGGGAAAGCGATATTCCCAGTTCGGCATATTAGCTTGTCTTCTTCCAATGAGAGTTCTCCTTTGCATCTAGGACATACAAGAATATCGAGAAGTTTCTTCGAAATCATATAAATTAAAGCTTTATTTTCTCCAAAAATAAGTTAGATTAATAACTAATATAATTAACTCTTAATTTTGGAGAAAGATTAATGAAATTATATAAGATTTTAATCATTGGTATTCTTACTTTTGTATCACTCAATACTTTAGCTCAGCAGAATTCAACAGTACCAGCTGAAGTGTGGATGTGTGAACTGAATCAAGGATATTCGATGGATGATGTAAGAAAGGTTTCAAGCGATGTTCAAAAATTTGCAAATAAGAATGACATGAAAAGTGCTCAGTGGATTTTTACCACCTTTATGGGTGATATGAATCCTAATGGATTTGCATTAATGACAGCTTGGACTGATTTCTCAGTGATGGGAAATGGATTCCAAGATTTTTTTCTTGGGGGTGAAGGAGATAAAATCTTTTCACAATGGCTGAAAGTAGCTACTTGCAGTGAGAGAAACCTCGTTCTTGTAGAAAATACTTTTAATTCAATGAACTAAAAGATAAATAGGAGATTTATTATGAAAAAAATATTGCTTATTTTAGTAATGTTAAGTGCAGGTTATGCGTTTTCACAGAGCATGCCTCCAACTTTTCCAGTTGAAATGTATTATGGATGTACTTATGAAAAAGGTAAAGACATAGAAGATATGATGGAAGTAGGTGAAGATTGGAGAGAATGGCAAGAGGAAAATGATCCCGTTGGTCGAGAAAATTATAATGCTTGGATATTTACTGCCGACTTTGCTGGTGCTTCTTCACATGGAACATCTATGTGGTTTGGTGTTGCCAATAATTGGGAAAACTTTACTAAGTCCCACTTTAATTGGGTAAGAAATGGTGCAGACATGTCAAAAAAATTCGAGAAGGTTATGGGTCCTTCTAACTGCTTGGGTCATTTGATGGGAGTCATGTTCCCTACAAGACAAGCTGAAGGATGGGAACCTGTTGATATAAGGCCTGTTTTCACTTCCCTGTGTACTACGAAAGAGAATACTTCTTTAATGGATCTTAATTCAGCCTACTCAAAAATGAATGCATTTTTAGATGCTGGAGGTATGTCTGACAAAGTAGCAATGTTCAATATTATTCCGGTAGCTGGCCAAACTTCAGATTATGATTTTGTAACAATGATGGTTCTCAGAGATGATGATGCCATGGGGGAGCTTGCAACTTTAATGTCAACTGGTGGGGCTGCAATGCAAAGTTCATTATTTGATCCTCTGCAAGAGTGTTCTCAGAATTCTTTGATGCTATCTTCTCCTCTTCCAGGAAATACTAGTTTCAATTAATAATATTTGAATAAAAAAAAGGAGCTCTGAGAGCTCCTTTTTTTTATTCAAGATAATTTTTAATCCTTTTCCTCGACTCTTCGTTTCCTAAAAGGTATAAAAGTTCACCTAAACCTGGAGCATTAGTTCTTCCGGTAAGAGCATATCTCAAAGGTTTGCCTAACTGAGGAAATTTAAGATCATTGTAATTAATATAGTCTTTTAGTCTTTGACTGGTAGATTCTAAATTTTCGTCTTTAGAAAAATCAAAGTTATCAAAAAAATCTTTAATAATTTTTTTATTTTCTTCACTGGCTAATGAATCCGACTTATCTATTGAGGGACTCTTAAGAAACATATCAAAGCTTTCCTCAATTTCTTTTAAACTTTTTGCTCCTACTTTTAGAACATCGATTATGCCGAGAATGTTTTTAAAGTTTTCATTTATATTACTTCCAATTTCATTTAATAATTTGAGTAAAGTTGAACTGTCCATTTCCTTCAAATATTCATTGTTGTACCAATCTAATAGTTGCAGTGAAAATTTCGACGGTGAAGAATTAACATCTGATAAATCAAAAAAATCTATAAGTTCATTCATTGTAAATTTTTCAACTTCATCTTTTGCCCAGCCTAGTCTAACTATGTAATTCAATAATGCTCCGCTTAAATATCCCTCAGATTTATAGTCCATTATGTCTAAAGCACCATCTCTTTTGGACAGTCTTTTTCCTGATTCTGATAAAACCATGGGAAGATGAGCATAGTTAGGAAGATTTCCTTCAAGAGACTTAATTATGTTGAGTTGCTTAATAGTATTAGTTAAGTGATCGTCTCCTCGAATAACCGTTGATATTTTCATATCAAGATCATCTACTGCCGCACAAAAATTATAGGTAGGAGTTCCGTCTGCTCTTAAGATAATAAAATCATCTAATTCTCTGTTATCTACGGTAATGTCGCCAAGAATTAGATCTTCAAATGAAGTTGAAGCCTTAGGCATTTTATAGCGAAGAACATTTTTTCCTTCGTATTCTAAATTTTTCTCTCTGCTTCGCCCGTCATACATTGGTTTTTGTTTATTTTTTATCTGAGTAGCACGAAGTTCTTCTAGCTCCTCAATTGAACAATCACAATAATAAGCTGCGCCTTTCTCAAATAGAGATAAGGCTAAAAATTTATGTCTCTCTAAATTTCTTGACTGATGTACTGGCTCCTCGTCTGGATTTAAATTAAGCCATTCTAATGATTTTAAAATTGAGTCTTTGAATTCATCTTTAGATCTCTCTGTATCAGTATCCTCGAACCTAAGAAGGAATTGACCGCCTTTAGATTTTGCAAATAGCCATGAAAACAACGCTGTTCTGGCACCACCAATATGCAGATGGCCAGTTGGACTTGGCGCAAATCTAGTTCTCTCTGTCATTCTCTAATGGATTTTAAGTAATTAAGATGTTGGTTCGATTCTTCCTGAGAAACACTTACCATATAGACTTTCTTTTCTTTTGATTTACTTATCGTATTACCTGGTTGAGATATTTCTTGGCTAAAACCAATGCTGGTCTGCCCTCCAGTCATCGATAGATATACATCTGCAAGGATTTTAGAATCTAATAATGCTCCGTGATAATTTCTATCGTAACCGTGGATTTGATACCTATCAACAAGGGCATCTAAACTATTTCTTTGGCCTGGATGCATAGCCCTTGCCAATTGAAGAGTATCAATAATATTTGAAGAAACAGTTTCAATCATAGGATAGTCAGATTGTAAAATATTTATTTCATTATTGAGAAACCCTAAATCAAATTCTGCATTATGCATAAGAACTTCAGCATCCTCTAAAAAAGTTAGTAAATCTTCTGCTATATCTGAGAAAAAAGGCTTATCTGACAGAAATTCTTTAGATAGACCATGAACTGCTACTGCTCCAGGATCTATATCTCTTTCTGGATTCAGATAAAAATGTAATTCATTGCCAGTAAATTTCCTATCAATGATTTCAGTGCATCCAATTTCAATCACTCTATGACCATTGGAAACATCTAGCCCTGTGGTTTCTGTATCTAATGTTATTTGTCTCATTTAAGTAATATGCCTTTATTTGCTAGGAAATCTGCCCTCTCATTCTCAGGGTGACCGCTATGAGCTTTTACCCAATTCCAAGATATATCTAAAGTATTTGATAATTCGTCCAATCTTTTCCATAAATCAGAATTTTTAACTTCCTTTTTTGAAGCTGTCCTCCAGTTATTTGATTTCCAATTATTTATCCAACTGGTAATTCCTTGTTGAACATACATAGAATCAGTATAAATTGTTACTTCTTTTTTTTCTGAGATAGCTTCTAAGGCTTTTATAGCAGCAAGAAGTTCCATCCTGTTATTTGTAGTATTTTCTTCATAA
>CACFWO010000011.1 GCA_902570035.1 uncultured SAR86 cluster bacterium | reverse complement strand
TCTCACTCTTACAATTGCTGCATTGGGCTTATCCTTTGGATGAGCATGACCTATGACTTCAATTTTTTGGTCCTCTAAATTACTTAAGGCGCTCGAATAAGTGTTAAAAAAAGTCTCCTTGAATTTGTCATTAAATCTTTTTCTTTGTTCCTCTGTAGCACTCATGAAATATTTCTTACCCATAACCCGTTTAGATATTTCGCTTATAGAAATAAGCCCTGAAAATTCTTTCTCTATGAGATCGATCCGATTGTTTTCACTTAACATTTCTGCATTTTCCTTTAAGAATGAAAATATTTTTTCATGTTGATTATTGACATAATCATCTAATTCATCATCTGCGGAGACAGGAAGAATCAATAACATCAATGCAATTAATATAAAATTAATCTGTGAAGCAAATTTCCTTATCATGATTAGTAAGTTTACTATATGTTCTTAATTGAAATTTAAAAATAATGACTGCAGATAACTTTTTCATTCATGCAAAAAAAACTTTTAGAGATGAAATTTCATCAATAAATCACTCTTTAAATAATTTATCTAAAAAAGATTTTAATTTAATTTGCAACCATATAAAAAAACTTAAAGGTAAATTAGTTTTAATGGGTGTAGGAAAATCAGGTCATGTTGCTGCGAAAATTTCATCTACTTTATCAAGCACTGGCACACCCTCTTTTTTTATCAATCCATCAGAAGCAAGCCATGGTGATCTTGGAGCTATTTCTAAGAATGATGGAATTTTAATAATTTCAAATTCTGGTGAAACCGATGAAGTCGTTCTGATACTTAGCGGTCTTATAAAAAAGACAAAGAATATTCTTTCAATTACTGGAAATGAAGAGTCCTCTATTGCCAAAAAATCCCTGGTACATCTTGAGGCAAAAGTAGATAAAGAGGCTTGTCCAAATAATTTAGCGCCAACAACAAGCACTTCATTTATGCTCATGTTAGGAGATGCAATATCTATTGCATTATTAAAAAATAATAAATTCAGTCCAAAAGAATTTGCTGAAAATCACCCTGGGGGGAAATTAGGAAAAAGATTTCTCCTTGCGAAAGATTTAATGATTGATATTAAAGAAATACCTATAGTAAAAGAAAATACCTCGATATTAGAAGCAATTAAAGTCATTACACAATTTGGCTTAGGGTTTTGTTTAGTGAAAAATTCAAAACAATCCATTAATGCAATTTTCACTGACGGTGATTTGAGAAGAACTTTAAATAAAAAAATCGACATAAGAAATTTATCAATATCAAAAGAAATGACAAAATCTTTTAAAAGTATTGAGCATAATAAAAATGCCTACTTAGCCAGAGAGATTATGTCCAAGAATAAAATCTATAGCTTAGTTGTAAAAAAACAAAAAAAGGTTATAGGCGTCATAAGAATGCATGAGTTGAATGAATCACGAGTATTTTGATGAGATGGCGAATAATTGTTTATTGTGTCTTAGCATTAGCGCTTACAGGCTCTTTTCTTTTTATAACAATTGAAAATGAGTCTCTTTCCTCAAAAGGAAATAATTCTTCAATATTTAATGCAAAAGAAATTGAAATTAGATCTTCTTCAAAAAACAAAGAAATTTTTTACACCATCGAAAGCGAGATGATTAATGCTCTTTCTAATTCCAATAACTTATCAATCTTCAAACCAAAAATTGAGATAAATAATAAGGATAGCTATTTAGTAAAGTTGTCAGCAAATAAGGGTGTTTTTTTCTTTGAAAGTAATCAGTTTGATCTATCAGAAAAAATAAATGTAAACCTTGTCAAAGATAAAGAAAAGATAGACCTTTTTGCAGAAAAAGTTTTTGTAGACATTGATAAAGAATATTTAAGTTCAAAAAATCTGAATTTGAACCACAATGATATTTCCTTTTCAGGGAAAGAAGTTTCTCTGTCTGATGAATTAATTTCTGTGTCAGGAAATCCTATAAGTTTTGCTAAAAAGGATATTTTTAAAGGGCTTTCTGATGAAATTAAGATAGATTTAAAAAGAAAGCTTTTATATCTTTCTGGAACATCAAGCATTTTTATTGATGGCAAAAATATTTCTGGCGAAGATATCGTCTTTGACTATAAAAATAATACCATTTTAAATTCGGAAAATTTGAGGATCAAAAGTGAAAACTCTTGAACTCAAAAATATTAAAAAAAGCTTTAAGAAAAAAGAAATCTTACACGGGATTGATCTTCAAATAAGAAGCTCTGAAGTATTTGGGCTGCTAGGACCTAACGGTGCAGGGAAAACTACTTTATTTTCTTTAATCTCTGGTTTGGAGATGACTACCTCAGGAAAAATTTTTCTTGATGAATACGATATTACTTTCAAGGGTATTTCTTTTAGAGCCTCAAAAGGAATAATTTATTTGCCACAAGAACCATCTGTATTTAGAAAACTATCAGTTGCAGATAATATTAAAGCTGCCCTGCAGACTAAGTTCAAAAATATTCAAATAGAAGATAAATATAAAAGCATAATGAAAGAATTTGATCTTTTTAGTTTAGAGAAACAAATCTCCGAAAATCTTTCGGGCGGCCAAAGAAGAAAACTAGAGATAGCCAGAGCTTTTGCGCTTGAACCTAAATTTATTTTATTAGACGAACCTTTTGCAGGAATTGATCCATTAACAATAAATGAAATCAAAAATATTATTTCAAAACTACGTGCCAAAAATGTCGGTGTCGTTATAAGCGATCACAATGCTCAAGCAACAATGGATATTTGTGACAATATTTCGGTGATTAATAATGGAGAAATAATTGCATCGGGTAATCCTTCCAGCATTAAAGAGAATAATACCGTGCAACAAATATATTTAGGCGAAAATTTAACTTAAAATTTCTTGAGATGACCCAAGGAAGCGACATTTCTCTCTCTGAAGAAATCCAAAAACAACTCACAAAAAAAAGATTTGAACTTATTAGAGGCATGTTTAATAGCATGTCGCCCTTTGATATTGCATCAGCTTTGGAATCAAGTAGCCCCAATAACAGAAGGATTTTATGGGAGCTTGTAGATTTTAATGTCGAAGGGGAAGTATTAAATGAGTTATCAATAGAGGTAAGAGAATTCTTCCTATCTAATATGGATGCAACCGAGGTTGCTCAAGTAACAGAAAAGCTTGAAGCGGATGAAATAGTTGAAATTATTCAGGAATTGCCTGAAAAGGTAATTGGAGATGTTTTGAAAGCAATGTCAAGCCAAAACAGAAGGCTTGTCAGTAAAGATCTCTCTTTTGCCAAAGGTACTGCGGGAAGAATGATGAATCCTGACGTTGTGGTGGTAAGACCTTCTCATACTATTGAGGTGATAAGACGTTATCTTAGGATTAGAGACGAGCTTCCCCAGGATATGGATAAAGTTTTTGTTGTGAATAGAAATAATATTTTAAGAGGAAATTTGCCTCTTACTAAAATCTTATCCGCTAAAAGTTCAGAGAAAGCCGAAGACTTAATGATCAGAAAATTTCATTCTTTGCTTGTCACGAACTCAGAGAAAGAAGTAGATAGATTATTTGAACGCGATCACCTAATTTCTGCTCCAGTCACTAACGATGATGGTGAACTTTTAGGAAGAATTACCATTGATGATGTCATAGATTCCATCAAAGAAGAAGTTGATCAGCCCTTCAGACAAATTTCAGGTTTAAGTAGGGATACTTTTCAAGAAACCTTCTTAGCTTTAAGATCTCGTGGATTGTGGTTGGGTGCAAACCTCATAACAGCTCTTCTTGCCTCTTCAGTTATTAATCTCTTCCAAGACACTATTGAAAAAGTCATATTTTTAGCAGTTTTAATGCCAATAATTGCGAGTATGGGCGGTGTTGCAGCAACTCAAACTCTTGCCATTACTGTAAGGGGTTTGGCATTAGGTCAAATAGTTTCAGGCAACTTAAGATGGATACTATCAAGAGAATTAATTGTTTCTTTTTGGAACGGTCTTTTTTGGTCAATAATTTTAGGTTTGATAGCTTCATTTTGGTTTAAAGATTTTGATATATTCTTAATAATTATCTTCTCTATGACCATTAATTTAATTGCAGCAGCCTTGTCAGGTATCTCCATACCTCTGGTATTGAGAAAATTAAAATTTGATCCTGCCATTGGCGGTGGAGTAATAGTTACAACAGTAACAGATATTATTGGTTTTTTTACTTTCCTTGGAGTCGCATCTATCGTTTACGCATAGGTATATTTTATTCTTATGAGCCTTAACAATCCAAATAAAATAGGCCATACAAAAGCTGAGATCAAACTATTTAATATAATTGCAAGGATGACAAAAAAACTGAATTCTAGAAAAAAAATATAAAGACTTAAAAGATAAAGAAAGACGATACTTCCTATCAAGAGAGATTGTTGAATTTGAAACATAGCTCTAATCCGATGAAAATATCTCTGAGTTAAATAAGAAATAAATAAAAATAAAATTACATGAGTTCCTAGAAAATATCCCAGATTCAAATCTAATAGAATCCCTGAAATAAATGACCAAGACAGACCAATATTCTTTGGTAAAGCAATATTCCAATAAATTAGAATCATTAAAGTAATTGGAATTGAAGATCCATAAATTTCGAATGAAAAGAAATTTAAGAGTGATTGAAAAAAAACTCCAAATACTAGTGAAGTGCCAATTGCTAATTGAGTAGAAAAAGTCTTATTGGGATTTCTTGAAGAAAAATAAGCCATTACGGTAAAGTTAACAAAATTTGATCGCCAGAACTAAATTCTGAAGTTCCTAGCACCTCGATTTCTAAAAATTCATTATTTGATGTTGCTGAAATTTTATTAACAATTCCTACATCAATTCCCTTGGGATATTTCTTGCCAAGACCTGATGTTACGAGTTTATCGCCTGGAACAATATCTTCGTTTTTCTTTAATCCTTTAATTAAAAAATTTTGAGGCATATCAGTTCCAACTAAAATCATATTTGAATTTGTCCTTCTATTCCTTATAGGAATTTGAGAATCTTCAGCAAAGATTGGTTTAATTTCAACTTTGGAACCTGCTGATAACTCTACCGATCCTATCAAGCCCGTCCAATTAAATGCTACCATTTGGTCTGCTTTTTGACTCCTATCAATCCCCACAGTCAGTGAAGGTTTAGGAGCATAATTTATCTCTTCTATTTCGCCGTAGATGAACTCTTTTTTACTAGTCTTTTCTAAGTATCCCAGTAATTTTTTCAGTTCTATATTTTCCTGAAGGACCCTTTCATAATTTATAAGATTGAATCTTTGATCATCAACGTCTTTTTCTAAGCGAAGTATTTCATTTTGTAATATTTCCCTATCCACGAAATAATCAGAAAAAGAAATCCATCCTTCTTTTACAAATTGAGGTATATAAATTATAGGTTCGGTAGCAAAACCAACATAAATCTTTACTTTTTCACCTACATTAAATCGAACATCAGCTGCGAGAATTAAAATGGCAAAGAGTATAGATGGAACTACCCTTGAAAGCCTCATGGAGCCAGTTGTAAAAATGGCTTTTTGAGCAATTACAGCTTGTTTATGCTCCTTGGCCATAGGATTATTAATCTGTTGATAAAAGATCGATGTCGTATTTATCCATTATTTCTAAGGCAACTCCCCCTCCTCTTGCAACGCAAGTAAGAGGATCATCAGCTGGGATAACAGGTATACCTGTTTGTTCTGAGATCATAACATCAAGGTCTCTGAGTAAGGCTCCTCCACCAGTCAAAACAATTCCTCTTTCTGATATATCAGAACTCAGCTCAGGTGGAGATTGCTCAAGACCATTTTTAATTGCTTGCAATATAGAAGATAGAGGGCCAGACATTGCTTCATATACTTCTAAACTTGAAATAGAAAGAGTGTTAGGTACACCTTCAGCTAAATTACGCCCTCTGATTTCCATCTCTTGTAACTCACTTTCAGGAGTAGCACATCCAATAGTTTCTTTTATTCTTTCAGCAGTAGATTCACCTATGAGAATTCCATATTTTCTTCTTAAATAAGAAATTATTGATTCATTTAGCCTGTCTCCACCAGTTTTTAGTGAATTTGAGTAAACCACTCCATTAAGCGCCAATATAGCAACCTCAGTGGTACCGCCACCAATATCAACTACCATGGATCCAAAAGCCTCTTCTACAGGAAGTCCTGCTCCAATTGCAGCAGCCATAGGCTCTTCTATTAATCTTACTTCTCTTGCCCCAGCTCCAAGCACAGACTCTCTAATTGCTCTTCGCTCCACTTGTGTTGACTGACAAGGAACGCACACAAGAATTCTCGGGCTAGGTCGCATGAAATTATCGCCATGAACCTGTTGAATGAAGTGTTGAAGCATTTTTTCAGTAACCTGAAAATCTGCTATGACTCCATCTTTCAATGGTCTTATTGCTTCAATGTTTCCTGGAACTCTTCCAAGCATCCTTTTTGCTTCAGTTCCAACTGCTACTACTGTTCTTGCCCCTTCAGTTTTTCTAATGGCAACTACACTAGGTTCATTGAGGACAATTCCTTTATCTCGGACGTAAACAAGAGTGTTCGCCGTTCCAAGATCAATTGACAAATCATTGGAGTATAATCCTCTAAAATATTTTAGTACCATTGCTTTCTCGTTTTATAAGCGAATCGTATCAATGCTGTGTCGAAGGGGCAAGAAATAGCAATAAAATAAAAATAAAAAAAATGACAATAAATAATGAGACTTTAAAAAATCTTTCGAAATTATCTAAGATTAAAATTGACGATAATCTCAGAGATAAATTGAAAGAGGATCTTAATTTGACGATGAATATGATTGATAAAATCAATAAAATTGATTGCGATCAGATAGAAGAACTAAGTCATCCAATAAAAGATAATTTTAATTTAAGAGAAGATATAGTTTCTCATGATATAAACAGAGAAAGCCTTCAAAAAAATTCAGATAAAACTGAAGACGGATTTTACCTCGTGCCAAAAGTTATTGAATAAATGAATTTGGAAACCTTAACTCTTCAAGAGCAGATTGATGGCTTAAAAGAAAAGAAATTTTCTTCCGTAGAGCTTGTAGAAAATTATATATCGGTAATTGAAGATAAAGAACATCTCAATATCTTTGTATCCAATGATTTTGATAAAGCGCTTGAGAAAGCAAAAAAGTCTGATGAGTCCAAAAAGAGCCAACAAGATATTCCTTTGAATGGAATACCAATGGTACACAAAGACATTTTTTGTACTAAAGGTATCAAAACATCATGTGGATCAAAAATGTTGGATAATTTTTATCCTCCCTACTCGGCAACAGTTGTAGAAAAGTTAGAACATGCTGGATCAATTTGTCTTGGAAAGGCAAACATGGATGAATTTGCGATGGGATCTTCAAATGAAACAAGCTTTTATGGGGCAGTGAAAAATCCTCTTAACATTAAAAAAACTCCAGGAGGTTCTTCTGGAGGATCTGCAGCAGCGGTTGCCGCAAATTTCAGTAGCTTTTCAACTGGAACTGACACCGGTGGGTCTATAAGACAACCTGCTTCATTTTGCGGTATAGCAGGAATTAAGCCAACTTATGGAAGAGTATCTAGGTATGGAATGATTGCCTTTGCGTCAAGTCTTGACCAGGGAGGAATACTTGCAAAAAATATAAAAGATGCTGCGATTGCTCTTCAATATATATCAGGGTATGACCCAAAAGATGCTACTTCGATAAAAGTGGAAGTTCCCAATTTTTCTGAAGATTGTGAATCAAGTGAATTTGAGCATGTTGTTGGTTTGGTTACTGATTTAATTAATTCTTTTGGAGATGAAGATTTATCCAAAAATTATGGTGAAGCCATCGAGAGGCTAGAAAAATTAAAAATTAAGACGAAAGAGATTGAATTACCAAATTTAGAATTATCATTGCCCGTTTATTACGTAATAGCCCCTGCTGAATGTTCAGCTAACTTATCTAGATATGATGGGATCAGGTTTGGATACAGAGCTGAGAACGTTGAAAATCTAGAAGATCTATATTTTAAATCTAGAGGAGAAGGTTTTGGAAACGAAACAAAAAAAAGGATACTTATAGGAACCTATTGCTTATCTTCAGGATTTTATGATGCTTACTACAAAAAGGCGCAAAAGATTAGAAACCTGATTTCAAGTGATTTTGTTAATGCATTCAAAGATGTTACTTCAGTAATGTTGCCTACAACATCCGGAGAAGCTTTTGATTTAGGTTCAATAACTGATCCTGTAGAAATGTATAAACAGGATATTTTTACTATTCCTGCAAACCTTGGA
>CACFWO010000010.1 GCA_902570035.1 uncultured SAR86 cluster bacterium | reverse complement strand
AATTGGGATCACTGATATAAATAATGATGGTCTTCAAGGTATAGAGCTCAGCTTTCAGAAAAGTCTTGATAGCTCAGATGGAAGAAAAGATTTAAAGAGAGATGGAAATGGAAAAGTTATTGAAGAAGTTATTATCCCTGAGAAGGATGGCGACTTAATTAAGTTATCTATTGATTCAGATTATCAATTTATTGTTTTTGATGAGTTGAAAAGGGCTGTGATTGAAAACAATGCCAGTAATGCTTCCGCAATAATGATTGATCTAGATACTGAAGAGATTTTAGCAATAACTAATTATCCTAGCTTTAATCCAAACGATAGAAAATCTTTATCAGATATTGCTTTAGTGACAAACAAGGCTTCGATTTCTCTTTTGGAGCCCGGTTCTGTTTTAAAACCCCTTAGTATTTCTTTAGCTCTAGACGATGAATTAATTAACGAAGATACCTTGATTGATACTAATCCTGGATGGGTTGAATTTGAGGATTACAGAACAGAGGATTTCAGAAATTATGGAATTCTTTCAGTAAGCGAAGTTATAGCTAAATCAAGTAATGTAGGTACTGTAAAAATTTGCTCTCAAATGAACAAATCAAGAGTAATATCAGGAATACGTTCTTTTGGAATCGGAGAGTACTTTAGTGAGATGTTTTTAAATCATAGAGAGGGATTTTTGCCAGGGGAGCAGAATATTTCCTTAAGAGGTTTGGTTAGTTTATGTTACGGGTATGGTCTCCAGACAACTTTGCTTCATATTGCAAAAGCATATACTGGAATTTTAAACGACGGTATCGAAGCAAATCTAAAGATTATTTCATCAGAAAGTAATGAAATAAGAAGAAGAATTCTTAAAAAGGAAACCGCTAATAAGATAAAAAATATTTTAATCCACACTGTGAATAATGGGACTGGAAAACTAGCCAAAGTAAAAGATGGAATTGTTGGTGGAAAAACAGGGACAAGCTTCATTTCTAAACAGCAAGGATATGATGAAGACTCTATAAATGCTCTATTTGTAGGATTCATAGAAAAAAATAGTGAGAGATATTTGCTAGCAATAATGGTCCAAGAACCAAAAAATGATGTTTCAGGCGGCTCCGATGTTGCAGCTCCAATCTTTTCTAATGTTTTTAAATCAATTTTTGCTTCCTCATGAAAAATCTAAAGAATTTATTAGACGGCAATAAATTAAAAAGTGATATTCAATTTAAAAAATTATGCATCAATTCAAATGACATAGATCCAGGAGATATTTTTGTTGCATTGAAAAATTCTTCCAAAAGAGATGGAAATAAATATATAGATCATGCCTTTGATAACGGAGCAGTAGCCGTTCTTTCTGGCATACATCATGCTAATGATAATAAAAACATAATTCATGTATCTGGGTTAGAAGAAAAACTATTAGATCTAGCAAATAAGGCCTATGCGTTTAATCAAATTAAAAAGATATTTGGTATAACTGGTACAAATGGTAAGACCAGCGCAACTCATTTTCTGAAACAATTACATGAACAGCTGAATATGAAAGTATCTTTTTTTAATTCTATTGAAAATGGAGGTTCAGGCCTCGAGTTACGATCTTCAAATATGACAACTCCTGATATCTTTAAACTTTACAGGTTTTTAGAAATATCAAGTGAACACAATATTGAGAATTTTTTGCTAGAGGTTTCATCTCATGCAATACATCAAAAGAGGATTGGAGATATCGAAATTAAATTTAAAGGATTAACAAGTTTCTCTGAAGACCATCTTGATTACCACGGCAATATGGAGAAGTATTCAGACATAAAAGAATCTTTTTTTGATTCTGATGACTTTTCATATGTAGGGTATGTATTTAATGAAGACAATTATTTAGGTAAAAAACTTAAACAAAAATACAAAAATTCTTATTCTTATTCATTTCATGACAAAGATGCTGATGTATTCATACATAAAAGCTCATCAAATAAATTTTTATTGGATTCAGACGATATCTTGCCGAAAAAAATTAATGTTAACTTCCAAGGAGATCATTATTTCTCAAACCTGGTTTGTGCTCTTCTTTTGTTTAAGGTTGCAAACCAAGACGTTAATTTATCAAGCATAGATTTTTTTGACCTTAGCCTGCCTGATGGAAGAAATCAAAAAATAGATTTTGAAGGAAGAGATGTTTTTATTGATTTTGCACATACTCCTGATGCATTGGATGCAAGTTTAAAATCTTTAAGAAGCACACATTCTGGAAATTTAATTTGTCTATTTGGATGTGGCGGTGACAGGGATAGATCTAAAAGGTCAAAGATGGGAAAAATAGCAGAAAATTTATCTGATCAGGTTTTCGTTACCAATGACAATCCTAGGAGTGAAGATCCTGAAACAATTGTTGAAGACATATTATCAGAGTGTTCATCAAAGAATATAAAGGTAATCTTTGATAGAAAAGAAGCTATTCTTGAATCACTTGAATCACTTGTTAATAGTAAACCCGGTTCCGCATTATTAATTGCAGGCAAGGGAAATGAAAATTATCAAGAATTTGAGAATGGATTAAGAAAAGATTTTAGTGATTCTGAAGTAGTGATGAGTTTTAAGAATGCTATTTGAATTTTCAAACCAAATTTTAGCCGCTAAATTAAATCTTGAGAAGCCTAAGAAAGAATTTGTATCCTCAAAAATAGTTACAGACTCAAGAAAAATTTCAAAAGGTGATTGTTTTCTTGCTTTAAAGGGGCCTAATTTCAATGGACATGATTTTATTGATGAAGCATTGGATAGGGGAGCTTCTTTTGTTATTTCTGAAAAAAATCATCCTCAAGATGAAAAAATTCTAGGCGTTAATTCAACCCATGAATGTTTATCTTTTTTAGCTAAATATCAAAGAAAAAAGTTTGAAGGTAAAGTTGTAGGTATCACTGGAAGTAACGGTAAAACTTCGACTAAATTGCTATTGAGCTCGCTTTTATCCGACAAATTTGATCCATCTCAAATTTATGCATCACCAGGAAACTGGAATAATTTTTACGGATTATGCTTTAGTCTCTTAGAATTAAAAAAACATCATAAATTTGGAATTTTTGAGATAGGAACGAATGACTTTGGTGAAATAAATGAATTATCGTCAATTTTGCAGCCCGAAGTAGGGGTAATCACATCAATTGGAAAAGCTCACCTAGAAAAATTAATAAATCTTGAGGGAGTTGCACAAGAGAAATCTGATATTTTTAAAAATGTTTTACTTCAAGGAACTTGTATCTTTCCAGATATTAATGCTCATCTCAGTGAGTTTCATGCTAAGTCTCATGATAAAAAGATCAGATCCTTTTTTAGCGATGAACTAAATGCAAAAAAATCAAACAGTAAGTGTGTAGAATCTATTCTAGTAAGTTTAGGCATAGAAAATATCTCTTTTGATCAAATATATAATTTATCAAAAGATGTTGTCGTCCCATCTAGGACAGAGCAAGGCTATAATTCCAAGGGTGTTTTAATAATTGATGATACTTACAATGCAAATCCTGATTCATTTAAAGAGGCATTTAGAGTCTTAGATTCTACTGATAAAGAAAATAAAATTTGTGTTATTGGTGATATGAAAGAGCTGGGTAAAAACTTTCAGCAAGAAATGAAAAAAATAATCGATGAAGCCTGTGAGAGATTTGATAACGTTTTTTTATTTAACTCCAAATTTGAACTCTCGAAGGAGAATGTAGTCAAAATAAATATTGCTAATGCAGAAGAAAAGATCGGATCTTTATTGAGTAAAAATACTGCCATATTATTTAAGGCATCTAGATCAGTTAAAATGGAAGACTGCATGAATATTTTTAAATAATGTTTTTACCTATTTTAGAAATTCTAGCTGAAAGCTATGGTCCCTTGAGGATTTTCAATTATCTTACTTTTAGAGCAATTTTAGCCACTCTAACTTCATTGATTTTTTGCCTATCTTTTGGAAATTGGTTCATTAATTTTTTGAAAATGGAAAGGTTTAATCAATATATTAGAAAAGAAGGACCCGAAAGACATCTTGTTAAAGAAGGAACTCCAACAATGGGGGGGCTGCTGATTTTAGCAGCTATAGTATTTTCAGTTTTTTGTTGGGGGGACTTATCAAATAAGTACCTGTGGTTGGTATTATTTATGACAGTTTCATTTGGGGTAATTGGCTGGATAGATGATTTAACTAAACTAAAAACTCAGTCAAGCAATGGACTTACAAGTAGGCAGAAGTTTTTTTGGCAGTCTCTATCAGCTTTTATCGGCATAATAATCTTTTATACATATTCTACAAATCCCCTTGAGACGAGCTTAATAATTCCTTTTTTCAAAGATTTTTCTTTGCCATTAGGTTTATTTTTTATTTTCTTTTCTTATTTTGTAATTGTTGGCTCAAGTAGCGCGGTGAATCTTACAGATGGCTTAGATGGTCTAGCAATTATGCCTTCAGTAATGATTGCAGCTGCTTTAGGAGTTATTGGATATTCATCTGGAAACATAATTATTTCAGATTATCTCAATATTCCATATTTACCACTATCAGGTGAAATGCTTGTATTTTGTGGTGCTATTGTAGGCTCTGGAATTGGATTTCTATGGTTCAATACTTATCCTGCTCAAGTCTTTATGGGGGATGTTGGCTCTCTTTCATTAGGGGCAGCACTGGGAGCAATTGCGGTTATGATAAGGCAAGAAATAGTATTTGCGATAATGGCAGGAGTTTTTGTTGTCGAGACTTTATCTGTCATGATTCAGGTTACTTCATACAAATTAACTGGTAAAAGGGTATTCAAGATGGCTCCTTTGCATCACCATTTTGAATTATCAGGATGGGCAGAACCAAAGATTATTGTGAGATTCTGGATAATTACATTAATTCTAATTCTTATTGGATTTGCTACCCTCAGACTTAGGTAGCCAAGTGTCAAAAAAAACTTCTCGATCACTTATTTTAGGACTTGGTCAGACAGGCTTATCTCTTTTTAATTACTTAATAAAATTTGAACAAGAGCCAATTATTTTTGATACCAGAAGTGATCCTCCTTGCAAAAAAGAATTACTTAAAAAAAGAAAAAATCCTCTAATAATTTCTAATCTAAAGGAGATAGCTTTTGATGAAATTCGATTGTGTTATGTTAGCCCTGGATTTGATATCAGTCATGAAATAGTAACAAAGTTGAATACTCATAACATTGAAATCCTTTCAGATTTAGATCTCTTTTTGAAAGTTCATGCTAAAAAATCAATTCTTGTTACAGGAACAAACGGAAAAACATCTGTAGTATCTTTGCTTCAACACATCATGAAATCCTTGGAACTTAAGGTAAAAAGTATAGGAAATAATGGTTTTCCTGTGCTTAATCATATTGAAGATCAGCTGGATTATTTTGTAATCGAAGTATCTTCTTTTCAGATAGAAAGGACAAAGTCATTATCAAGCTTAGTTTCTGTATTATTAAATATATCTCCTGATCATTTAGATGTTCACGATTCTTTTCAACAGTACACAAAAATAAAAAAAAGAATATTTGAAAACTCAAACTTTAAAATTGGACCTGAGGGCATAGGATTAGATTTAGATTTCATTATGCCTGAGATCACAGATCATGAAATTTATAATCAAGAAGCTGTAAAAAGGATTCTTTTACACATAGGCCTCAAAAAAAAATCCATTGAGGAGAAAATACTTTCCTTTAATCCGCCTCCCCATCGCCTTGAGGATATTTCTTTAAATAAATACCTCACCATCATAAATGACTCTAAATCTACCAATCCACATTCACTTAATGCTGCAATAAATAAATATAAAAATGAAAAAATTATTTTAATTATGGGGGGGGTTAAAAAAGGATCTAAGTTTTAGATCACTTAAGGAGGTTCTTAAGAGAAAAACTAAGAAAGTTTTTGTTTATGGTGCGGACAGAGAAAAGATTTCAAATGAAATAGAAGAGTTAAATCCAATCGTGCTTGAGAGTATGGCTCAAGCTGTGAAAGAGGCTATCAATTATTCAACTAAAAATGATTTGGTCCTATTTTCTCCCGGTTGTTCAAGTTTTGATGAATTTCAAAATTATGAAGAAAGAGGGGCTAAGTTTAAAGAATTAATCAAAAAATATGTTGGCTAGAAAGCAAAACTTTGTAAATAGAATTTTATTTGGAAGTCACGATCGGAACATTAAATTTGATAATTTCGACTTTACAACAACTACAATATCTATTTTCTTAGCTTTCTTTGGAATATTGATGGTTTCGAGCATTTCATTTAACGAGTTAACCATTAGGCACATGTTTAATTTGATGGTGGGTTTCGTTCTTTTCTTCTTTATATTCAGGTTTGAGATGAGTACATGGAAAAATATTGACTTATATCTTATTTTTTTATCGCTCTTTCTTTTGTTGATACTCTTAGTGCCAAATCTTGCACCAGAAATAAATGGAGCAAAGAGGTGGATAAGGTTCCTTGGTTTTAGTTTCCAGCCTGCTGAATTAGCCAAGTTATCATTATTGATTTATGTATCATCTTTTTGTAACAGGAAGAAAGAAGAATTCAAATCAAATTGGACAGGTTTTTGGAAGCCCATTTTCATAATGGTTTCACTTATTTCTTTAATTTTATTTCAGCCAGATTTAGGTTCTTCAGCAATTATCTTTCTGGTCACTCTCACAATCATGTTTATCGCGGGTGCGCCTATTGTTCATTTTATTGCAATCTCCATGGTAGGTTTTTTTACATTTGTTTTGATGATTTTTTTAGTTCCTTGGAGATTTCAAAGAATACTTACATTTATGAATCCATGGGAAAATGCTCAAGAAGGAGGATATCAACTGACAAGATCTTTTTCTGCTATTGGCAGAGGTGACTGGTTCGGCACTGGATATGGAGAAAGTTGGTTGAAATTAAATTTACTGCCAGACGCTCAAACTGACTTTGTTTTTTCAATTATTTTGGAGGAATTTGGTAGTTTTTTTGGATTAATTTTAATTTTTATTTTTCTAGTGTTAGTCATAAGATGTTTTATGATTGGACGTTTAGCAAGACAAATGAATCAAATGTTTAATTCATTTATTGCATATGGCATAGGTACTCTGATTGGGTTGCATGTTTTTATTAACATCGGTGTGTCTATCGGACTACTTCCTACAAAAGGGCTGACCTTGCCTTTTTTAAGCTACGGCGGTTCCAATTTATTTTTGACCTTTATTTTGATTTCACTAATTCAAAGAATATATTTTGAATTAAATGAATCAGATAGACATAAAGTGATATCAAGGAGGAAAAATTTCTAAAAAATTCTTCATAGTTGCTGGAGGAACAGGAGGTCATGTATTTCCTGCTGAGCAAATTGCGAGAGATTTATTAAAAAAAGATATCTCCATAATCTGGATTGGCACAGCCAGAGGACCTGAGAAGAATATATGTAAAAAGCTTGGCATCAAATTTATAGAATATGATTTGGTAGGCTTTAGAGGAAAGGGCTTGATTAACAAATTTTCTTCAGTTTTAAAACTATTTCGATCTGGATTGAAATTTTTTTTCAAATATAGAGTTTTCTCCAGTCAGAATGATCAAATGATTGTTTTTGGAGGATACACTTCATTGATCGCTTTATTTTTCCCTTTAAGAACAATCTATGCACAAGAGCAAAATTCAATACCTGGATCTGCAATAAGGATTCTTTCAAAGTTAAAATATCTTGATAAAGTATTTCTGGGTTTCGGTCAGGCGTCTGATTATTTCAATAAAACTAAAGTCAATTTTCTTGTTGATAGTGGCAATCCTATTCGAGATGAACTTTTAGGTTTAAAACAAAAAAATATTGATCAGTTCAACAACCTTCTAATAATTGGAGGTAGCCAAGGTTCAGATTTTTTAAATCATCTGGTTCCAAAAGTTCTCGGAGGAATTAATAGGAACAGCTTGAAAATACGTCATCAGTGTGGATTAAAACATAGAAAAATCACCCAAGAAGCTTATAAGAAAAATAATGTAAATAACCAGTTCACAATAAGCGAATTTATAGATGATATGAGAGAAGCATATGAATGGAGCGATGTTGTCATTTGCAGGGGCGGCGCGTTGACAGTATCAGAATTGATCAAGGTTAGAAGATCAGCATTTATAATCCCAATTCCAAATTCAATTGATAATCACCAAATTTTTAATGCAAAACTTTTTGAAGAAAGAGGATTTGGAAAGGTCTTTGAACAAGATTCCGATATTAATAATTTGATATCAAACCTCAGAGAATCAATTTTAGATAATACTTCTGTAAAAAGTTATTATGAGCAACTTAATAGGAATTCACTTACTAACTCCTCGAAAATTATCATTGATAATTTAAATATCTAATGTCCGGCATAAAAAATATTCATCTAATTGGAATCGGTGGAGCAGGTATGAGCGGAATTGCAGAAATTCTTCATAATCAAGACTATTCTGTCTCAGGAAGTGATCTCGAGGATACAAACGTGACAAAAAGACTAAAAAATCTAGGGGTAAAGATTTTTAAAGGCCACAAAGAAAATAATGTCTTAAAAAAAGATCTTGTAGTGATTTCATCAGCAATATCAAAAACAAATATTGAGCTTAAAAAAGCAATTTCTCTGGGCATACCAGTTATTCCTAGAGCTGAAATGTTGGCCAATCTTATGATGCTTAAAAATAGCATTGCGGTTGCAGGCAGTCATGGAAAAACGACCGTGACTTGCATAATGGCACATATTTTCACCGAGGCAGGTCTTGATCCTACTTACATCATTGGAGGCAAAATAAAGTCTTTTGAATCAAATGCCAAATTAGGTCTTGGCGAGCATATCATTGCGGAAGCTGACGAGAGTGATGGATCTTTCTTAAACCTCAGGCCTCTGAAAGCTTTAGTTACAAATATAGATAACGATCATTTAGGTACTTATGGCAATGACTTTAACAATTTAAAAAAATCTTTTAAAAAATTTTGTCTTTTATTGCCTTTTCAAGGCTACTTAATTGCTAATGGCGATGATCAATCGATTAAAAATATTATTAAAAACATACCTCGGAATTCATTTTCCTTTGGAAAAGATAAAAATAACGACTATCAAATCAAAGAGATAAAACAAAACATCGGAGGGACAAGTTTTAAGTTGAAAGATAATTTCGTTAAAAAAGATTATAGCTTCTCCATGTCAATGCATGGTGAACATAATGTAATGAATGCAACATCTGCGATTATTGCCGCTATTCAAGAAAACATTGATGTGTCTACTATAAAGAAATCGCTCAAAACTTGCTCCTCAATTGAAAGACGTTTTGAGATTATTTCTCATGATATTTTTTCAAAAAAGATTACTCTTGTAGATGATTACGGTCATCATCCCAAAGAGATCAAATATTCTCACGACACAGCATCAGAAATATGGAAAAACAAAAAAAAGATTGTTGTTTTTCAACCGCATAGATACACGCGAACCAAGGATCTTTTTGATGAATTCATAAAAACTCTTTCAAATATAGAAAACCTTCTATTGCTTGATATTTATCCTGCAAGCGAGAAGATAATTAAAGGCTATGAAGGCAAAGATCTATTTCATGCTCTTAAAAGAAATGGCTCAAACGTAGTATTTTGTCAAAATCATACTGAGGTAATTGAAAAACTTGAAAATATGACCGCTGGAAATGAGGTCATCATAACCCAAGGAGCAGGGACGACCTCAGAACTTGCAAGAAAGATATTAAATCAATGATAAAAAAAAATATTGCAGTACTATGCGGCGGTTGGTCAGAGGAAAGACTCATTTCATTAAAGAGCGGGGATTCGGTATACAAATGTCTTAAAGAAAATGGTTATGAAGTTTCAAAAATTGATGTCAAAACTGCAAATGAAGCATTTAAAAAGGAGCTATATTCTGAGTTCGATCTAGTTTTTATTTTGCTTCACGGTAGAGGAGGGGAAGATGGAGAAATTCAAAAGTTCTTTGAGGAAAATGAGATTGTATTTACTGGATCAAATTCGCAGTCTTCCAGAATTACGATGAATAAAATAAAGACCAAAGAAATTTGGAAGAAAAACAATATTAAAACACCTGAATATTTTATCTATGAGGAAAACTTTCTAATAGATAATTTATCCTCATTCGAAAAGTGGGTAATAAAGCCAAATTTAGAGGGATCTTCTAACGGTATTTCCTTTCATAACACCATTGAAGGTAAAGAGGATTTTCAAAAAAAAATTAATCTAGCTAAAAAATATGATGATTCAGTATTAATTGAAAGGTTTATAGATGGAAAAGAAATAACGGTACCGATAATTAACAAAAGATGCCTTAGGCCCATTCATATTATTCCAGAAGGTGAGTTTTATGATTTTGATGCCAAATATATTTCCAATAAGACAAAATATTTAGAGTACGCGATAGAATCAGAAAGGTTGGATACTTTGAACAATCTCGTAATTAATGCATATGAACTTGTCGGTGCCGAAAATTGGGGCCGCATTGATATTATTGATGATGGCATAGATTATTTCCTTATAGAACTTAACTCGGTTCCCGGCATGACGGAAACTAGTTTAGTTCCAAAATCATCCCATCTCTCCGGCATTAGCTATCTTGAATTACTAGAGAGCATTATGGATGATGCTATTGCCAAAAAAGCTTAATTTCTCTAGAATCGCAACCTTTCTTGCTGAGATTTAAAATTTTAGCTACAAACCATAAGAAAAATATGAATCATTACGAAATTGTTTTTTTAGTTCATCCTGATCAAAAATCAGAGTCTGAGGCAATATTAAATAAGTATTGCGACCAAATTAAATCTTCCAATGGAACTATAGATAGATCTGAGAATATCGGTTCTCGAAAGTTAGCTTATCCTATTCAAGATTGTTACAAAGCAAATTACTTTTGTATAAATGTTACCTGTGATTCTGATCAAATTGATAGCCTCAAAGAATCTTTTAAATATAACGACGCAATTCTTAGACATCTGATTGTCAGAAAAGATGAGATTGAAACAGAACCTTCTTCACTCTTAAAACAAACTCAAGAAGATGGGAATACTCAACTTGAGGAACACGAAACCTCTATTAAAAATGATAATACTCCTAAAGAGGCAACAAAAAATATAGACGAATCCACTTCTGATAAAGAAGCTGAGGCGAAAGAAAAAGCCGATCAATCAGATGATACTTCAGATGAAACAGACAATTCTGAAAAAAATAATGATGGTGATGAAACGAAAGTAGAAACAGAAAACGAATCAAAAGAAGACAAAGGCGCAACATGAGAAGGAAAAAAGACACAAGAAAGAAAAATACTGGTTTAGAGCCTTTAGTAAAGCAATCGAGAAAATGCAGATTTACTGCTGCTGGTATCAAGCAGATTGATTATAAAGACGTAAACCTTTTAAGAGACTTCATAAATGAAACTGGGAAAATTCTTCCTGCAAGACTTACAGGAACATCTGCAAAGTATCAAAGGCAATTAGAAACTGCTATCAAAAGAGCAAGACAGCTTGCTCTTCTTCCCTACACAGATAGTCATTATTCTTAAGAAATGAAAGTTATTTTATTAGAGAGAATTACCGGCCTTGGAGCTCCAGGCGATCTTGTTACAGTTAAATCTGGATATGGTAGAAATTTTCTTTTACCCGGCAAAAAAGCGATTCCAGCTAATAAAGAAAACATAGAGAAATATGAGGCAGAGAAAACTCAAATTCTTGCTGCCGAAGAATCAAAGAAAGCTTCTGCGAAATCTGTATACGAAAAACTGAATGGACAGAGTTTTGAAATTGTATCTGCTGTTACTGAAGAAAATACACTTTATGGTTCTGTAGGGACCAACGAAATTATTGAGAAAATTACAACTGCTGGTTTCGAGTTAGATAAACAGGCTATCAGACTTCCTGAAGGACCGATAAAAGACCTTGGTGATTTTGAGATAGATATAGAATTACATCCTGAAGTTATAGCCAAAATAAATATAAAAGTTTCTCCAGAAGAATAATTTTCATTGTTTTCTATTTATTCGAATGGGAGAATAGAAAACGTGAAGATCTTAGACAAAAATTCCTTACCTTCATCAATACAAGCAGAAAAAGCTGCTCTGGGCTGTCTCCTTTTGGAGCCTAATTTATGGGATGATCTTGCTACTCAAATTGAGGAAAAAGATTTTACTCAAACAGAAAATAAAATAATTTATAGAGCCATTAAAAAGCTTTCAGACCAGGGTACTCAATTAGACACGCTAACTCTCATAGAAGCTGTTTCTTCAGATGAAGAAATAAAAAAAAATTCAAATTTAAATTTTTCTTCTTACATTAAAGATTTGTTTGAAGAAACTCCTGGAACCTCGAACTTTTCTAATTATGTTGATATTGTCAAACAGACGTCTAGCTTGAGAAAACTTATTGAAACAGCTGATGAAATTTCATCAACTGCGTTTACTACAGATAGTTTCAGCAGTGATGATGCAATTACTAAAGCTGAAGATAAGATCTTAAAATTAAGAGACTCAATTGAAAGAAAAAGAGGACCACAAATAGCTAAAGATCTTGTTGGTCCAGTCTATGAAAACATCGATATAAATTTAAAGTCATCTGGACCCCTGGTTGGGCATAGCACTGGCTTTAAATATATCGATAACTTAACATTGGGGCTCCAGAAGGGAGATTTATTTATTATTGCTGGCAGACCGGGTATGGGGAAGACTGCTTTTGCAATGAGCATAGCTTGTAATTTATTAATAGATGAAGTTCCTGTTCTTCTTTTTAGTATGGAAATGTCATCAAGATCCATCATGTATAGGCTTTTTTCATCTTTTTCTAGAGTAGACTTCAAGAGACTTCAAGAAGCCAAAAACCTCTCAGAGCAGGATTTTAGAGATATTGATGATGCTTCAACTATACTTAGTAAGTCAAAATTATTCATAGATGACACACCCGGCCTTAGTCCATCTGAGCTGATTTCGCGCGCGAGAAAAGTGAAAAGAGAAAATCCTGACTTAGGACTGATAATTATTGATTATCTTCAGCTTATGAATTCAGATAGAAACTCTGAAAATAGAGTTACTGAAATGAGCGAGATATCTAGATCAGTAAAATCTTTAGCAAGAGATTTAGATATTACTGTAATCGCATTATCACAACTTAACCGTGCTGTTGAAAATAGAAATAACAAAAGACCTCTAATGTCAGATTTAAGAGAATCTGGTGCTTTAGAGCAGGATGCTGACTTAGTAGCCTTTGTATATAGAGATGAATACTATAATGAGACTCCTGAAAACAAAGGTTTAGCTGAAGTGAATATCGCTAAGCATAGAAATGGGAAAACTGGAAAGGTGAAACTTCATTTTGCATCTAACATAATAAAGTTTGAAAACTTAGCTGATAACGATCCAGCAATGTCAATGCCAACTAATTATGAGGATTGAGATTTGCCAAGGCCAACAATTGCGATAATAGATCTTTCATCGATTGAGCATAACTTTAATGTTATAAAAAATCATTGTCCCAAGTCTCAAATTTATTCGGTTGTTAAATCTAATGCTTATGGGCATGGCGTAAAGAAAGTCGTTGGGGCACTAAAAAAGTCGGATGGATTTTGTGTAGCTACAATTGAAGAAGCAGATGAATTTAGAGAATTTTCAAAAAAACCTCTTTTATGCTTGCAAGGTTTTTATGATAAGCAAGATCTAAAACTAGCTCATTCTCATAAACTAGAATTAGTTATTCATAATGAAGAACAAGTTGGTCTTTTGGAGAAACTAAATCTTTCTTTTCCTTCTTTATGGCTTAAATTTGATACAGGTATGAATAGGCTAGGTTTTATGCAAAATGAAATCGAAAATATGATGCATAGGCTAAAACCCTTTTCAAAAAAGATAGTCTTGATGACCCACCTTAAATCGTCATCTGGAAAAAAAATGTCTAGGAAGGTAACTAATAAACAATTTAATTTATTTACAAAAACAACTTTGAGTCTTAAACAAAAACAGCACAATTTCCTTACTAGTGTTTCAAATTCAGGAGGAATTCTTAACTTTGATGACTTTTTTTCAGATATAGAAAGACCGGGATTGTCTTTATACGGTAGTCATTTTCAAAATAAATCTAAAAATTTTAGATTAAAAAATGTGACAACGTTAGTTTCAAAAATTATTGCAATCAAAGAAATTAAAAAGGGAGATACAGTTGGTTA
>CACFWO010000009.1 GCA_902570035.1 uncultured SAR86 cluster bacterium | reverse complement strand
TACACGAGCAGATAGACAGCCTGAATTCACTCAGCTCGATATAGAAAAGGCATTTACCGATGAAGATGAGATCATCAATCTATCCGAAAAACTGATTAAGTTCGTTTTTAATAAGTTACTTGAAATAAAGCTGCCTAAATTTCCAAAAATGACTTACTCAGAGGCAATAGGAAGGTTTGGGAGCGATAAACCTGATTTAAGAATCAACTTAGAATTAAAAGAAGTAAAGGAAATCCTCCTAAGTTCTGATTTCAAGGTCTTTTCTGGTCCTGCTAACGATCTAAATAGTCGAGTTGTGGCTCTAAAAATTTCTTCAGAACTTACAAGAAGTAAAATTGATTCTTATACAGAATTTGTTGGAAAGTTTGGAGCAAAAGGTTTGGCTTATATCAAGGTAAATGATTTATCAAAAGGAAACGATGGATTGCAGTCGCCAATTTTAAAATTTTTATCTCAAAAAGAAATTGATTCTTTACTTAAATTTCTAGACGTATCAAATGGAGATACCGTTTTCTTTGGAGCTGGGCATAAAAAAATTGTTTCTGATTCGATGGGAGCACTAAGAAACAAAATAGCTGAAGATTTTGATTTAATTGAAGAGTCTTGGAAACCGGTTTGGATAACAAATTGGCCTCTATTTGAAGAATCTATTGGAGGAGATCTTTCTCCTGCTCATCACCCCTTTACTAGCTTCAAGGGCTCAATAGAAGACCTCGAGGCCGATCCTGGAGCAGTCGAAGCCAATGCATACGACCTTGTTATAAATGGGACTGAAGTTGGGGGTGGATCGATAAGAATTCATAAATCTTCTGAGCAGGCAAAAGTTCTTGAAGTGTTGGGTATTTCTGAAAACGAGGCACAAAATAAGTTCGGTTTTTTTCTTGATGCATTGAATTATGGATTTCCTCCCCATGGCGGTATAGCTTTTGGTTTAGATCGTCTAGTCATGCTCATGATGGGAGCAGATTCTATTAGATCAGTGATTCCCTTTCCTAAAACGCAGTCAGCTTTATGTTTATTGACGGATGCCCCTGCTAGAGTAGATTCTGAACAGCTTGAAGAGCTAGGTATTTCATTAACCAATCCTGACGGAGATTAAGATGGCTGGTCATTCCAAGTGGGCAAATATTAAACACAGAAAAGGTCGCCAAGATGAGAAAAAACAAAAAATCTTCTCCAAATTTATTAGAGAACTGACAGTTGCATCAAGGCTAGGAGGCCCAATTGCAACAGATAATCCCAGACTTAGGTTAGCTTTAGATAAAGCTTTAGGAGCCAACATGCCTAAGGATACTATTGATAGAGCTATTGCAAGGGGAGCTGGAAATTCAGAAGCTGATAATTTGGAAGAAATAAAATATGAAGGCTATGGCCCTAATGGTGTAGCGATATTAATCGATGCAATGACAGATAACAGGAATAGAACTGTTGCAGAGGTAAGACATGCTTTTACAAAAGCTGGTGGAAGCCTTGGAACGGATGGTTCGGTTGCCTATCAATTTGAATCTAAGGGAATAATCTCCATTTCAGGTTTATCAGAAGATGATACTCTCGAACTCGTCATTGACTATGATATTGAGGAAATTGAATCGCAAGGCGAGATTGTTACGGTAATTTGCAAACCTGATAATTTTTTAAATATAAAAGAAATTTTGGAGCAATCTAATGCGGGGATTGAAAATGCTGAGATTGCTATGCTTCCATCTAATTCAGTAGAATTAGGAGATGAAGATTCAGAAAAAGTCATCAGGCTAATTGATACTCTTGAGGACTTAGACGATGTTCAAAATGTTTATACAAATGCTGAACTAAGTGAGGCATCAGTAACATAGATGACTAATTCAAGAAACAAGGGCGCTTCTTTTGAAAGAGAAATTGCTAATGAATTAACTACAAAACTTGAACTAAAGCATCAACTTAAGAGGATTCTTGAACAAACTAGGGAAAAATATCTACCTGATTTAATTCTCGGAAGATGGTACCTAGAATGCAAAAGATACGGTTCTGGCAATGAGCCAATGGATTCTTGGTGGGAACAAGTTGTATCAGCATCAGGGAGAGATAAAATTCCTGCTCTAATTTATAAATTTGATAGAAGGCCAATAAAGGTGAGAGTCCCATTGTCAATTTTAAATGAAAATTACAGTTTCAATGAAAACGTAACTTGTGATCTATCTTTTGAGGACTTTATTACATTGATAAAAACTGAATTTTCTGAAGATTTAGAAAATCACAACAACAAACTGAAAGACTTTCAGTATTAGTCGAATGCATAAGTTACCTCTTCGGATATATTATGAAGATACAGACGCACAAGGCATTGTTTATCATTCCAAATATCTAAATTTTTTTGAAAGAGCGCGCGCCGAATGTTTGAGAGAAATTGGCTATCGACAAGAAGAATTATTAAAAGAAGATATTGCGTTTGTCGTAAAGAAACAAGAAATTGAGTATTTTTCTCCAGCAAAGCTTGACGATGAGATTGAAATAAAAACAATTTTATCCTCTTCAAAAAATGTTTCTTTTACATTCACCCAATCGGCCAACCTTAAAAATGATGAGAAGCAAGTTCTTTGTAAAGGACAGGTTTACTGTGGCTGTATTTCTCTAAAAAGGAATGCTCCTGCTAAAATTCCAGAGGAATTAAGAGTTAAAATGAAATCTTTGGTGCAAAACAATGACTGATTATTTTTCAATTTATTCCTTGATTCTAAATGCAAGCATAGTTGTTCAATTAGTAATAGGAATTCTTCTGCTGGCTTCAATTGGCTCTTGGGTGATAATAGTAGAAAAATGGATAGTCACAAATAATGCTTTAAAAGAATTTTTTCTTTTTGAAAAATTTTTTTGGTCAGGAGAATCATTGAATGACATTTACGATGACCTAAAAGCAAAAGAAGATCTCTTTGGAATAGAATCAATTTTTTATGAGATTTATGAAGACTCAATAGCTCAAGATAGTCAGGAGCCGCAAAAGGATGACTTAACTGCTAGATTTAAACGTGTTTCTAAAGTTTCTTTGATGCGACAAGAGGATCTTTTAGAATCAAGAATTTCATTCCTATCAACTGTTGCCTCAGCAAGCCCTTATATTGGCTTATTTGGAACTGTTTGGGGAATAATGAATTCATTTAGAGGATTGGCCCAGACATCGCAAGCAACTCTTTCCGTGGTTGCGCCGGGAATATCAGAAGCCTTAATTGCCACAGCACTAGGATTGTTTGCTGCTATTCCAGCTTTAATCGCTTATAACTTTTTTGTGAAAAGAATCAATACTATCTTGAATCGATACGAGAGTTTCATTGAAGAATTCCAAAATCTTTTGGCAAGGTAAATGAGAAAATCAGACAGAAGTCAAATAAATGAAATAAATGTGGTTCCTTATGTCGATGTGATGCTGGTTTTGCTCGTAGTTTTTATGGTAACTGCACCTCTGTTAGTTCAAGGAATAAAAATTGATTTACCTGAAACAACTGCATCTGTGCTTGAGGAGAGTGAATTAGAAGAACTTACTTTAACAATCGATAAGAAAGGGCAGTTTTTTATTGAATTTGAATCCTATAAAAATAAATCATTTTCCATTGATACTTTGAAACCTGTCTTGGAGGACATATTCAAGATTAATAATAATTTGAATGTTTATATTAGGGGAGATAAAGATGTCGAATATGACAATGTCTTAAAACTTTTAGCAGTTATTCAGAATCTCGATCCAACATCAATCAATTTAATTTCCGATCCCATTAATAATGATTAATTTAATAGCAGGTTTTTTTTGCTCCTTCTTTTTGCATGTATTTTTATTCAGCTTCTTTTTCAACATTAATTTCAATGATTATTCAGAAGAAAAGATCATTCAGCTACCCATTAATCTAATCTTTGAAGAAAAAATAGAGCCTAAACCAAAAAAATCTACATCCAAAAATGTCAAAACCACTTCATCCTCTTTTTCAGAAGATGCCAAATCAAAAAATGATTTTGAGTCTGATGTGAATTCTTTTTTTTCTAATCTTGAAAAAGATAGAGATAGAGTCGAACAAATTTCTACTCAGTCAGAAGTGTTAAAAATAGCAGCTAAAATTAGAGCAGAGTATGAATTTTTGTGGCAAAAACCCAAAAATTTGCCTGAAGATTTATTTGTTAAAGTTCTCATCTCAATTGCTCCTTCTGGTGAAGTTGTTAACTATGAAATTCTGAATAAAAGCGGCAATGAGGTTTTCGATCGATCTATTAGGATAGCTCTTGATAGGATAAGCTTTTTTGACTTTATAAAAAATATCTCAAGAAATGATTTTGAGAAAAATTTTAGAGAATTTAACTTACAATTTTCTTCAAATTAATATGAACCTTAAAGTATTTTTTATTTCAATCTTTCTTTTTTCGTTATCTATTTTTTCAAATATAACTATTGAAATCAGCAGGGGAACAGAAGAGCCTCCAAGGATTGCTATCGTTCCTTTTCTTTATGATGATCAATCAATATCTTATTTATTAACCAATAAAATATCAGATAATTTATCTTTGTTTGGAGAGTTTGAAATAATTGCCAACAGAGATCTGATAGCCTTTCCGTCTTCTCCAGAAGATTTTTTTTACAACGACTGGAAGACTTTAGATATTGATTACGTCGTAGCAGGATTCATTAGCCTTGAGGAGGAGACATCAAAATATATTGTTAATTACTTCCTCTTTGATATAAGGCAAGGAAGAAATCTCCTCAATGGAACTGTAAGGTCATCAGCAGATTCTCTCGTGCTCTCATCGCACAAAATGAGTAATAGAATTTACAAGCAGATAACTGGAGTGGACGGAATTTTTACAACAAAACTTATGTATATTCTCAATCCTGAAAAGGATAAATATCAATTAAACATATGTGATATTAATGGCGATAATGAAATTACTTTGTTTGACTCACCTGAGCCGATAATGTCACCAGATTGGTCTCCTGATGGGAAAAAAATAAGTTACGTATCATTTGAGAATGGTAATTCCGAAATTTTTATCCAAGATTTATCCTCAGGGAAAAGAAATTCATTAAGAAGGTATCCTGGAATCAACAGTGCTCCTGTTTGGTCTCCAAATGGAAATTATTTAGCCTTTGTTTCTTCCAGGAGTGGCAATCCTGATGTGTATTTATATGATTTAAAGACGGAAAAGATTTCTAGAATTACTGCGCATTACGGAATAGATACGGAACCTTCATTCTCTGCAAACGGCAGGAAACTTCTATTTACTTCTAATAGATCAGGAACTCCACAACTTTATGAAGTTAGTCTAGTTACAAGAAAAATTTCAAGAATAACTTTTGATGGAAACTATAATGCCAGAGGAAGATATTTCCCAGATGGGAAGAATATTGTTTTTGTTCATAGATCAGAAGAAAAGTTTCATATTTCAATAAAACGCCTCGGAAAAAGTGGTCTAAAGATGCTTACTGAGACTGTATTAGATGAATCTCCAAGCGTTTCTCCTAATAACAACTTCATTATTTATGCCACGAAAGACGCTGAAAACGGCTATTTAGCTGGAATTTCCCTTGATGGGCTGGCAAAGTTTAAAATACCTAGTAAAATTGGCGCTATTCGGGAACCTGTTTGGTCTCCTTACTTGAACTAATTTAAGAATTTTGAGTCAAACATAATAGAACGTTTAACTAGATGAGGATAAAAATGGAACCAATAAGTATTTTTCTAATATCAATATTGGCATGTTTAGGTAGTGGCTGTGCTAATGATGTGGCTGACGATGTATCTGCATCTAGCTACGCTTCTGTTTCTGGTCAATCTGCTCAGATGGGACCAAAAATGGATGTAAATTTGCCTGACAAAGTTTATTTTGAGTTTGATAACTTTGACCTTGGTGATGATGCCATGGATACGTTGGAGCAGTACATTAGATTTGCTAAAAGAGCAAAGGCAATCAGATTAGAAGGGCATTGCGACGAAAGGGGTACCAGAGAATATAACCTAGCATTGGGTGAAAAAAGAGCTCAATCCGTTAAAGAATTTTTAATAGTCAACGGTATCTCATCTTCTAAGATTGATGTCGTTTCATACGGTGAAGAAAGACCAGATAGGCTTGGTTCTTCTGAATCGGCATATAAAGCTAACAGGAGAGTTGAGATATCTCTTTACTAGCTTTAAGTGATTAAAAGATCTCTTTTACTTTTATTTTTTTTAATAACCTTTTCGACTTGGGCACAAGATTCTGAGTCGGAAAGGTTGTTATTAAATAAGATTAATTCACTTGAAAAAGAAATTCAAACACTCTTGAGTCAGCTTGAAGAAATTAACTATAAACTAAATAGAATTGAAGATACGCAGCAACTCAGATATGTAGATTTAGACAGAAGAATCCATGAGTTAGAAGGTATTTTGTTGGTTCAAGAAGAAATAGAGGGAACAAATATAGATGAATTAGATCCTTTAGCAGGCTTAATCGAAGAAGATGATGCTAGCAATGAATTTGAACTCTGGTCAGATTCTCTTCAACTCATAGAAGATGGAAGATTTGCTGAATCATCAGAAAAACTAAGATACTTGATCCTTTCATTTCCTGAAGGAAATTTCATTGGAGATGCTTTATTTTGGTTAGGTGAAATATATTTTCTTCAAGAGAATTACATTGATTCCTCTGATTCTTTCAATGAACTAATTTCCACTTATTCGGAACATAGCAGGGTACCAGACGCAAATTTTAAATTAGGAATGATTAGTTTAAGGTCAGAAGATTCTAATAAGGCAAAAGAATATTTTAATTACTTAATTAACAATCACCCTGACTCTGGAGCTGGTATACTCGCAGCCGAAGAATTGAAAAAGTTTCAATAATACGTGGGTCGTTAGCTCAGTTGGTAGAGCAGTTGGCTTTTAATCAATTGGTCATAGGTTCGAATCCTATACGACCCACCACTTTAATATGTCTATTTTAATGATTTCTTTTGGTGGAGCTTTAGGCGCTTCATCAAGATATTTGATATCCTCATTTTTGAATAACTATTCAATTCTAAGCTTCTCCATTGGGACTCTGGTAGTGAATATCATAGGATGTTTTTTTATTGGTTTTTATATTTCAGAGACTTCAGAAGTGATTTCAGAAAATATAAAAAATTTCATAATCATAGGATTTCTAGGATCATTTACAACATTTTCAGCTTTTACCAAAGAGTCTTTAGAACTGTATCAAACATTTGGAATGACAAATTCTTTTTTGTACATTTTAGTAAATGTACTTTTGTGCTTGAGTGCTACTTACTTGGGCTATAAGATTTCTTAGATGTCGGAAGAAAAAACTATCTTTCAAAAGATAATAGATAAAGAAATACCATCCGTCACTCATTACGAAGATGATTTATGTATTGTTATTGAGGATATAAACCCCAAGGCTCCAATACATTTACTTATTATTCCAAAAAAACCAATTCCAAAATTATCAAAAGCTTCTGAGGAGGATGTATCAATTCTCGGACACTTGATGTTTATTGTTGGAGAGATGTCTAGAAAATTTGAAACAGAAGATTCATTTAACGTCGTAATAAATAATGGAGCCTCAGCCGGGCAGACTGTCTTTCATCTTCACTTACATTTATTAGCTGGAAGAGATTTCTCTGATTTATTCCCAGCTTAATCAGCCCATTCTCTTTAAGGCTTCAGTAGTCTGATAAATTTCTTCCATTCTAGTCCTGATACTTTCACTTACCTCGAAGAAGTTTACAGCTAGTTTTGATGCTTCTCTAAGCTGCATGATTGCTGCTTCAAACCGTCCCGTTAGAAAGAAGTATTCAGCTCTAGACCTATGCAATCCTATAAGGTTATTTGAGAAGCCTTGCACTTCTGCTAACTCATACCACACGAAAGGGTCGGTAGGTCTTTTTTTTGAAACGTCATTTAAAACTTCTTCAGCTTCATCATATTTTTTATCTCTGAATAACGCTTTAGATAAGAACAGGGAGATTGAATAATTATTAGGATGCAGGGAAATAAGGTTTTTCCCTAAAGAAACACTCTCAAGGATATTTCCAGCCTTCATGTGAGCTTCCATTAAGGATATTTGAAGATTGATATTGATAGGATCTAATTCTATGCATTCTCTTATTAACGAAAAGGCTTTTGAATAATCTTTATTATTTAGATACGCAAGGTGTAGGGCATACTTTGAAATAGTCTCATCTTTTTTTGTTTTTGCTTTTCTAAGTTCGCTGGAATATTTTCTTATTAAACCTCTAGGATTTTGCTCTATTCCGCTTTCAATTCTTTTTTTAACTAGATGAAAGTCAACTGAGTCTCTGTAAGATACAAATGAGTTTTTTTCTATAAACTCAGCTTCTCTAATCCTGGCATCAGTAATACGATCCTTAGGAAATGGATGTGTCCTTAAGTAACCAAATTGATCTTCAGAATTATTACGAGAGAGATCCTGAAGTAACTTAAACATTCTCCCTTGTCCTTTGGGATCAAAACCAGACCTGACAAGATTATTGAAGCCTATTCGATCTGCCTCTTGCTCATTAGAGCGAGTGAAATTGGTATTTAATTGTTGCATCAGGGCTGGTCCAGTTATGATTGCCTGAGGATTATTAGATGCAGCCGCCAAAGCTATGCTTCCTAGAATCATTAGAGCATTTGCCAAAGGTGACCCTCTATTTTGACTTCTTGCATAGTGTCTCTGGCTAAGATGAGCTAATTCGTGAGTCATAACTGACGAAAATTCAGACTCATCATTTGTGTAAAAGAATAAACCAGTATTAATCCCTATTATTCCTCCAGCCGCTGCAAAGGCATTTATGGACTTATCATCAATGATTATGAATTCAAATCTTCTGTCTTTTACTTGGGAATTCTCAGCTAGCCTGTATATCAAATCCTCTATGTATGACCTCACAAGCGGATCGGAATGCTCTTTAGCTTGCGATCTGAAAAGAGATAGCCATAATCTGCCCATTTCAAATTCACCAGATAACGATACTGATGCAGACGATCTATCTCCTAAAACTGGTAAATCATCCTGAATGTCCTGCGCACTCGAGAAAGATAGAACTACTAGAGTTAAAAATAAAAAAAATCTCTTCACAATAACAGTATAATTACATTTGATTACTAGAAAACAAAATAGTTCAAAAGTTTATGGCTTCATATTTTAAAAATCTTATTGATAAACATTTTCATACGGAAGATCAAATTTCTTTATCAATTTTATTAGTTTTTATTGGAATTATAGTGATTTTCTTCGGTTCAATTCTTACGCCGTTATTTATAAGTGCTCTTGTTGCATATTTATTAAACAGTATAGTTAATGCCACAGAAAGAAGAGGGTTTTCAAGGCCGATAGGTCTAACTATTTCGATAACTTTGTTTTTCGGCCTATATCTTTCATTGTTTCTAATCTTCCCTTTACTTTCAAGACAAATAATAGGGTTGGTAAATGAATTACCTAGAATCGTAGAAAACTTAGAAGACATTCTTGTGAATTTCTTTAATGATTACCCAGAATTTTTTACATCAGAACAAATCGAAAACTTGAGCGTAACTATAACCTCTAGCTTGCCCAATATTCTTGAGCAAACCCTTTTACAGCTAAATGCTGGGTTTTCAGCAGCAATGAGCGCTCTTGTTTATTTGGTGCTAATTCCTTTTTTAGTATTTTTCTTTTTGAAAGATAAAAAGCAAATGCTTGAGTACGTTGCTTATTTTCTCCCTAGCGATAAAAGTTCGGCCTCAAAAATCTGGATAGAATTGGATTCTCAACTTTTTAAATATCTTCGTGGAAAAGTTCTTGAATTAATCATTGTTGGAATTGTGACAACAACCGCATTTTCTATACTCGGTGCCAATTATTCTCTTTTACTCGGCATATTAGTTGGGTTATCGGTATTGATACCATTATTTGGTGCTATTTTTGTAACGATACCTGTAGCTATCGTTGGTTATTTTCAATGGGGCTTGGACATGAATTATTTAATTTTCCTAGCTACTTATCTGATCATTCAAGCTCTTGATGGAAATGTTCTATTTCCCCTTTTAATTGGAAGGGAGGTAAATCTTCACCCAGTTTTAATTGTTCTGGCAATTCTTATTTTTGGAGGGATTTGGGGATTTTGGGGAGTTTTATTGGCGGTTCCATTAGCCACTGCCGTAAGGGCAGTAATAAAGTCCTGGCCTGCAGTTAGTAATTAACTTTTCAAATGCTCTTCAAGAGTTTCTAGGACCTCTTGTGCATGCCCAGGAACCTTAACTTTCCGCCATTCTTTGATTAACTTATTATTTGAATCGATCAAGAAAGTACTTCTTTCAATTCCCATGTATTTTTTTCCATACATACTTTTTTCCTTGATAACATCAAATAATTTACAAAGTTTTTCTTGAGGATCACTTATGAGTTCAAAAGGAAATTTAAATTTTTCTTTAAAATTTTCATGAGACTTTAAGCTTTCTCTTGAGACGCCGAAAATTTCTGCATTTACATTTTCAAACTTTTTGTAAAGGTCTCTAAAATTTTCTCCCTCTGTCGTGCATCCGGGAGTATTATCTTTAGGATAGAAATAAATCACCAAATTCTTTTTATTATTTTTTAGATCAAAAACAGAATCATTCGTAGCATCTGCCTTAAAAGTTGGAATTTTTTTTCCTTCTATAATTTTTCCCATTTTTTTCCTCTTAAAAAAGTAATTTATTCAAGTCAATAATATACAATTCAATTTTGCAAAAAGAAATATGTTAGTTAAGGGAAGTATAGTAGCAATTGTGACTCCTATGAAGGCAAATGGAGACCTTGATCTGGATGCTCTTGATAAACTTGTAGATTTTCATATTGAATCAGGAACTAAAGGAATTATTGCAGTAGGCACAACGGGTGAATCTGCTACTTTGGAAGTTTCAGAACATATTTCAGTTATAGAAAGAATAGTCAAAAGAGCAGATAAAAAGGCTTTTATTTTTGCTGGAACGGGCGCTAATAGTACAAAGGAAGCAATATACTTAAGCATGGCAGCCAAAAGTGCTGGTGCCGATGCTTCTCTATCTGTTACACCTTATTACAACAAGCCTACACAAGAAGGTCTATTCCAACACTACACTCAGATTGCAGATCAAGTTGAATTCCCTCAGGTGCTTTATAACGTTCCGGGAAGAACTAGTTGTGATTTACTGCCTGAAACTATCGCCAGGCTAGCACCTCATGAAAATATTTCAGGAATCAAAGAGGCCACAGGAGATCTATCAAGATTAGAGATACTCAAAAAATTAATAAGCGATGAAACTTTTTTTCTATACTCAGGTGACGATGCCACGGCAACAGACTTTATTCTGAATGGAGGTCATGGAAATATTTCGGTTACTGCCAATGTTGTACCTGATCTAATGTCTAAATTATGTGATTTTGCTCTTGAAGAATCTTCAGAGGCAAAAGTTATAGAAAGTAAAATTTCGAATTTGAATACAATGCTATTTTTAGAATCTAATCCTATACCTGTAAAATGGGTTTTAAGTAGAATGGGCTTGATAGACATTGGAATTAGATTACCTTTAACTAACCTCTCTAAAGAGCATCAACAAACCTTGCAAGAGGAACTACTAAAACTTGAGTTAATTTGAAATGAGATTTTTTATATTACTTTTAATTCTGGTCAGCTGTGTTTCTGATCCATCCAAGCAATCGAGAAATGCATATTTATTAGAAGAAGAGGACAACACTTTATCTGAAGTCATTGAGGACATTACAATTCTCTTAGATTTGTATCCAATAAATGGCGAAATAGATAAAGAGAAATTGAGTTATGAGCTTCAAAGACCAAGACAGTTTTTTTCTTCTGGCAGCAATAATGAAATAAGACTCCACAAACTTGGTCAAATTAGATGGTTATACGTTGAGTCATTGCCTAGCTCTGTATGGCCGATTCTTAATCAATATATTGAAAACGAAAATGATTTATCTATTAGGATTTCTAATCCAGATGAAGGAGTCATTGAAACAGAAATTTTCAACAGAAAGGATAAAGAGGTCAAGTATCGATTTAAAGTTGAACATGGAATAAGACAAGCCAGCACTGAATTATTTTTTACTGAGCTTGTGAAACAGGAAAATGATTGGGCTATTTTGGATAATGATAATTCTGAGGCAGATGATTTTTTACGAAAGTTACTGGATTATTTTTCTTCAGCTACTGTTTCTCAAGGCACTTCTTTGGTTGCCTTAAACTTAAATCAAGGCCGAAAGTCTGAGGTAATCAATACAGATGATGGAAAATCATATATCAAGCTGAGTATAGGTTTTGCCAGAACTTGGGCAGCTCTGAACAGAGCTCTTAAAGAGGCAGGAATTAGTGTTAAAGATCTAAACAGAGAGGAGGGCTATGTTTTGATTAATTATGGTTTGCCTGAAGAAGAGGGAATCCTTGCAAGACTTAGAAAAAGTGAGCCTAAAGAGTATAAAATTATTGTAAGATCATCTTCAGAAGATCTAACTCAAATAATGTTAGATTCGGAAGAATGGAATGATGAACTTGAAAGCCTTCTGTCTGAAATTAATCAATCTCTATCTTAAATATTAATTATGAAAAAAATAGAACTTTTATCGAGCGGCAAGGCAAAATCTTTATATACAACTGAAAATTCTGATCAGCTTATTATGGAGTACAGAGATGATACTTCTGCTTTTGATGGGAAAAAAATAGAAAAACTTGCTGGCAAGGGAACTGTAAATAACAGGTTCAATGCACATGTTATGCAACAAATAGAAAAATCTGGCATACCAACTCATTTCATTGACGAGGTCTCAGAAAATGAAAGTCTTGTTAGGAAGTTAGAAATGGTTCCAATTGAATGTGTTGTGAGGAATATCACAGCTGGGAGCATATGCAAAAGATTGGGGCTTGAGGAAGGCATGGAGCTTAATCCTCCAACGTTCGAATTTTTTTATAAAGATGATGAGTTAGGCGATCCAATGGTAAATGAATTTCATATTATTTCTTTTAATTGGGGAACCGAGGAAGATATTGAAGAAATGAGAGAATTAACTTTCAAAGTTAATGATGTTTTAAAAAAAATGTTTGCAGCTGGAGGCTTATTACTTGTTGATTTTAAACTCGAGTTTGGCAGACAAGATGGAAAAATGTACTTAGGCGATGAGATGACTCCCGATGGTTGCAGGGTGTGGGATGCTGAGACAAGAAAGAAACTCGATAAAGATAGATTTCGACAAGGCTTAGGTGATGTAATTGAATCCTATCAAGAAATTGCCTCAAGAATAGGAGTTAGTTTAGAAAACTAATTTAAACCCTGATTGATTGTCTTGAGTTTATCTGACCCTGGGCAGAGCTCTTTTTCATTAAGCGTATTAAGAGGCTTGTCGATGGCATTTAGAGTTTCGTAAAGGTCAGGAGCTTTAGTATCAATATATAAAAGTCCTGTTGCAACTTTGCCCTCATCATTTTTCTCTCTTACGGTATTCAATGCGAGATTAGCATCAGTAGGATCATAACTATTGTCTAACTTTTCTAATGACATTTTTGATCCATCATGAAGATTCACCTCAACAGTCTCTCCCTCTTCATAGTTTGCAATAATTTCTCTACCCAAAGGAACAAAATCTACTTTACCCAAAGCATCATTATGTTCCCTAATGTGATCATAACTTTTTGTAGAAGCATCATGATTATTAAAAGTTACACATGGACTGATTATGTCGAGAAGAGCAAATCCTTTATGTTGAAAAGCTCCCATTATTAGTGGAACTAGTTGATCCCTGTCACCAGAAAAACTTCTGGCAACATAACTTGCCCCCAGTTGAATAGCCAAAGCAGTCAAATCAACAGGCGGGAAGGGGTTTTCTTCTCCATATTTATTGGGAGAGTCTTTATCGTTAGTTGCTGAAAATTGACCTTTTGTCAGACCGTAAGTTCCATTATTCTCAACGATATAAGTCATATCTACTTGTCTACGTATTGCATGAACAAACTGACCCATACCAATCGAAGCGCTATCCCCATCTCCAGATACTCCTATGTATAAAAGATCATCGTTTGCACAACTGGCTCCGGTTGCAATTGATGGCATTCTCCCATGAACTGAATTAAAACCATGAGAATCATTTAAAAAATAAGCTGGTGCTTTTGACGAGCATCCTATGCCTGATAGCTTTGCAACCTTATATGCTTCTATATTCAACTCAAAGCATGCATCAATAATCGCAGCACTAATAGAATCATGTCCGCATCCTGCACAAAGGCTTGATACAGCTCCTTCATAATCTCTTCTAGTTAAGCCAAGTTTGTTTTTCTTTAAGTTCGGATGATGATTTATGGGTTTTTGTATATATGTCATGACTAAATCTTTTCTGGTTCACGTTCTCTAATTTTCTTTGCAATGAAATTTGCTTCAATAGGTTGTCCATTAAACCAAACCAAAGATCTGAGCTTTTCCGCAGATATTCCACCTTCAGCCATAAGCAAGGTTCTCATTTGACTATCTCTATTTTGTTCAACAACATAAACATAATCATGCTTTTCAATGAAATCCCAAACATCTAAATTGAAAGGAAAGGCTTTCACTCTCATAAGGTCTAACTCTATACCTTCTTCTTTTAGCATATCTCTTGCTTCTAACATTGCAGCAGAAGTACTACCGTAATAAATAACCCCGGAGCAATTTTTTTTATCTGAAAGTATTATTTCAGGATCAGGAACTAACTCAGAGGCTGTTTTGAATTTTTGGACAAGCCTTCTTAGGTTGGTTGCATTTATTTCACCATCCTCAGAATATCTGGCGTACTCATCATGGGAAGTACCTCTTGTAAAATATGCTCCTTTACTTGGATGAGCTCCAGGATAAGTTCTGTAGCAAATCCCATCACCATCCACATCATGATATCTTCCAAATTTTTCTTCCATTTTTTCCAAAGCCTCAAAGTCCAATACCTTTCCTCGATCAAACTTTCTGGAATCATCCCACTCCAGTTCATCGACAACCCAATCGTTCATCCCCATATCAAGATCTGTAACAACAAAAACAGGAGTTTGCAGCCTATCTGCAAGATCAAAGGCCATTGCAGAAAATTCAAAGCATTCTTTTGGATCTTCTGGAAGAAGCATTACATGTTTAGTATCACCATGAGAAGCATAAGCACAAGCTAAGATATCTGATTGCTGTGTTTTTGTAGGCATGCCAGTGGATGGACCTCCTCTTTGAACATCAAAAACTACGACAGGAACTTCAGCAAAATATGCTAGACCAAGAAATTCACTCATCAACGAAATTCCTGGGCCACTGGTCGCAGTGAATGATCTAGCCCCATTCCAGTTAGCCCCGATAGCCATACCAATAGCAGACAATTCATCCTCTGCCTGAACGCTTGCATATAGGTTTTTTCCAGTTTTTTCATCAACTCTAAATTTTTTAGCATATTTTTCAAAACCTTCTGCTAATGAGGTAGAAGGTGTTATAGGGTACCAAGCGCAAATAGTTGCTCCTCCATAAACAGCTCCCAATCCAGCTGCTTCATTCCCACTAATAAGAATTTTTCCATCATTCTTGTCCATCCTTTCCAGAGTCAAACCAATTGGATAAGGCAAATTATTTAAAACGTAGTCCCTTCCAATATTAAGGGCTTTTAGATTTGGCTCGATTAAGTTCTTTTTAGAAGCAAATTGCTCAGATATTAGTTCTTCAAAAATTTCATATTCCATATCTAGAAGTACAGACAAGGCACCTACATAGGCAATATTTTTGAATAGAGCTCTTTGCTTTGCATTCGTAAAAGATTCAACACAAAGGCTAGTGAGGGGAATTTCTATCACATTAATATCATCTCTATAGAAATTTCTTTTCCAAGAAGAATCATATAAAAGATATCCACCAGAGTTGAGCTCTTCAACATCTTGATTGTAGCTTTGAGGGTTCATCGCAACAGAGAGGTCAACACTTCCTTTGCTCCCAAGATACCCATCTTTATTAATTCTGATTTCAAACCAAGTAGGCAAACCTTGAATGTTTGAGGGAAAAATATTTTTTGGACTTACAGGAATGCCCATTCTGAAAACTGCTTTAGCAAACAATTGGTTGGCACTCGCTGAACCAGAGCCATTCACATTTGCAAATTTAATTACAAAGTCATTCTTAGAAACTAAGGAATCAAAAGTTTGGAGTTTTTCCATTATGCAACTTCCTTATATTTTTTCTTATCTTTCGAATTCAACGTTTGAGCTTCAGTGTAAGAGAACTTTTGAATATCCCATGCTCCAGTAGGACATCTTTCTGCACAAAGCCCACAGTGAACACAAACATCTTCGTCCTTAACCATGACCCTGCCAGTTTTGAGTTTGTCTGAAACATATAAACTCTGATCTAAATTTACAGCTGGTATTCTAAGACTTCCTCTTACAAACTCCTCAGTTCCATTATCAGTAAAGTTAATACAATCAGTAGGGCAGATATCAACACAAGCATCACACTCAATGCAGAGATCTTCTTTAAACACTGTCTGCATGTCACAGTTAAGGCATCTTTGTGCCTCATCTAGTGCAAGTTGTTCGTCATACCCCAGTTCAACTTCTACTTTTAAACTTTTCAGTGCTTCGGAATGATCGGCATGAGGAACAATGTTTCTATCCTCTTGAGAGATATCATTATCATATGCCCATTCATGAACACCCATTTTTTGACTCACAAGATTTGTCAAAGGATTTGGTCTATCTAAAAGATCAACACCTCTACAATAGTTATCAATCGATATAGCAGCTTGATGTCCATGCGCTACAGCCCAAATAATATTTTCGGGTCCCCACGCTGCATCACCACCAAAAAAGACTTTTGGTAAAGTTGATTGCATTGTAGTTTTATCAACAATTGGCATATCCCACTCACCAAATTCCATACCAATATCTCTTTCAATCCAATCAAAGGCATTATCTTGTCCAATAGCTAATAAAACGTCATCGCACTCAATGACTATTTCTTCCCCAGTAGGAACTAGTTTTCTTTTTCCGTCATCTGAATATTGTGGTGCGACCTTCTCAAACTTAACTCCTTTCAGTTTCCCATTGTCATCTACAACAAACTCTTTGGGAGATGTATTCTCAAGAATAGGGATCCCTTCATCAATGGCTTCTTCTTTTTCCCAATCAGAGGCCTTCATTTCTTCGAAAGGACTTCTTACTGTAACTTTCACATCTTCCGCTCCTAATCTGATAGCTGTCCTGCAGCAATCCATTGCAGTGTTTCCACCACCAATTACAACTACTTTTTTCCCAATAGAAGATATGTGTTCAAAAGCGATACTAGTTAGCCAATCAATACCAATATGAATATTTTCAGACGCTTCATCTCTTCCAGGAATATTTAAATTTTTCCCTTTAGGTGCACCTGTTCCTACAAAAACAGCATCAAATTTTTCATCATCTACAAGAGACTTCATGCTTTTGATTTCAGTATTGTTAACAAACTTCGCACCCATTTTGATGACTCTATAAACTTCTTCATCTAAAACTTCTTCAGGTAATCTAAAAGATGGAATATTGGTTCTCATCAACCCGCCAGGCTTAGGATCCTTTTCAAATACTGTTACCTCATAACCTAAAGGTAGTAGATCTCTAGCTACAGTCAAAGAAGCAGGGCCACCACCAATCAAAGCAATATTTTTTCCATTTTTTTCAGTCGGAATTTCAGGAAGAAGAGTATCAAAGTCTTCTTTATTATCGGCAGCAACTCTTTTTAATCTGCAAATTGCTACGGGTTCTTCATGTGTTCTAGTTCTTCTGCATGCTGGCTCGCAAGGCCTGTCACAAGTTCTTCCAAGAATTCCAGGAAAAACATTTGATTTCCAATTTAACATGTATGCATCGGTATATTTTTTTTGAGCAATCAATCTAATATATTCAGGAACATTGGTATGAGCAGGGCAGGCCCACTGACAGTCAACAACTTTATGAAAATACTGAGGATCAGATATATCTGTTTTGGGCATGTACTCGCTGTCAGGAACATCTGATCTACCAGAAATATCCTTAGATGGTTTAGAATTTTTTAAAAGGTTTTTTTCAGTATTGATAACGTCTCTAAACTCTTGGACAATTTGATCTCTCTTTAGAATTGCCTCGTCTAGATTTGAGGTTCCTGTAGTTTGCCTCAGATCATAACCTAATTTATTTCTTAAAGTTTTTGGAACTGAAAGTTTTACCCACCAAGTATTATGCCTTTTGTAAAGATACTTGTTTTTGCTCATGATTCTGTACCTATAATCATTTTATTTGTTCAGAGTGTACCTTATTTTTTTTCAAAGGTACATATGAAGAAATATTAGATCTTCTAAGAGGCATAAATATAGGTCTTTAATCTACTTTTCAGATTCTTTATAATTAAAAGTTATAAAGTAGTCTTTAAATGTACCTTTTTTCTTTACTCTGTACCTGAATGAGAATAGAATACACACAAATTTATTGGTAGGTAATTTTGAAACAAATATATTTAGATTATGCATCAACTACTCCTGTAGAAGAAGGCGTTGTTAAAAAGATGACAGATTTTATGTCCTTCGATGGGAATTTTGGAAACCCTGCTTCCAGATCTCACTCCTTCGGATGGAAAGCTGACGAAGCAGTTGAAGAGGCAAGAAATAATCTCGCAACTTTAATCGGTTGTGATCCTAGAGAAATAATTTGGACTTCAGGTGCAACTGAGTCTGATAATTTAGCAATTAAAGGCGCAGCAAGATTCTACAAGAATAAAGGTAATCATCTTGTCACTTCAAAAATAGAACACAAAGCAGTTCTTGATCCCTTTAGGCAACTTGAAGAAGAAGGCTTTGAAGTTACATATTTGGAGCCAAATTCATCAGGCGATATCACTGTTGAGCAAGTTGCAGAAGCAGTCACTGAAAAAACAATTTTAGTGTCACTCATGCACATGAATAATGAATTAGGAACGATTACTGATATTGATTCAATAGGTGAACTAACTAGAAGCAAAGGAATAATCTTCCATGTTGATGCAGCCCAAAGCATTGGGAAAATCGCCATTGATATGTCTTTAAATAAAATTGATCTTTTATCTATTTCAGCTCATAAATTTTATGGCCCCAAGGGTGTGGGCGCATTGTTTGTTAGAAGAAAACCTAGAGTTAGACTAGAACCCTTATTTCATGGAGGCGGTCACGAAAGAGGGTTTAGATCTGGTACTTTGGCTACACATCAGATAGTAGGTTTAGGCGAGGCAGCAAGAATTGCTCATCAACAAATGGATGATGACCTAAGAAAGCTAGAAAATCTTAAAAGAATTTTCTGGGAAGAAGTCAAAGATATTGAGGAAATTTATGTCAATGGAGATTCAAAAAACAAATTCCCTGGCATATTGAACATATCTTTTAATTTTGTTGAGGGAGAATCTCTCATAATGGCTCTTAAATCAATTGCAGTTTCCTCTGGGTCTGCATGTACTTCAGCGAGCTTAGAACCTTCGTATGTTCTTAGAGCGCTTGGAAGGAAAGATGAGCTTGCCCATAGTTCTATTAGATTTTCTTTTGGTAGGTATACTACTGAACAAGATGTAAAGGAAACTGCTTTGCTTGTTAAGTCCTCAGTGGAAAGATTGAGAGAAATCTCTCCTCTTTGGGAAATGTATCAAGATGGAGTAGATTTAGATAAAATAAAGTGGGCTTAATAGCTAAAGAGGATAAAAATGGCATATTCACAAAAAGTAGTAGATAAGTTTGAAGAAACTTTAAACAATCCTGAAAAGGCCAGCGTTGGTAGATGGAAGCCTGGCGATGAAGATTTTCATCGAGTAGGTACCGGAATCGTTGGTGCTCCAGCCTGTGGAGATGTAATGAAACTTCAAATAAAATGTCAGAACATTGATGGTGAAAACAGAATAGTTGATGCCAGGTTCAAAACATACGGTTGTGGTTCAGCTATTGCATCAAGCGGACAATTAATTGACATGCTTAAGGGCAAAACTTTGGAAGAGGCTCAAGCGATTTCTAACCAGGAAATTGTCGATATTTTAGAATTACCCTCGATTAAAATTCACTGTAGTGTGCTCGCAGAAGAGGCAATTCATCGTGCTATAGATGACTTTAAGAGTTTAAGAAATAATGACTAATGCCCAAGATAACTATTTTGCCTCATGCAGAGATTTGTCCTGAAGGAGCAGTTGTAGAAGCTGAACCCTCTAAGTCAGTCTGCGAAAATTTACTCGATAATAATATTTTTGTAGAGCATGCTTGTGAGATGTCATGTGCATGCACTACTTGTCACGTAATTGTTACTGAGGGGTTCGATACTTTGGAAGAATCATCCGATGATGAGGAAGATATGCTTGATAAGGCATGGGGTCTTGAGCAAAGGTCTAGACTGAGTTGCCAATTAAGAAATCTCTCAAATGATATTTCAATCCAGTTTCCACGATATACTATCAACATGGTTTCAGAATTACATCCAAATAAGCATAATTTGGACGCAGAAGATAAGAAGTCTCTTAGTAAGGATGACTTCAGTGTCTCTAGCTCTGCAGTAAATCATCTTGTTGAGATGATGAAGTCCAAACCAGGCTCAAATGGAATCAGAATATCTTTAAAAGACTCTGGATGCTCAGGATATGCTTACAATCTAGATTATGTAAAAGATGAAGATCCAAATGATTACCATGGAAATTTCTCTGGTGTTGACGTTTACATCAAAGACACAAGTTTGATTTTTCTTAAAGGTACAGAATTGGATTTTATTCAAGAAGGTGTAAATCATAATTTAGTCTTTAAAAACCCCAACGTTGAAAATGAGTGTGGATGCGGCGAGAGTTTTACATTCTCTAATAAACCATTTGCGGAGCTTAAATAGTTTTTAGTCTTTGACAAAATGCTTTGGACAGATATTTATGAAATCGTCGATGAGCTTATTGAAAAGCACTCTGAAACTGATCCAGAAAAAATTTTGTTTGTTGATTTGAGAAAGATGGTCATAGATTTGGATGGTTTTACCGATGATCCAGACAGATCAAATGAAAAGATATTAGAAGCGATTCAGGCAACCTGGATTGAAGAAAAAGACTAATTCTTAAGGAGGAAATATGGAAAATACTTTATGCATAATTAAGCCCGATGCAGTAAAGAATGGATTCATTGAAGATATAAATGAAAAGATAAAAGAATCGGGAATAAAAATTACTAAATCTAAACGCCTTACTTTGGATAGAGAAATAGCAGAAAACTTTTATGCAGAGCATTCTGAAAGACCTTTTTATGGAGAGCTTGTTGATTTTATGACATCCGGTGATTGCGTCATTCAGATCTTAGAAGGTGATGACGTTGTTTCTAAGTACCGAGAATTAATGGGAGCAACTAACCCAGCTGAAGCAGATGAAGGAACACTAAGAAAATCATTTGCCACTTCTTTGGGAGAGAACGCTGTGCATGGCTCTGATTCTTTGCAGTCAGCTGAAAGAGAGATTGCTATCATGAATGATCTTTTCTAGAGAGAACTTTGGATTTTGATCTAGCAAAATTCCGAGCAGAAAAAGGAATTTCACTTCATGAGATTTCTACTAAATTAAATATTCCAGAAAAATTTCTTCTAGCCATAGAGGAATTAAACTTTGATGAACTGCCAGCACCTATTTTTGCTAAATCACAAATCAAGAAATATTGTTCATTTTTCGATCTAGAACCTTCGATAATCCTTGAAAAATATGAAGAATACTCGAAAGAAAAAAACATTTCTGATGAAGATGAAAGCCTTGAATCATCGGAGAGCTTTTTTTCTAATTTTGCATCTAAATTCCTAGAAAGAAGGATTACTATTCTTTTAATTACTATTTTTTCTTTGATAATTCTTTCCTACTTGTTATTCGGAGGCGATGATCAAAAAAAAGATGTCAGTTACATTGAAAATATTTCAGATGATCAAGAAATTATCAATGGCGAGTTAGTTGCTGAAAGCGCTATAGAGAAAGACCTAAAGATTCCAAATAATATTCTTGAAGACCAAATAGCCTTTGATCAAGATCCAGATGTTCCAACCATTGATATTGACTTTGACAGGGATGATAAGAAAATTCTCTCAGATGATAACGTCAGTGAAATTGAAATAATAGTCCAAGGCGAAAGTTGGGTAGAAATTATTGATAATGAGCAAATTCTTTTGTTTGAACTCCTTCAAACAGGTCTTTATGAAGTAACTGGTTATGGCCCTTTCAAATTTAAAATAGGACACTCTCCATCTGTAAAGATATACTTGAACGGAAAAAATATAGATTTTTCAGAAACTGTGAGTCAATACACCGATTATGCTCACTTTCTATTTGAGAACGGAGTAGTTGTTGAACTTTTTAAAGATTAAAAGACGTAATTCTCTAAAAATTAATGTTGGCAATGTAGAAATTGGTGGCGATGCCCCAATTAGTGTTCAAAGCATGACGAACACTAAAACAGAGGATGTCCAAGCGACATTAGATCAAGTAAAACAGCTTGAAGATGCTGGAGCAGATTTAGTCAGAATTTCTGTACCAAATGAAGAAGCAGCAACGGCTTTCAAGTTGATAAAAAAAGATTCCAATGTTCCTCTCATTGCAGATATACACTTTGATTACAAGATGGGTATTCTGGCTGCTAAAAATGGAGCCGATTGCTTAAGAATTAATCCTGGCAATATTGGCAACATCGATAGAGTTAAAGAGGTAGTTAAATGTGCGGAAGATAAAGATATTCCAATTAGAGTTGGCGTCAATGCTGGTTCTTTAGAGAAAAAACTACAAAAAAAATATGGTGAGCCCACACCTGAAGCCTTGGTCGAATCAGCCATGAATCACGTGGATATATTGGAATCTCTTAATTTTCAAAATTTTAAGCTCAGCATCAAGGCATCTGATGTTGGCATGATGGTAGAAAGCTATAGGATTATTGCAGAAATGATAAAACAACCTTTACATCTTGGTCTCACAGAAGCAGGTGGGTTCAGATCTGGCACAGTTAAATCATCCATAGCTATGGGTGCATTATTAATGGATGGAATAGGGGATACAATCAGGGTGTCACTTGCATCTGATCCCGTTGACGAAATAAAAGTAGGTTTTGATTTATTAAAAAGCTTAAAACTTAGATCAAAGGGAATAAATTTTATAGCTTGTCCAAGCTGTTCAAGACAAAATTTCAATGTAATTGAAACTATGAATCAATTAGAAGCAAGATTAGAGGATGTCAGAGAAAATATTGATGTTGCTGTAATTGGTTGTTATGTGAATGGGCCCGGGGAATCTAAAGCAGCTCATGTTGGTATAACAGGGGCAGATCCAAATAATTTGATTTACATTGATGGAGAGCCTGATCACAAAATAGGGAATGAAAATCTCGTAGAGCATTTGGAAAAACAAATCAGAGATAAAGTAAAATCTATTGAAATTGAGAATAAAAAAATAATTGCTAAAGGTTAGATTATGTCGAAAGTAACAAAGCCCAGAGGTTTCAATGATCTGGATCCGAGTGAGTTTGACCATAAATCAAATCTATTAAATGAAATAAAAACCATTTTTAATAGTTATTTTTTTAAAGAGATTGAAACTCCCATAGTAGAGAAGAAAGAGCTCTTTATCAGATCTGTTGGAGAAGAAACAGACATAGTAAACAAGGAAATGTTTACTTTTCAAGACAGGAAGGGTGAGGATTTAGTTCTAAGACCAGAGGGCACAGCAGGTTGTCTGAGGTTTGCCATTGATTCAGGTTTGCTTGATTTAGGTCCAATTAAACTGTCTTACGCGGGTCCAATGTTTAGATATGAACGACCACAAAAGGGTCGATCAAGGCAATTTTTTCAAGTAAGCGCAGAAACATATGGCATCAGAGGGTTTGAGGCAGATCTTGAGTTACTGATGATGGCAAATGAAATTTTCCAAAGATTTGGAATGGGCAATGTTTCACTAAATATCAACTCTCTCGGTGATGAGGAGTCTCAAAAAAAATATGCTTCAGACTTAAAGAAGTATTTAAGTGATTTCTCTGAATCTCTTGATGAGGATAGCTTGAAAAGACTTGAAACTAATCCTCTGAGAATCTTAGATTCTAAAAATGAAGAAACTCAAAAAGTGATTAAAAATGCGCCCAAAATATCCTCATTTTTAAGTCAAAAATCAGCTGAAAATTATGAGTTGATCAAAGAAGGCCTTTATGATTTAGGAATATCGTATAAAGAAGACGAGAAATTAGTCAGAGGTCTCGATTACTACAACGACCTCGTTTTTGAATGGACATCTCCAGATCTCGGAAGTCAAAACACTTTTTGCGGAGGGGGAAGGTATGACAGATTATCCAAACAACTTGGTGGAAGAGATTGTCCGGCTGCTGGTTTCTCGATTGGTCTGGATAGACTTGCTTTGATTACTAAAGCAAACGAATCAACTTCTTCATCGTCTCTCCAAATAATACTTACCGATGAAAGCTATGTTTCAGATGGGCTTAAGCTCTCACAAAAGTTAAGAAAGGATAATAAGGATTTAAGAGTTTTGTTCTCTGGTTACCAATCTTCACTAAAAAATCAGTTGAAAAAAGCTGACAAGAATAATATTGATTTTGCGGTTATAATCGGCCCGGAAGAAGTGAGGTCAAAAAACTATTCACTAAAAAAATTAAAAGA
>CACFWO010000008.1 GCA_902570035.1 uncultured SAR86 cluster bacterium | reverse complement strand
AAACCAGATGAGCTTGAAATTAATCTTGAAGGCAGAGTTCCTAACAAAAATAAACCAGCATATTGAGTTGCTGTATAGGTTTTGGATACAACACTGGAAAGCAAAGATATTACGACCACGACAACAAACCCTTGAGTAAAATTATCAGCAGTAATCGTTAAGATAAGAAAGCTTAAATCTTTGCCTGCGTTATTAAGCACTAAAAAGAATAAATTAGTCAAAGGAGCTAAAATTGAGCCTGCGATAAGCATGCTGGCAATTCCAAATCTATGAATTAACAAGCCCCCAAATAAACCTCCTGCAATCGTCATGGAAAGACCATAAAGATTGGTATAGGTAGCCACCTCAGACTTAGTAAATCCAAGATATTGGTAGAAAGGCATTGCCATAGGACCAAGAAAAATATCACTTAATCTATAGGTAAACATAACCAATAACAGAATAATAAGATGATTTTTGTACCTCAGGAACAAATCAAAATATGGATCTAAAAAGCTATCTTTAAGCCATTTACCAAAATTAGTGAATGGGGATAGCATGGGTTTCACTTGTCGCTCTGGCTCCTCCAAAAAATAAAAAGTGATAATGGAGAAGCTGATGAAAAATACTCCTAGAAAAACATAAGTACTCTGAAATCCAAAAATTTCAGCAAGATACAGACCGACAACCTGAGAAATTAAGACTGCTCCAATCCGATAACCTATCACATAAACTGATGATGCTTCTCCTAGCTCTTTTTTTTGAACAAGTTCTATCCTTAGTGCATCAACACAAATATCCTGAGTTGCAGAAAAGATGCTAATGAAAATAGCTACATAAGCAAAAAATAAGATATTCGAATTAGGTTCAATTAACCCCAAGGAGATCACGAAGCAGCCTGTTACAATCTGAGAAAAGATAAGCCAGCTTTTTCTTTGCCCAAAACCACTGAGTATCGGTAAACTTAATCTATCAATTAGTGGAGCCCATAAAGCTTTGATTGTGTAAATGATAAGAATCAAACTAAAAAGACCTATAGTGCTTTTTTCTATACCAACCTCAGCAAGCCAATAATTTAAAGGATCTATCAGTAATCCTAAAGGGATCCCAGATAAACAACCCAATAATATAATTTGTAGATTTTTCTTCTGAAAATAAGCCAGAAAAGATTGACTGAATGAAGCCATTAATCCCTAAAATTTTTAAATTGCAAAGGCATCTCAATATCAAGCGATTTAATTTCAGCCATAATTGATTGCAAGTCATCCCTCTTCTTTCCAGAAATTCTAACCGTATCCCCTTGGACGGAAGACTGAACTTTGATTTTAGAGGATTTAACAGCTAGGTTTATTATCCGACCAATATCTTGAGAGATGCCTTCATTAACAATAATCTCTTTTGATGCTTGGTTATTGGATTCAATTGTTGCATCCTCAGAAAGACATTTAATATCAATACCCCTTTTAGCGAGAGATTCTTTCAGTATCGGAAGCATTTGATCGATTTGAAAAGATTGTTGAGACTTCAAAGTAATTTTATTTTCATTGTGAAGAATCTCAGAATCAGTGCCTTTGAAATCAAATCTATTTCCAATAACTCTATTAGCTTGATCTATGGCATTGGTCAGCTCATGTTGATCAACTTTGGATTCGATATCAAAAGAAGGCATTATTTGATTATTCTATCTTTAAATTTATCCCAATCGAACCCTTTTCCTGGATCAGATTTCCTTCCTGGAGCTATATCACTATGTCCAACAATTCGATCGAGAGTAATTCTTGGAAGCTCTGACATTAAGGTGCTTGTAAGAGATACCAGGGATTCGTATTGATTCTCCTCAAAAAAATCAACATCAGTACCCTCAAGCTCAATTCCAATTGAGTAATCATTACAATCTTCTCTTCCTTCAAAACTTGAAACCCCTGCGTGCCAAGCTCTGTCTAAAATTGAAACAAATTGGGTAATTTCTCCTTCTCTTTTTATCAAAAAATGGCTTGATACCTTCAAATCTTTTATTTCTTGAAAATATTTGTCTTTTGAATGATCAAGTTTATTTTGAAAAAAGTCTTCTACAAAGGTATTGCCAAAAATTCCCGGTGGAAGACTTATAGAATGGATCACAATTAAATCTATTTCTTCGTTGGATCTGACATCATAATTAGGAGAAGGACATCTGTTTGCTTTATCCAGCCAGCCTTTTTCAAGTCTCATTTAATATTTTTTTAGCTAATATTTCTGCGGTCTCTGCACTAAGTGTCCATCCAAGATGCCCGTGACCAGTGTTATAAAAAATATCTCCAAGATTGCTTTCAAAAAGAAGCGGCATCATATCTGGAGTCATTGGCCTAAGTCCTGCCCAAGGTGTGTAGCTCTCAGTACTCACATCTGGAAAATATTTTTTTACCCAGTTTAGTAAAGGTCTGACCCTGTCTTGTCTTATATCTTTGTTGTAACCTGCTAACTCTGCTGTTCCTGCGACCCTAAGCCTATTGCCTAATCTACTTGAAACAATTTTTACTGGATCATCGATCAAGGAAACTTTAGGAGCTGCTTCCTGAGAAACTTGATCATTTAGATTGATGGTTACGCTGTAACCTTTTACTGGATAAACTTGCATTCTATCGCCTAATACATTGGCAAACTTTTGAGTGTCGACACCTGCACAAATCGCCACCTTATCAAACACCAAACCTTCAGTAATATTTCCATCAGAAATTGAAATAATGACACAATCTTTCTCTTTATAAATTGTTTCTACCTCAGAATTAAATTTAGAAATGAGTTTATATTTATCTTCAAGCACCTTATGAAGATTCACGCAGAATTTATGTATATCTCCGCTTGCATCTGATTTTGTATAAATACCGCCGACAATTTTTTTTGTATTTTTATCTGTTTTGAATGCTGGCTCCAAGTCCTCAATCTCATCAAGATCTAAATAATCCCATTCCATTCCATCTTGCTCAATCCAATTCTTTTTTTCTCTAGCAGCTTGCAATTCATTTTCGTTATCGTAAATATGAAGTAGTCCCTTTTTTAATAAATTAAATTCAATTTTTTCATCATCAGCAATTTTGAAGTAATGCTCTCTTGCTTTTTTTGCCATATCTATTGTTTTTAGGGTATTAGATTTGTGCTTACCGGAAAAAGTTGCTGCAAGAAATCCAAGCATCCATTTGTACTTATTCAGATTTGGGGTTGGATTAAAGAGAAGAGGAGCATCCTTCTGGAACATCCATTTTATTCCATTAAATAAATTTTTTGTTGTGTTCCATGTTTCAGCATTACTGGCGCTTAATTGGCCTCCATTTGCATAACTGGTAGCCATTGCAGGATATCTTCTGGCATCTATAAGCGTAACTTTATGACCCCTTTTAGCTAAAGAATAAGCAGTTGTAATTCCTGCTATACCTGACCCTATGACACCAATTCTTTTCATGAAACTAATTCTTTTGGAAGTTTAAAATTTACCGATTCTTTTAAGCCGTCAAGTTCCTGAGACATTTCGAATCCCAATTTTTGACATTTTGAAACAATGCTTTGAACTAAAGACTCGGGAGCAGAAGCCCCTGCGGATATTCCTAATTTAAAAATTCCATCCAGTTGTTCAGGAGCTAGCTCATTAGGATCATCAACTAATATGGATTTTACGCCACAATTTTCTGATAATTCCTTAAGTCTATTTGAATTAGAACTGTTGTTTGAACCTACAATTATTATAAGTTCTGTTTCTAATGCGAGCTGTTTTACAGCATCTTGTCTATTTTGTGTTGCGTAACAAATATCATCTGAAGATGGGCTTATTATTTTAGGGAAACGCTTTTTCAAAATATTTATAATCGATTTTGTATCATCGACAGATAAAGTTGTTTGAGTAACCATAGCCAGATTGGATGGTTGGTCTATTTCTATATTTTTTGCATCAATTTCTGACTCAACTAAATAAATTTTACCTTTTGAGTCGTGAGGAAATCTTCCCAGAGTTCCTTCCACTTCAGGATGGTTATTATGCCCAACTAAAATTATATCCAAGCCTTGCCTTGCATATCTGATGACCTCCATATGAACTTTTGTGACCAGAGGGCATGTTGCATCAAAATAATTCAAGTTCTTTGTTTCAGCATCATCGACAACTTTTTTAGAAACCCCATGAGCAGAAAAGATAGTTATTGCACCTTCTGGTATTTCATCAATTTGTTCAACAAAAATTGCTCCTTTTGATTTTAAATCTTCTACAACATTTCGATTATGAACTACCTCATGTCTGACATATACTGGTGGACCGAATTTCAATAATGCCTGATTTACAATTTCAATGGCACGATCTACTCCAGCACAGAATCCTCTTGGATTTGCTAACTTAATCTCTCTTTTCAAAAATTTTGCTCCTTAACATTAAAATAATTTATCAGATAAAGTACTATTCCAATTGTTATAAATACATCGGCCAAATTGAATACATAAGGGTTGAATGTAATAGCAATAAAATCAACTACATGTCCTAAAAAAACCCTATCAAACAAGTTACCAAATCCTCCTGCAAGAATTAGACTCAATGATATCAATTGAGTTTTGTTAGGCCTTTCTTGGTTTATAAATATCAACCAAACTAAGTAAAGGCAGATTAAAAAGACAAGCAAGCTAAATACAAATCCTAGATTCAAGCTTTCATTATTAAGGATATTGAAAGCTACTCCGTAATTAGGTATGTACACAAAATCAAGGAAATAAAAAACATTTTTATGTTGAAAAAGGTCAAAATTTATCCTTATAAGGTATTTTGAATATTGATCAAATATAAAAAGTATCAAAATTAATAATCCCGCATAGGCCTTCATATCATCTGTCTTGCTTCTCCAGGAAAAGATAAATTCGATATGCAACGAGAACAAATTTTATTGCCTTCATGATCAGATAGATCAGCAACATGATGCCAGCATCTCTCGCATTTTTCATCGATTGAAACTTTTATATCAATTTTAGGCTCATCCAAATCTTTGTCAGAAACAGATAGACTCACATTAGATACTAGAAAGAGAAACTTAAGTTCTTCTCCAAATCTTGAAAATTTTAGGAAATCATTCTCGCTAAAAGTTATGTGAACTTCTGCATCGAGAGAAGAACCAATGCTTCCTTCCTCTCTTAAAATTTCAATATTCTTATTTACTTCGTCTTTTAGATTAATTAAATCATTCCAACCATCTAAGTCTGACTCGAGTGGTTCTACCAACAAATACCATTCTTTCTCAAAAATTGAACTTTCGTCGTTTGAAAATTCTTTCCATGCTTCCTCTGCTGTAAAACTAATGATTGGACTAATCCATCGAATGAGCATTTGAAGTAAATGAAACATTGCGGTTTGAGAAGATTTTCTTGCAGGTCCGTCGTGATGACATGTATAAGCTCTATCCTTGATTATGTCTAAGTAGAAACTACCTAATTCATTCGTACAAAAATTTAAGATTTTTTGAAATGCCAAATGAAAATCAAAATTTTCATAATCGGCTACTATATCCCTCTGGACTTCCATTGCCTTAGCAACAATAAACTGATCTAACTCAATCAGTTCATTGATCTTTTGCAGTTGATTATTTTCATCAAAATCATACAAATTACTCAAAAGAAATCTAATTGTATTTCTTATTTTTCTATATGAATCAGTCGTTCTATCCAAAATTTCATTTGAGAAATTCATCTCATTTCTAAACTCTGTTGAAGCAACCCATGCTCTTAAAATATCCGCCCCTTTTTGATTCCAAATAGATTGAGGAGAAACAACATTTCCTAAAGATTTAGACATTTTTTTCCCTTCGCTATCAACAACAAATCCGTGAGTTACTACATTTCTAAACGGCGGTAGCTTATTAATTGTCATCCCTGTAAGGAGAGATGACTGGAACCAACCTCTATGCTGATCAGATCCTTCTAAATATAAATCTGCAGGTTGAGACAATCCTCTTTGTTCATTAAGAACACAGTAATGTGTGACGCCAGAATCAAACCATACATCTAAAATATCCATTACTGGCTCATACTCATCGCCAACATTCACTGATTCTAATTTTTGCTCAAACCAAATGTCTGTTCCTGACTTTTCAATTTCATCTGCTACTTTTTGCATAATAGAGACGGTATCTGGATGAAGCTCTCTGGTTTTCTTATTTATATACAAAGCTATGGGAACACCCCAAGTTCTTTGTCTTGAAATACACCAATCTGGCCTCTCTTCCATCATGCTTGTAATCCTGGATTTACCCCAATCTGGCATCCAGTTAACAGAATCAATAGAATTCATAGAATTCTCCAATAAGTTTTCTGCCGTCATAGATATAAACCATTGAGGAGTTGCTCTGAAAAATAGCGATGTTTTGTGTCTCCAACAGTGCGGAAAACTATGTTGATAAGAATCCTTAGATAGAAGGTTTGATTGTCTTTCTAACATTTCGATAGATTTTTTATTGGCTTCCTCTAAATTCATTCCAGAAAAATCAATAGCTGTTTCTAAGAATCTTCCATCCGAGCCAACGTGATTTAGTATCTCAAGTTTATATTTATTGCTTGCGTGAAAGTCTTCTAGACCATGAGCTGGCGCTGTATGAACAATTCCAGTACCCATTTCGGTAGTAACATGATCTCCCAATATGACTGTAGACTTCCTATCAAAATAAGGATGTTTAGCTTCTGCAGACTCCAAAATAGATCCAGGTTTTGTCGATAAGATCGTATAGTTTGATATGGAACATCTTTCAAGAACGCTATCCACTAAATCCTTACAAATAATCAAGCATTGCATGAAGTTATCTTTGTTGACTTCTAACAGAGAATAATCGAGATTTGGGTTGACTGATAAAGCTACATTTCCAGGGATAGTCCATGGAGTTGTTGTCCATGATAAAAAGGATGTTTTAATATTTTCATCCACTGAAGTATTAAAAATTTCATTCACACTTGATGTCTCCATCTCAAAAAGGAAATCTATTGAGGTGGAGGTTTTATCTTTGTATTCCACTTCTGCCTCAGCAAGTGCAGAGTTGCAATCAGGACACCAATAAACAGGTTTATCCCCTTTGATTAGATGACCCGATTTGACTATCTCTGAAAGAGCTCTGATTATCCCTGCCTCGAAAGAGTAATCCATTGTCTTGTAAGGATTATTCCAATCAGCCAAAACACCCAATCTTTTGAAATCCTTTTTTTGGATTGCGATTTGCTGGTTAGCATAATCACGACATTTGGCCCTAAAGTCTTTGGCAGGAATATCTTTATTTGGCTTACCTGATTTTTGCTCCACGTTTAACTCAATAGGTAATCCATGACAATCCCATCCAGGAACAAAAGAGACGTTGTAACCGGATAGTAATCTAGATTTGCAGGCAATATCTTTTAAAGTTTTATTGATGCTTGTACCCAAATGAATTGGGCCATTGGCATATGGAGGACCGTCGTGGAAGGTAAATTTCGGTTTATCCTTATTTTGTTCCTGAAGAGCGTCATACAAATTAATCTCCTCCCAGAATTTAAGAATCTCTGGCTCTTTTTGAGCCAAATTGGCTTTCATGGAAAATTTAGTCTTTGGAAGATTTAGGGTATCTTTCATAGATTCGAATCAAATGTATTCAACGTGTAGGAAATATCTTTTTTTATTTGTTCTTTAAGTTGGTCTAATCCAGAAAACTTCTTCTCATCCCTAACTTTAAAACAAAATTCTACTTGAATTCTCTGGCCATAGATATCTTCTGAAAAATTAAATATATGGATCTCTAAAACTGGCATTGTTCCTCCAATTGTTGGACGCAGACCCATGTTGGCTATGCCTAAAAATTTTCTGTTTTCTAATTGAATTTTTACTCCGTAAACCCCTTTGATAGGTAAATTTGTCTTAGGCAGCCATAAATTAGCAGTAGGAACATCAATTGTTCTGCCTAGTTGATTTCCATGGACTACTTTTCCAGAAAAGGTATAGGGCCTATCAAGCAGTATTTTAGCCTCATCAAAATTATTATTTATCAAAGCTTCTCTAATTCGGGTGCTGCTTACTCTTTTATCATTAATTTTAAATGTTCCAGTTTTTAAGACATCCACGCCTTTGTTCTTTCCCCAATTAACTAGAAAATTAAAATCACCCCTCCTATCCTTTCCAAATTTAAAATCATCGCCAATCATTAAAGACCTAATCTGAAGATTTCCAAGAATATCGTCTGCAAAAATTTCAGGAGTCATTCGTTTTAAATTACTGTTGAATTTAAGAAAAAAAGCTACGTCCACTCCATTTTTTTTGAGACTTAAATATTTATCTCTCCAAGGTGAAATCCTTGGTGGAGCTTCCACAGATGAAATTTCTTCAGCAAAAAATTCTTTCGCATGGGGCTCGGTAAAAATAACCATTCTCTTTAGCTTTTTTCTTTTTGCAATTAAAAGCATATTTTTAAGAATTTCTTTATGACCTAAATGTAAGCCGTCAAAATTCCCTATGGTTGCAATGAATGAATCTTTAGAGTGCTTTTCTCTAAAAAGCTCTATGTTGGATTGACCTCTAATCAAATACATTATCTTCTAAAAAAAGATGCTCTGAATCCTAATAGATAAAGGATTAAAAAATAAAATATAATTAGAAATAATATCCCAAACAAAAGAATTAGGTTTGATAGCCATTGATCGTTAATAGCTGAAATATTGTTTGCAAAGAAATTAATAACAAAGTAGAAAATTATATTTGCACTTAGTATTTTTATTATTGAGATTAAACTTTCTTTGGTTACTTCAATAAAAGAATTTCTTGATAAGATTACATAGTAAATTACTACCGAAACTATGGAAGCAATAGAGCTTCCCAAGGCAAGTCCAACATGCCCATATCCAAGATAAAAAGCCAAAAAGTAATTCAGAAAAACATTCATCATAAAAGAAAGAATAGTAATAATTAAAGGCGTAAAAGTATCTTGTCTTGCAAAAAAACTAGCTGATAAAACTTTAATCAACATAAAAGCAAATAGGCCAAGCGAAAAAGCTTGTAGGCTCATAGCAGTCATAATTGCATCACTTTCATTAAAGTTTCCTCTTACAAAAAGTAATTCAATGATTGGCAATCCCAAATAAAAAAGAGCAACAGATGATGGGATTGCAAAAATTAAAATGAGTTCTATTCCCCATTTTAAATTATCTTTAAATTCTAGATATTTTTCAGCGACATACTCACTTGATAATTTAGGAAGAATTACAGTGGCGATGGCAATTCCAAAAATTCCAAGAGGAAGTTGTATCAACCTATCGGAGAGGTAAAGCCAAGTTGGGCTCCCTGTTTCAAGAAGAGAAGCGAAAATAGTATCAATTAAAGTATTCAACTGAACGACTCCGCCAGCCAAAATGCCAGGGATCATTAAATTAAATATTTTTTTTGTACCTTTATTGAAAATTTTCAAATCAGGTCTTGGCAGAAGTTTTAAATCTAACAAAAATTTTATTTGAAATAATAATTGGACTATCCCAGCGATTAATACACCGTAAGCCAGTGCAAATACTGGACTCTCAAAATAGTCTCTAAGATAAATTGCACAGAGAATGATACTTAAATTAAAAAAAATAGGAGTGGCTGCAGGAACTGAAAATTTACCAAATGTATTTAAAATACTGCCCGATAAGGCAACCAAAGATATAAAAAATAAATAAGGGAAAGTTATCCTTAGAATATCTTGAGATAAGATGAGCTTAGACTCATCGTAAAAAAAACCTGGAGCAAAAATAAAAACGAATACAGGTGTAAAAATAAAAACCAAACCCACCAAAATTCCTGAAGCTAAAAATATGAAAGTAAATGATTTATTAATAACCCCTCTTGTCTCTTCAAAACTATTTAAATTTTTATACTCTGTGAGTACAGGAACAAAAGCTTGATTAAAAGCCCCTTCAGCAACGAGTCTCCGAAAAACATTTGGTATTTTTAACACGACCACAAAAACATCATGTGCAAGTGATGATCCTAAAAGACTGGTTGTAACAACGTCTCTAATCAGACCGAAAATTCTAGAAAGAAAAGTCCAAAATGAAACTAAGCCCGTTTTAAAAAATAAACCTTTTTGAGGGCTCTCCAATTTAGAAGGTGTAGTCAAAATTATTCTTTTTCTTCAGGAATAAAATCTAGAGCTACTGAATTTATGCAATACCTTAAACCTGTTGGTTGTGGTCCATCGTCAAAAACATGACCCAAATGAGCAGAGCACTTAGAACAATGAACTTCTTTTCTTAAATAACCAATTTCATAATCATCATTATAGGCAACCGCCTCTTCATCGTTCGGCTCCCAAAAGCTTGGCCAACCAGAACCAGAATCATACTTTGAATTGTGATCAAAAAGCTTTACTCCACAACAGACACATAAATAATCTCCAGGCTCTTTATTATCATTTAAGTCTCCAGAGAATGCTGGCTCGGTTCCATGTTGCTGAGTAACAAAATAGGCTTCTGCAGAAATTTTCTTGTCTATATCTTTTTTTGCCATTAGTTTGCTGTTAATACTTTTTTGAAGACTTCTCCATAACCATTAGCAATTTCCATTTTAGATGTATGGCCCTTTGCTCTGAGCATTTTGTGGGCCATTGGTAAGTTATACCAAGGACAAAATGTAAAAAGGTGATGTTCAACATGATAATTTACGTTCAGAGGGGCTAGAAAGTAGCTTAAATACCATGGCACTTTTGTCGTCCTGGTGTTTTTGAAGTCATCGCCACCTTCCACGCCTGAGTGTTCAGTAATACTTCTTATTCTATAAAAAAGGCTGAATAGAGTAATCATCGGTACCCACCATAAAAAAAGGTAAAGCCAAGGATTTCCACTCAGATAAAGAATAGTGAAAAGAATCAAGTTAGTTGTGAGAAATCCATACATTTTGCTTAAAAATCTTGAAATGTGAGCAGATAGTCTCAAGTTTGATCCCCAGGCAGACTTTAGCGCCCCAAAGTATCTTCGTAGTCCTGCTACTCCAGTAAGATCCCTCGTAAATTTTCTGATGAGACTTGCTCTGGATGTAGGAAAAGCTTTGGTTAATCCTATGTCAGGATCTTTATCTGTTTCGGTATATTTATGATGCTGTGAATGTATTTTTCGATAAGGAAAAGTATCAGTCATCACTGGAAAAGCACAAAACCACTGAGATGCAAAGTCATTTAATTTTCTATTTTTATACATTAAACCATGAGCACCATCATGCATAAGAACTGTCATTTGGAACTGCTTGGCAGCTACGATCACGGAAGAAATTATAAAAGTTAAGGCATTTGGCAGATAAATAAATAAAGAAAAGGCAAAAAGAACCTGAGCCCACATTGAAATAATTGTCATTGTGGTTTTCCAATCTTTTTTTTCTCTTAAAATTGCAATTTCTTGATCGCTTAGAAGAGAATTGTAATCATTCATATACTAATTATAACTAAGTGAGTTTTTTAGGAAAATTTTTCTTTCTTTTGATTTTTAAAGCCAGAAAGCTCCATTCTTTGTAAAAGATCTTTATCCATAGGTACATCTATATAAATTTGATCAAAGCCTTGCCTCATTTTTGATTTTCTAAGCTTTTCAAATTCCTCTGGCCCAAATGTTTTACCCATCTCGTTGTATTCACTCAAGATGGCCCTAAATTCTGCGGCTATTTTTTTCGTTGAAAAAACTTCTAAAACGATGGATTTGAGATCTATATTCTTTGAATTTATTAATTCATCAGAAAGACAACTTGAAAGTTTTATAAACTTTTTAACTTCTTTTCGTTCTACAGATTTAGAAAAAAGATCATTAAACTTTTCTAAAATTAAATCAATCTGTCTTTCTTTAGATGAGAATGTATAACCCGCTATGTGAGGCGTACCAAAAGCATTTGAGTGATTCATGAAAGAATAAATATCATTCGAGGAAATTTTTGGTTCATTTGCCCAAACATCATTGAATATTTCCGATGATTTAGCTATTTCAGAATAATCAATTACCTCTCCTCTTGATGAATTAATTACTAATTTACTTTTCGGTCTATGTTCTTTTGAGATTAAATTATGAGAAGGATATTTTCCTTCCTTTGAATATGAACAATTGATGCTCAATACCTCACACGATAAAACTTTATTCAACTCATCTTCCGAATGGTCATATAAATAAGGATCATAAATCTCTACCTCGTATCCAAGTTTATTTAAACTAGAATCGATTTTTTTTCCAACGTGTCCGTGACCCACTATGCCAACCGAACATGCTTCAAAATCATTTTCTAATATACAACTGAGCACATATTCAAAAACAGCTTGAGAATTTGAACCTTTGGCAGTTTGTATTAAACATTCACTATCATCTAATAAATCATTAGAAATATGGTTTTCTCCAGAAGCAAAAGATCCGACAAATGAGATATTAGATTTTGAAATGAGCTCCTTGTTTACTTTAGTTGTAGTTCTAATAAAAAGAGCATCAGCATGTTTAATCGTTGAAGAATTTATTTTGTCGAAAGGCAAAAAATCAAAATCAATATTCTGACCCTCAAAAGATTCTTCTGAAATAGGGATATTTTTATCTATTATTAGTTTTATCAATTTTTGCTTGAGGGCAAAATTTTGCTTTTAATCCATCCAAAAAAGGTATTGCCTTTGAGATTATATCTATCAAGAGCTAAATACAAATCATCCATTTCTTTGGGGTCAGAAAACATATCTTCTCTTGATTTCATTTTTGCTGTTTGATCTAACTCTTTTACAATTTTTGCAGGGTTCCCGGCTACAACAACGTTTGGTGGCACATCCTTGGTGACTATCGCTCCAGCACCCACAATACTATTCTTACCTATCGTTACTCCCTTACAGATTACTGCCCGATCTCCAACCCAAACATTTTCTTCTAGCTTGATAGGTTCTGATTGTCCAACTGGTTGAGCTCTATCGTAAATATCGTGCCAATCTGAATCTGATACGTACGCATTGTTAGCAAACATGCAAGAGTTACCTATCTCAATGTTTGTGGCAGCAGAAATTCTGACTCCAGGGCTAATTAAACAAAAATCTCCAATAGTTATTTTTCCTTCATACCCGCCGCTTATCCAAGTAGTAAGATGAATATGAGCATCTGGTGAGGTAATAAGAGTCGCAAAATCACCCATTTTTATTCCTGTACCAAAGATTTGAACATACTTAACACCCATGATCATAGGAGCCTTTCCAAGGTAGTCAAATTGCGGTCTGATAATTTTTTCAATATAAAGTTTATCCAAAAACCAATGAATTCTTTTTAACCAAAATGGTCGATTATCTTTTCTAATTTTATAACTCCTGCTTTGGTGCTAAGTGATATGATAGCGTCCTTTTATGTCAAATACTGCTAGATTAATTTACGAAGGACCAAACAAAATTCTGCCTATAGTTGCGTTTGAGCTATCAAAATTTAGCCAATTAGCCATACCAATGTTTTTTTCTCAGCTTGCAGGACATGCAACAGGAATAATTGCAGCTCTGATGACAGGAAATTACAGCACTATAGATCAAGCGGCGGTAGCTACTGGAAATATGTTTTTTTTCCCAATCTCTATGGGATTGATGGGAACCTTATTCATTGTTACCGCAATGGTTGCTCAAAATTTTGGAGCCAATACTTTAGAAAATGTTGGAAAAATAATACGGCAGTCTTTCTGGGTAAGTATTCCTCTGATTATTTTAGGAATTTGGGCAATGAGTCAATCTTCTTGGGCTTTTAACTTACTTGGTACTCCTGAAGAAGTTAGAGAGATAACCAGAAAATATATGTATGGATTAATGGTTGGGCTTCCTGCTTTATATTTTTTTCAACCTTTGAGGTCGATGAGCGAAGGTATAACAAAACCCTTGCCTATAACTTTCATAAACCTTTTTATGGTAGCTGTGAATGCAATACTCAATTATGGATTCATTTTTGGCAAGTTTGGCTTGCCTGAGTTAGGTGGCGCTGGTTGTGGGATTTCTTTTGCGGTATCAGCATGGCTATCTCTAATTATTTTAGCAACCTATATTTATACGAGCGATAATTACAAAGACTGTGGGCTCTTTGACCAGTTTGACCTACCTGATTTTAAAATCATTAAAGAGATAGTTCTTTTAGGGCTACCGATTGGAGGAACACTTTTTGTCGAAATCAGTATGTTCAGCGGCTCTGGATTAATTTTAGGTCAACTAGGGGCGGATGTAATAGCTAGTCATTCTATTGCCATGCATGTTTCAACAGTGACATTCATGATACCGCTAGCTATTGGCTTAGCAGCTTCTGTAAGAGTTGGAAATCTAGTAGGCGCAAATGCTTCTCAGGATTCTAGATTTGCAGCCTTTTGTGGAATAGGATTTTCAATAGCTCTTGCCTTTATCAATGCCGCAATTTTAATTCTATATGGTGAATACCTTGCAAGTTTTTTTAATCCCAACAGCTTGATAGTTTCTTTAGCTTCTACCCTCTTAATTGTTGCAGCCATCTTTCAAATCACCGATGGCATTGCATTTAGCGGTATGGGTGCATTAAGGGGCTACAAAGACACAAGAGTCCCTCTTTTAATAATGATAATAGCGTATTGGGTCGTAGGTATGCCGCTTGGTTACAACATATCGTTAACAGATAATATTATTGAGCCCATAGGAGCGCTTGGCATGTGGATTGGAATGGCAGCAGGAATGTTCATTTTATCTATCCTGGTCCTTTGGAGATTAAATTTAGTATCCAAGAATTCCACTCAGTTCCAACAATCTTATGAAAGTAATTGACGCAAAAGGTCTTAAATGTCCTGAGCCCCTTATGCTTTTACATAAGGCAATTTATGAAGCTGAAAGCGGTGAAGAAGTTCTCTTGATTTCTACCGATCCCATGAGTGTTCCTGATGTTAAGAAATTCTGTGAATATTTAGAGCATAAATTGAAAGAAATAAAGGAATCAGATAATCTATTTGAATTCACGGTTATAAAAAAATGAAAAAACTCATCTTAAGCTCGATGATCTACATGGCTTTGTCTGTAATGTTGATCTTAGCTGTAGTCCAGCTTTTTTCTTAAATCAAAGGAGATTAAATAATGGGAGAAATGTCAAAAGAAATTAGGTCTGAAATCAACTCGGATGGATTATTAACTTTATCCATTTCCTCTTCGGAAATTCCAAAACCAAAAGACCATGAAGTTTTAATTAAGGTCGAAGCTTCTCCAATAAATCCATCAGATCTTGGATTATTAATAAGTTTTGCAGCCGATGTCACATCCTTGAAAGTTGAAGGTGAAGGAGATGACAAAAAAGCAACGATGAACGTTCATCCAAAACTACTAAGAACCATGCAAGCAAGGTTAGATAAATCAATGCAAGTTGGTAATGAAGGTGCTGGTGTAGTCATTGATGCAGGAAAAGATGCAAAGGAAATGATTGGCAAAACTGTTGGTGTCGCTGGTGGAGCAATGTACTCACAGTATAGATGTTTACCTGCGCAGAGTTGTCTTGTGATGCACGAGGGGACTTCATCTAGAGATGCTGCTTCTTCATTTGTGAACCCTCTTACCGCCTTAGGGTTTATTGAAACCATGAAAATGGAAAATCACTCTTCTCTTGTTCATACTGCTGCTGCTTCAAACTTAGGACAAATGCTAGTTAAGATTTGCTTGGCAGATAACATTCCTCTGGTGAACATAGTAAGAAAAGAAGAACATGAAAAATTACTCAAGGATCTGGGAGCTACTCATGCTTGTAACTTTACGAACGATAATTTTATGGAAAGTCTCATTGATGCAATAGCTGAAAATAACGCCACTCTCGGATTTGATGCAACAGGTGGAGGTAATGAAGGTAAATTAGCCGGTCAAATATTATCCGCCATGGAAACTGCTGCAAATAGAAATATGAAAGAATACAGTCGTTATGGTTCAGATACTTACAAACAAGTTTATATTTATGGTGGCTTAGACCCTACTCCAACTGTTTTAAATAGATCTTATGGACTTAATTGGGGTCTTGGCGGGTGGCTTCTGACCCCCTTTATTGCAAAAGCAGGAAATGAAATTTTCCAAAAGATGAGGCAGCGCGTGGCTGATGAGATTACAACAACTTTTGCTAGTAACTACACTAAAGAGGTTTCTCTATCTGAGATGTTGGATGCAGACTCAATTCTGACTTACGCAAAACAGGCTACTGGGGAGAAGTATTTAGTTACACCTCATAAATAAGATTACGTTCGAATCCGATCAATTACTAAACCCAAAGTCAGTAATAGAAAAAAAAGGATCAGTCTTAAATCGTTTAAGAGAGGTGTCTCTGCGGGTATAGCTATTGTTTTCTCTAAGGCTTCTATTTTATATTGATGCCTTTCATCAAAAATTGGATTTAAGCCAATTTCCAACAAATCTTTTCTACTCCTATACCTTACGAAAGCAACGTTATCCCATTCCTCCATGCCTTCGGCAGAAACAATATCCATAGCTTGAAAAAAAACATCTGAGAAAAAAATTGGATGAGATGCTCTTTTAAACATTTCAGGATACATATATTCCGTGTAGTAATTCATAAGATTTGAAGAGGATGCTCCTTTGCCAGTCGCTGGCATTGTTTCTGGAGATTCGTTGTAGTCTAAAAAGTTAACCATGAAGAAATCTTTTCCGTCGTCTTCTTCCATAAATTTTCTTAAACGTTGAATGCTTTGTTCATCATTGCCCCTTCTTTCAGAAATGACTTTCATAAAGGAATCAATCTCTTCATCATTCAATGGGCCCGAAAGATTTGTGTACCAGATAAAAAAAATTGAATAAAAGACAATGAAAAAATACCAATGGAAATTTTTCATACTAGCTTGCTTATTTCTTCTCCTATTTTGGCAGGGCTTCTAGTTGTATGAACTCCAGCCTTTTCAAGAGCTAAGAATTTATCTTCCGCTGTTCCTTTTCCGCCAGCGATTATTGCTCCGGCATGTCCCATTCTTTTCCCAGGTGGAGCGCTGACTCCAGCAATATATGCAACCACAGGTTTGGAAACATTAGACTGAATGAACTCAGCAGCCTCTTCTTCAGCAGTTCCTCCAATTTCACCAACCATCACGATTCCTTCTGTTTCAGAATCTTCTTCAAAAAGTAGCAAAATATCAATAAAACTCGATCCTGGAATGGGATCTCCGCCAATTCCCACGCAACTGCTTTGACCTAAACCAGCTTGAGTGGTCTGATCAACAGCTTCATAAGTTAAAGTTCCCGATCTTGAAACAATTCCTATTTTCCCAGGCTTATGAATGTACCCGGGCATGATTCCAAGTTTGCATTGATCTGGCGTAATCACACCAGGGCAGTTTGGACCAATAATTCTACAACCTGCAGAGTCAGCATTTTGTTTTAACTTCATCATATCCAGAGTAGGTATTCCTTCTGTAATACAAATGATCAATGGAATTTCTGCATCAATAGCCTCTTGAACAGAATCTTTACAAAACTTAGCAGGAACAAAAATTATTGTTGCGTCTATTTCCAACTCTTGTTGAGCCTCTTTTGTAGAATTAAATACAGGAAGATCTAGATGACTTTCTCCACCCTTTCCTGGTGTTACCCCTCCAATGATGCTTGTCCCATACTCAATAGCTTGAGAACAATGCAATGTGGCTTGAGAACCGGTAAAGCCCTGACAAATTACTTTGGTATCTTTGTTAACGAGGATGCTCATTTCACAATTTCAGCAGCCTTTTTTGCAGCTTCAGACAATTCAGATGCAGCTAAAATATTTAAATTACTTTTACCCAGCATTTCCTTTGCAATCTCAGAATTATTCCCTTTCAGTCTGACAACTACTGGAACATCTACGCCTACTCCCTCCACAGCAGAAATTATTCCATCAGCCACCACATCGCACCTTACAATGCCGCCAAATATATTTACTAATATTGCTTTTACGTTCTCATCTTCCAAGATGATTTTAAATGCCTCCGCAACTCTTTTTTCATCAACTGCACCGCCAACATCTAAAAAATTTGCTGGCTCTCCTCCAGCTAATTTAATAATGTCCATAGTTGCCATTGCGAGGCCTGCTCCATTAACTAAACAACCAATGTTTCCTTCAAGGGATACATAGTTTAAATCCCATTCAGAAGCTCTTAACTCCTTTTCTTCCTCTTGAGAGATATCTCTTAATTCTAAAATTTCATCCTGTCTAAACAGAGCATTAGAATCGATATTAATTTTTCCATCTAAGCATACTAAGTTGTCTGATCCATTAAGAACTAGTGGGTTAATCTCAACCAAAGATAAATCTTTTTCGAAAAAAAGTTTAACCAAGTTTCTGAAAATATCTTTGAATTCTTTTGTTTGTTCTTCAGATAATTCAAGACCTTCTGTAAGAGGCAAATGATCTTCATTTCCTACTGATGGAGACTTAAGAAAGACTTTAAATATTTTTTCGGGATGATCCTCCGCCACTTTCTCTATGTCCATGCCTCCCTCAGAAGAAGCCATAACTGCTAAGGATCTTGTTGATCTATCTATTACTGCTCCAAGATAAAATTCTTTTTTTATCTCAGTACGCTCCTCTACTAAAATACAAGATACTGGCTGACCCTGATCATCTGTCTGGTAAGTTACTAACTTATTGTTTATCCACTTGTCGGCGAATTCTTCAACTTCTTTTAAGTTATCCGTTACTTTTACCCCGCCTGCTTTTCCTCTCCCTCCGGCATGAACTTGAGCTTTGACGACCCAATTTGTATCGGAAATTTCTTTTGCGAAGGCTAATACTTCTTCGGTTGTGTTTGCAGTTAAAAAGTTAGGTACGGGAAGTCCGTACTCTTTAAAAATCTGTTTTGATTGGTATTCGTGAATGTTCAAGCTTTTATTATAAAGCTCTTTTCACTAATTTTTTCTTTATTTCGTTAATTGCCTTTGTGGGGTTAAGACCCTTAGGACATACGGAAACACAATTCATGATTCCATGACATTTGAAGACACTGAAGGCATCTTCAAGTTGATCAAGTCTCTCTTCAGTTGCAGTATCCCTACTGTCGCTAATAAATCTGTGAGCCTGAAGAAGAGCTGCAGGACCCAAAAACTTATCAGGATTCCACCAAAATGAAGGACAAGCTGTTGAACAACATCCGCACATAATGCATTCATAAAGCCCATCTAGTTTTTCTCTTTCTTCAACAGTTTGCTTTATTTCTCTTTCTGGTTTTTCTTCATCGTTGATCAAATACGGTTTGATCTTTTTGTATTGATCTACAAACTGTTTCATATCAACTATTAGATCTTTTATGACTGGTAGCCCTGGCAAAGGCCTGAGAACAATTTTGTTGCCTTTCAAAGCCTCAGAAAGCGGAGTGATGCAACCCAATCCATTTTTTCCATTTATATTCATTCCATCTGAGCCGCATACACCTTCGCCGCAAGATCTTCTAAAAGATATGCTTGGATCTTGTTCTTTTGCCATATTCAAAAGATCCAAAACCATAATGTCTTGCCCTTCAGGAATGTCTATTGATAAATCTTGCATGAAGGGCTTTTTACCGCTGTCAGGGTCATACCTATAAATAGAAAGATTAATTGAGGAAATAGACTTTGAGGCAATTGCGTCCATCTTAATAACTTCTCACAATTGGCTGAAAGGCCTGAACAGTTTTAGGACGAAAATTGACGTCTCTTTTGGTCACTTCCTTTGTATCAGCAAAATAAATAGAGTGTTTCAACCAATTCTCATCATCTCTTTCTTGGAAGTCATCCCTAGCGTGAGCGCCTCTACTTTCTTTTCTTTCATTAGCACTCACAGCAGTAGCTTGGGCAACTTCTATTAAGTTCAGAAGCTCCAATGCCTCAACTCTAGCCGTATTAAATCTAGACGATTTATCTGTTAAATGTATGTTTTGTGTTTTCTCTCTAATGTTCTCTAACTCAACTAACCCCTTTTCCATTAAGTCCCCGGTTCTAAATACACCGAAGTTTAATTGCATATTTTTTTGTAACTCAGCTTTTACAGTTGCAACATCCTCACCAGTTGAACTGATATTTACCTTATTTAAATTAACCAAAGCTTGATCAATATCGTCATTGGTAGCTTTAGATAAAGTTATTCCATCTTTGAGTGCATTTTCGATATGAAGCCCAGCAGATCTTCCAAAGACAATAAGATCTAAGAGAGAGTTACCACCCAGTCTATTGCCCCCGTGAACAGAGACGCAAGCTGCTTCTCCTGCTGCATAGAGACCGTGAACTACATTGTCAGTTCCGTCTGTTGCTTGAGTGAGTACTTGACCATGAACATTGGTTGGTATTCCTCCCATTGCATAGTGGCAAGTTGGTACTACAGGAATAGGGTGTTCAACGGGATCAACGTGAGCAAATGTTTTAGAAAGTTCTGTAATGCCTGGAAGTCTTTTATGAACAATCTCAGGTCCCAAGTGATCTAATTTAAGGTAAACGTGATCTGCATCGGGGCCACATCCTCTGCCTTCAAGGATTTCAAGCATCATTGATCTTGCAACTACATCTCTACTGGCAAGATCTTTATAATTAGGTGCATATCTTTCCATGAATCTTTCACCATCTTTATTCACCAGGTAACCGCCCTCACCTCTGCATCCTTCAGTAACTAGAGTGCCGTGACCATAGATGCCAGTAGGATGAAACTGCCACATCTCCATGTCTTGAACAGGGAAGCCGGCTCTTAGAACCATTCCAGTTCCATCGCCAGTGTTGATCATCGCGTTTGATGTTGTTTGGTATATCCTTCCTGCTCCGCCTGTTGCTAAAACTGTAGCTTTAGATTTTAGAAAATAAGGCTCTCCTGTTTCTATTTCGAAAGCTATGACTCCAACGACTTGATTATCTCCATTTTTAACCAGATCGACTGCAAACCATTCACTTAGAAAATTTGTTCCGGCTTTAAGGTTTGCTTGATAAAGAGTATGCAAAAGAGCATGACCGGTTCTATCTGCGGCTGCGCAAGTTCTCTCTGCTTGACCGCCTTTCCCGTAATCCTTTGATTGGCCTCCAAAAGCCCTCTGATAAATTTTTCCTTCCTCTGTTCTAGAAAAAGGTAATCCCATATGCTCAAGTTCAAAAACTGCTTTGGGGCCTTCTTGACACATGTACTCGATAGAATCTTGATCGCCAATAAAGTCCGAACCTTTAACAGTGTCGTACATATGCCATCTCCAGTCATCATCTGGATCAGCACTTTGTATTGCACAAGTAATGCCTCCTTGGGCGGAAACAGTATGAGATCTTGTTGGGAAAACTTTTGAAACTACAGCGGTTTTGAAACCGGATTGGGCTAATTGCAAGGAAGCCATCAAGCCAGATCCACCGCCTCCTACGACAATTCCATCGAACTCTAGTACTTTCAGTTTACTTGCGTCTAATTCCTCACTTTTTCCATTCATTGCCATAGAGTTAACTCACTAATAATAAAATTCCCACCGTAATTGAACCTAAAACTTGTATCCAGCATAAAGCTAGAAAAGAGTTTTTTATAAATCCTGATAAGTTTCCTAAAAGCCTAGGAGTCAAATAATCGTGTGCAATATTCAACATTCCAGACATTGCATGATAGGAAATTGAAACAAGTATCAATAAAGTCCAAATTCTAAACAAAATGTTGTCAAATAATGCCGTTAAATCCGAAAAATTAATAGGTTCAACCTGAAACCAATAGAAGGATATAACCAAAAAATAGAGTGCCTGAAAAAGCGCCGTTAGTCTTATGACGAAGAACTCAAAAACTCCAGTTCTCTTAAATGTTCTTAATTTAGTTACCATATTAGAAAGCTAAAAATTACAGTCATAACTAAAAATAAAAGATAAACAATCATTGCGCTGTATCTAGAGGCTTTGAGTGTCTCCCAATATCCAAAATCCATTGCCAAATGTCTTAACCCAGAGAAAAAGTGATAAACAATTGCCGCGACGTATAAAGTTAATGCTAATTTCATAATGAAATGAGCCATTAGAGCTGACGCATAATCAAACCCCTCTTGCGATTGAATTGCAACTAATACCAATGAAATAAACGGGAAAGTTAAGAAGAATAAAATGACTCCAGAAATTCTATGCGAAATAGAAGACAGTGCAGTGATTGGAAACTGGATTGTAAATAAATTTAAATTAACTGGCGGTTTTGACATTTTATTTATCGGAGGGCAAGAGAATTATAATGCTTAAAATAAAACGATCAACGCCTTCTTATCCTTGCCCTCTTTTTTAATTGTCTTTCTGTCAACTTATTCTTTTTATCTTTAAAAGGATTGTCATCAGTCTTATAAAAAATTTTGATTGGAACTCCCTTTAAATCCAGTTCTTTTCTGAATTGTTTTTCTATGTATTTCGTGTAGGAATTACTGATATCTTTGAGTTTATTACCATGAATTGAAATGGTGAAAGGTCTATTCGATTGCAATTGGACAAATTTGAGGTTTGGTCTAAATCTTCCTGAAATTGGCGGTGGATTTTTTTCTACAATTCTTTCTAAAATTTTATTTAATTCTTTTTTTGATATTTTGTTTCTTGAATTTTTTATAATTTTAATTAGCCCTCTGACTAAAGCCTTTGTTCCTATATTTTCTTTTGCAGAAATAAATTTACTTTCTAAATGACTCGCAAAAGACAATCTTCTATTAATTTCTTTTTTAAGGATTAATTTATCTGATTTACTTAGATTCTCGCTTTTATTTAAACCTATAACGATTGGCTTCCCTGAAGTAAGGCACAGGGAGATAATTTGAAGATCTTGATCTGAAATGGACTGGTGAACGTCTATCAAAAAAACGACTCCATCAACATTCTTTAAGGTATTTATTGATTCCTTGGTGATCAAATTATCTATTTGATCATTTAATTTACTTTTTCTTTTTATCCCAGCTGTATCAGTAAGAATAATTTCAGCCTTATTTATATCTAATTTATGTGAAATTGAATCTCTTGTTGTGCCTGCTGATTTATCTACTAAAGATCTTTCAGCCTGGAGAAGTTCATTAAAAAAGGTTGATTTTCCAGCATTTGGTTTACCAATTATACCAACTCTCAAATTACTTGGACTCGCCTCTTCTACTTGCGTCTTGGAGGGAAAAATTTCCTCTATTTTCTTCTCAAGGGTTCTTATTCCCTGTTTTTTTGTTACTGATATTTCAATAATATTTTGTAATCCTTCCTCGTAATAAAGATCTTTATTATTTTCGCTTTCTTTTAAATCACATTTATTTAAAACGGGAATAAAAGGTACAGATGCTTTCCTTATGTAGTTTAAGATCTCTGCATCTATTTTTGATAAGTTGGTTGATGAATCAAATAACGCGATAATTAAGTCAGATTCTTCAAATGAACTTAACGATGACTTTGTTACAGCAAAATCAATCTCATTGTTAGTTAAGCCAATTCCTCCGGTATCAACAAGAACATAACTGTTATGGTTAATAATTAAATTTGCGTATTGTTTGTCTCTGGTAAGACCTTCTATATTTGCAACAAGGGATTCGTTGTTTCCTAGTAAAGCATTAAACAGGGAGGATTTTCCCACATTTGGTTTGCCCAATATCGTAATAATTGGTTTCATAACTGCTTTAGGGTTTATTTTACAGAAAGTAAAAAGGAAGCGCCCTTCGAATCAACTCCAAATAGGAAGTTATCCTGAGAAAATAATGAAACTAACTTATTTTTTGTTGGCTGTATTCTGCCAACCAAACTACCAGTTTTTAAGTCTACAAAGTGAAGAAAGCCCTCTAAATCTCCAACAACCAGATTATTTTTATATCTAATAGGTTTTGTTAATTCTCTGTATTTGAGTTCAGAATTTTTCCATTCTAAATCACCATCCACAGTCCGATGTGAAAAAATTTCATCGTACTGATCAACGAAGAAAATATCACCTCGATAAGAAATAAAATCATGAAAGATTGATGAATCTTGTCTCCATACTGTTCTGCTTGATTGAATTTCAATAGCAGAAATACTTCCTTGATAAGCAGCCCCTATTGCTAATCCCGAGGTTACTATCGGTTTAGCATCGACATCTATTATCCTTTCAAATTCTGAACTTGCTTCGCTTAAAGTTAAAGGAATTTCCCATCTGACTACTCCTGAATCTGGATCAATCATAGCTAAGTTTCCGTTGGCAAATCCTATGAATAGCATATTGTTAGAAAAATAAGGTTCTGACGTCCCTCTCAGAGTCAATTGAGGAATTACCGCCAAATACTCCCATTTAAATTCCCCAGTTTTAAAATCTAACGCTGTTATTCTTCCATCAACAGATTGCACAGCAACAATTCTCCCATTTGCAACCGGAGAAGACAGAACTTCTGTATTGACACTAGCCTGCCATTTCAATTCACCATTTTCATCATCTAAAGCAAAAATATCCCCATCTGAAGAAGCAGCAAATAATGTTCTAAAACTATGTCCCAAACCAGCTGAAAGACTATTGGAAATTTCTTTTTTCCAAATTTCTTGACCGTTTTTTATGTCGCCTTTGATTAAAAAACCTTCGGAAGTTATGTAGTAGAAAAAATTATCATCGAAGTGAATATCAAACCTTCCAAAAATAGGATTCTTGAGAATTTTCTTTTTCCAAAGAATTTCACCGTTAACCTCAGATTCTATTTCTTGCAAGGGAGTAGGCAGATTAATTTCCTCTCCATCTGATTCACAACCTAGCAAAACAAAAAAAGTAATCAATAAAACTATTAAATTTACTATTTTCATGAAATTTAAGATGACGGGAGAAGTGATAATTTTATATTCATCAACTCTATGAATCCTTGGTCGCCTGTAGCCTTTATAGCCTCTTCGTAATATGTGTTTGCTGCTTCATATGATTCCTCAAAGCTTGCTATGTCTCCTAATAATTCAAGTCTCTTAGGTTCATAAAAATCCAATCTCGGAGCTAGATTTTTCTTAGCTTCGTCAAAATTTCTTTCTTGGATCAAAATATATCCTAATCTTATAACAGCAATATCGTGCAGCGGGTTATTAGAGTTATCGGCAGTTGTAATTATCTTAGTAAGTTTTCCTTTTGCTAAATCAAAATTGGCTTCGTCGAAAGCTTTCTTAGCAATTAAGAGATCAGATGCTGTCTCGTAAACTGTTTTTTCGATGCTAGACTGCGCTGAATCCAATTGGATCATGAAATCTTCTAGGGTTGATTCCGCATTATTAAAAGATTCAATAATATTTTGATAAGCTTCAAAAGCTTCAGACAATCTTTCTTTGTTTTTATTTTGGAAGTATAGATAGATAAAAAATGCAGCTATCAGAAGAACTAAA
>CACFWO010000007.1 GCA_902570035.1 uncultured SAR86 cluster bacterium | reverse complement strand
AATGCTCCAACTAAATTTGGATCTGATCAGAATCTGCAAGCATGCGAAGTAGATCTTGGCATGCCTGGCACTCTTCCAGTTTTAAATGAAAAAGTCATTGAAAAGGCTATAAAGTTTGGAGTTGCTATCAATGCAGAAATTGCTGAGAAAGTGGGCTTTGCCAGAAAAAACTATTTTTATCCTGATTTACCAAAAGGTTATCAAATAAGTCAACTTGATGATCCAATAGTTGGCAAGGGATCAATTGAAATTCAATTTGGAGATCAGGAGATCAAAACAATTGGCATCACAAGAGCTCATCTCGAAGAAGATGCTGGCAAGTCGATACATGATCTATTTGAAAATGAGACTGCGATTGATCTTAATAGAGCTGGCACACCTTTATTGGAAATTGTCTCTGAGCCAGATATGTCGAATTCTGAAGAAGCAGTTGCTTACTTAAAAAAAATTCATTCTATAGTTTGTGCTTTGAAAATTTCTGATGGGAATATGTCTCAAGGTTCAATGAGATGCGATGCAAATGTCTCTATAAGAAAGAAAGGTGATAAAAAATTAGGCACAAGAACAGAACTTAAAAATATAAATTCTTTCAAATTTGTAGAAAAAGCAATTAATTTTGAAATAAAACGCCAAATTTCTTGTTTGGAAAAAGGAGAAGAAATTGTTCAGGAGACTAGATTGTATGATGCTTCAAATAACACTACTAGATCAATGAGATCGAAAGAGGAAGCTAACGACTATAGATATTTTCCTGAACCAGACATAATCCCTATTCAAATTACATCTGATCAAATCCAGAGGATCAAAAATGAATTGCCAGAACTGCCTGATGAAAAAAAAGAAAGGTTTATAAATGAATTAGGTCTATCAGAATATGATGCGAGGAATCTTACATATGATCTAGAACTTGCAGATTTCTTTGAAAAAACCTTGGTTAATATTGATGATCCTAAGCTTGTAGCCAATTGGATATTAGGAGACTTTTCATCCATATTAAATAAATTTGACGTAGAAGCTAACAACTCAAAAGTTGATGCGGTCAAATTCGCCGAACTACTGACTTATTTCAGAGAAGAAAAAATCTCTGGACAAGCTACGAAAAAGGTTCTGGAAAACATATGGGAGAATCCAGATTTATCAGTTTCCAAAAGTATTCAAGACCTGGGTTTAGAGCAAATATCAGACGAGAATGAGATTGAAGAAATAATAGAAAAAGTTATAAATAATAACCCTGATCAAAAAGAACAGTTTCTTTCTGGAAAAGATCGTTTATTCGGATTTTTTGTAGGCCAGGTAATGAAAGAATCTAAAGGCAAGGCCAATCCTAAGCTTGTAAATGAGATTCTAAAAAAGAAATTAGTCTAAGTTACATACATAGTAAGAGCTTCAGCTACATATGCTGGTTTTTCTTGCCCCTCTATTTCCATTTTTATTTCATTTTTAACTAGATACCTTCCATCCCCTTTATCATCTACAGATAACAAAGTGGCTTTTGTTCGAACTTTTGAGCCAACATTTACAGGAGTTAGAAATCTAACCTTATCTAAACCATAATTAAAAGCCATTTTCACATTCTCTGGAGCTACTTGAGGAGCAGGCATTCCAGCCATCAGAGATAATGAAAGAAAACCATGAGCAATGGTGGAACCGAATAATGGTGTTGCTTTTTCTTCATCGACATGAATGAATTGATGATCTAACGTTACATCAGCAAATTGATTTATTCTATCTTGATCAATTTCTAACCAATCTGATGTACCCATATCTTTCCCTATGTAATCTTTTAAAGTGTCTGCTGGTACTAATCCCGCCATTTCAATCTCCTTTTGTTATTAAATGATTCTTATAATCTTCCCTTAAACCTGTTTTTAGTAGTTTTCCGGTTGCACCATGAGGTAATTCATCAATGAAAATCACATCATCAGGCAACCACCACTTTGCAACTTTATCAGAAAGATACTCTAAAACAGATTCTTTTGAACATTCATCAGAATTTTTAACAATAAACAGTAGAGGTCTCTCATCCCATTTTTCATGAGCAACTCCAACGACACATGCTTCCAAAACTCCGGGGCATCCGAGGGCGGTATTTTCTAGATCAATAGAACTTATCCACTCACCTCCAGACTTGATTACATCCTTACTCCTATCTACTATCCTCATGTATCCATCTGGCGAAATAGTTGATACATCTCCAGTATCAAACCAACCATTTTCTAAAGCGCTTTCTAATGATTTGTAATATCTTTCAATTATCGCTGGCCCTTTAACCATTAACCTGCCAAAAGTTTTCCCATCGTTAGGCAAAGTATCTCCTTCATCATTAACAATTTTAATTTGGCATCCATATATTGCTCTTCCTTGACTGGTTTGAAGCTCATAACGATCATCTAACTCCATTAAATCCATCTCTGCTGTATCTTGATTTAATGTTCCTAAAGGACTCATTTCAGTCATTCCCCACCCATGCAAAAGAAAAACGTTATGTTTTTCTTGGAAGTCTTTTATCATCGACTTAGGAGCGGCAGATCCACCTACCAATACTGAATTTACATTTTTTAGAGTAATGTCCTTTTCATCTAAATAATTTAGTAATCCGAGCCATACTGTCGGAACACCTAGTAAATTATTTACTCCTTCATCGTTAATCAAGTTGTAAATAGACTCTCCATCAGAGAAAGGACCAGGAAATACTAATTTACACCCAAGCATACTAGCTGCATAAGGAACTCCCCAGGCATTAACGTGAAACATTGGAACCACTGGGAGGACAACGCTTTTTGAAGTTAAATTCATTGCATTTCCTGCGCTTGAATACCATGCATGAAGTATTGTAGATCTGTGAGAATAGAGAACTCCTTTTGGATTTCCTGTGGTGCCTGACGTATAACACAAAGAAGATGCTGTGTTTTCGTCAAAAGTTGGCCAATCAAATTCTTCACTTTCATCTTTAATTAACTCTTCGTAACACATCAAATTTTCTAGCTTTGAATCTTTGGGAAGGTTTTCTTTATCGCATAAAACAATAAAGCCTTTCACATTTTTTAAATTTTTAGCAACTGCCTCAATTATTGGTATGAAAGGAAGATCAATAAAAAGATACTTGTCTTCAGCATGATTAAGAATGAAATCTATCTGCTCTGGAAAAAGCCTGGGGTTTAATGTATGCAATACTGCTCCGATCCCAGAGATTCCAAAATAAAGTTCAAAATGTCGGTAGCCATTGACAGCCATTGTGCCGAGAACATCACCTTCTTTAACTCCTAAGTTAACTAAAGCATTGGCAAGCTGCTTTGATCTTTTTGCAGCATCTAAAATATAATATCTGTGAATGTCTCCTTCAACTCTCTTGCTTACTATTTCAGTTTTAGAGTTATTTTGAATTGCATGCTCAAGAACTCCTGAGATGAGCAAAGGTTCAGTCATCATATTACCCAGCATAATTACCTCTTTTGATTAATATTTATTGAAAGTCTGACTTACTAATGGAGAATATCTTCGATGCAAGTAAGTTTCAATAGTCTGCTTAGATTTAAAATTTTTTATTAGCTCTATATCATTTAAGGCTTGCACTAAATAAGGTTTCCATTCCAAAAACAAATTATCATCTATAGTCTCAAAAACTGCTTTCTTAATATCTTTTGAATTTCTAATCATTTTATTGATTTCAGATTTCTTGATATTTTTGAATGGACTATCAAACAAGGGAAGTAGTTCACTGGGTAAATTTATCTTTTTTTTCTTATCAAAAACTTTACCTATTAAAAATTCATCAGTGTTTATGAGGCCGGTGCCATTAATAACGTGTCCATAAGGATTACCTCTAAAAAAATCCCTGCCCGTGATGTCGCCTAAAAAAAGCCTTGTAGGACAATAATCGTTTGCATAAAAATTATCCCAAATAACCACGGGATTCTTTATTACTTGACCTAGCTCTTTGAGGTGGTCTTGAGAAATAAAATCGCTAATTACTTTTGGACCCGTCCAAAGAAAAAATAAATCATTGTTTATGATTTCTGATACTCCTTCGAGATACTTATCATTTTGAATTCCTTTTTTAGAAAAACTTTGGCAATAAATTGATGGACAAAACCATCCGCGACTAAGACCCAACTTAGTAGTTACCTCAGAAATAAGTTCGCCATGAAATTTACCTAGATCTTTGTTATCAGATTCTATTCCAATATTATTTATATCAATATCATCAAACAATAAACCCACCTCGGAAAATCCTTTATCAATGGCAAAATTAAACTTTGACAACAGAAGGTTGAAATCTTTCTTAGATTTTCTATTAAAGTCTGCTCCTGGAGATAGTGTATATACTTGAGTTATATTTTTGGGAATGCTACGTGATTCGAGAGATTTATCTTTTATTCGCCATTTTTGCCTGATATAAGAATCCTCTTTTGGCGCATAGATGTAATGGGTAATATTGCTATTTTTAAAACTATAATCGTTTTTTTTTGGCTTTCTGTTATAAAAACCTTCTATGAATCCTCTGATTTTCATCATTAACAATTACCACAAATTTTACATTGGTTGTTTTTTTTAAAAGATATTTCCCTTCTTAAATTATCTTTGAAATCATAATCTTGGAAAATTTGGCAGTTCTTGGATATCTTGGTAATAGTTTTTATTGATTCTGAAGCTAACATTGAACCAATTATTCCTACTACTGGAGAAAATATTGCTGATTCTGTACAGCTTAAGTCTTCAGAAGATGTATCTTCAAATAAGCATTCATAACATGCGCTATCATTTTGAAAATCAAATTTCATAAGCTGCCCTTTCCACTGAATGCATGAACCAGAAATTAAGGGTATTTTATTTTTATAGCAGTAGTTATTTGTATACCTTCTGGTTTCAAAATTATCAGAACAATCTATAACAATTTGGCTCTTTTTTATTTCATCAGGAACACCATTTTTTTCAAAACTTTGTCTGAATTTTTTTATATTCACATCAGGATTAAGTCTCAATAAAGATGTAACTGCAGCATCGACTTTAAAAGCATTCAGGTCTTCTTCGCGAAATAAAATTTGCCTTTGTAAATTACTTAGATCAACTTGGTCAGGATCAAAGAGGTTTAAGTTACCAATTCCACTTGCAACCAGATACTGCGAGCAGGCGCATCCTAAACCGCCAACTCCAATAATCGTGACAGTAGAATTTTTTAGTAGCTTTTGTCCCTCAACCCCTATATCTGAAAGCATGATGTTTCTGCTGTATTTCATCATCTCTTTTTCACTAAAGTTCACTTGGTTAGACACGCTACTCTCCATTTTCCATTCAAATCTTTTAAAAAAGAAACATCGCTATAGTCATTTTGATTTGCCATCTCATTAATAGAATCCTTCTGATTAAATCCATGCTCTAAAAGCAACTTCCCATTTTTTTTTAAGAAAGTAACACTATTTTTTATGATTATACTAATGTCAGCCAGTCCCTTTTTCTCTGAAAAAAGTGCAGATGGTGGCTCGAACCAAATTCCATCCTCATCTCCATCTAAATCATTACGATAAATATATGGTGGATTAGAAATTATCAAATCCATCGGCTCAAAAAGCCATCTTTTATGCCAATCATGCTGAATTAGAACAGAGTTTTTTAGATTTAGAGCTTTCATGTTTTCTCTCGCAATAGATAAAGCTTCAAAACTTTTATCTGTTAGGGTGCAAGTCCAAAAAGGCTTCTCTTTGGCTATAGACATACCTATAGCCCCAGATCCTGTTCCAAGCTCAAGAAGTGAACAATTCTCTAAATCAAAAGAGATGGCTGTTTCTACTAATAATTCTGACTCTGGTCTTGGGATTAACGTACTTTCATTAACCTGAAATTCATCATCCCAAAAAGGTTTTATGCCTGTTATGTATGCCAAAGGAAAACCCTCTTCTCTCTTCTTTATAAGATCGGTAAAGGATTTATTTGTTGTATCTTGAATTTCAATATCAGACTTTTTATAAAGATCAACTCTTTCAATTTTTAAGATATGACACAAAATTAGTTCCTTATCTAATGTTGGGAGATTTGAAATTGAAAATAACTTTCTTAGATTTGTCACGAGAATGTTTTTTCAAGGTTTGATAATAATCTAGCCTGATTTTCTTCTAATAACGTTGAGATCATGATTTCCATTTCACCATCTAGGAAACCATCCAAATTATGAACTGAAAATTCTATTCTATGATCAGTGATTCTACTTTGAGGAAAATTATAAGTCCTAATTTTCTCAGATCGATCTCCTGACCCAACCATATTTTTTCTTTTTTCAGCTTGCTCTTGAGTTAGTTCTTCTTCTGCCATTGCTTTGAGCTTTGCACCGAGCAAAGTGAGTGCTTTTGCTTTATTCTTATGTTGAGACCTATCATCCTGGCACTCAACGACTATTCCGGTCGGAATATGAGTTAGCCTCACAGCTGAATCTGTCTTATTAACATGCTGCCCTCCTGCACCAGAGGCACGAAAAGTGTCAGTTCTGATTTCAGACTTATCTATCTCTACTTCTTCAACATCTTCTATTTCTGCAAGAACAGCTACTGAGCATGCTGAGGTATGAATTCTTCCTTGTGATTCAGTTGAAGGAACTCTTTGAACACGGTGTATCCCAGATTCAAACTTCAATTTTTTATACACATTCTCCCCAGAGATTTTAATTACCACTTCTTTAAATCCACCTTGCTCACTTTCTCTTGACGAAATAAGGTCACTCTTCCATCTATTTCTTTCTGCTAGCCTTAGATACATTCTATAAAGATCTCCAACAAAAAGTGCTGCCTCATCGCCACCGGTTCCGGCTCTAACTTCAACAAAAACATTTTTATCATCATTCTCATCAACAGGTATAAGAAGATTCTTCAGCTCTATTTCAATCTCAGATATTCTTTCGTTATTTTCTTTAATTTCCTCTTTTGCTAACTCAGCTAAATCTATATCAGATTCATTAAGGACTTCTTCAGCGCTTGAAATATTGCTTTCGCACTGAATGTACTCTTCGAATTTTTCTACAATAGGTTTTAAATTAGAATATTCTTTCGATAAAGATGCATACTGCTTTTGATCATTGATTACATCTGGCATGCTCAATTTAGTCTGAATATCGGAGAAATTATCCTTAATCTCAGTTAATCTTGTTTTTATTGAATCTAACATTTATAAAATTTCCAAAAGATGAAAAAAAATTCAATCCTGAGGTCAATTCTACTTATTTTTATTTTAGTATCCTATCTTTCATCTTGTGCAACTGTTAAAGATGGCTTAATTAATTCAAAAAATGATAGAAATTTTTTAACAGCAAGTTTTTCATTTACAACAAACGAATCTTACCTCAACGGAAAAGTCAGTTTTTTAAAACAAAAAGAAAAAATAACAATAAATTTTAAAAGTAGTAGGTTCTATCCAAAATTCAGTCTTGCGTTCAAAAATAAAAATACATATCAATTACTAGTCAATAATTCTTTCAGAAACAAAGCAGAAGAAATAATTCAAAAGAATGATAATTTAATTTTTACACTCTATTCAGTGGTGGATTGGTACTACAAATATTGCTTATCTGGAGACTGCAAACTCCTAAAAATAGAAGATTCTATCCTTGTTGAAAAAATATCCGATGGTCAGGAAGGTATGGATAAATTAGTTGCAATTAATCCATTTTATAAACTTCAGATTTTGATAAATAAATGAAAGTTTCCTGTCCAGCGAAGTTAAACATTGGCCTGAAAATAAATTCAAAGAGACCTGATGGCTATCATGATCTTGAAACTGAGTTCAGATTAATATCTTTGTATGATTATCTTGAAATAAAAGAAAGTAGAAATTTCCAACTTAATATCGATAATGATGAAATTGAAACTGAAGATAATCTCATTACAAAAGCTTATTTTTTGATGAAAAGCTTATGTAATGAAAGATCTGAATTCTCATTTAAAGTGCAAAAAAATATACCAATAGGTGCAGGCTTAGGAGGCGGAAGTTCAAATTGTGCTTCTACATTGATTGTTCTCAATAAACTTTTTAAATTAAATTTACCGGATAATAAGTTAATGAAAATTGGACTTAGTCTAGGAAGCGATGTTCCTTTTTTTATAAAAGGAAAAAATTCTTTTGCTAAAGGAAGAGGCGAATTACTTGAAACTATTGAAAGAGAGGCAAATTATTATTTGATTATCTATCCAGATATAAAAATATCCACGGCCGATGCATTCAAGTTTTATGAAGAAAATAAGAAAGATTTTCCAAAATATTTAAAAAATGATTTTGAGTATTTTGCAAGAAAAGTATATCCAGAAATAAATGAAATTTTTAACCTCATGTCTCAATACGGAACTGTAGAATTATCTGGAACTGGCTCTTCAATGTATTTAAATTTTAATTCTTCAGAAGAGGCGTATACAATTGCAACGAAAGTTCCGACTAACTGTAAGTTTTTTGTAACAAGAAGTTTAGATAAGTCTCCGATATATGATGAACTTAATAAATAATGGGGTGTGGCCAAGCGGTAAGGCAGCGGCTTTTGATGCCGCCATGCGTAGGTTCGAATCCTACCACCCCAGCCAGATAAAATGTTAAAGCCTGCTAAAAATCTTATTTTATTTTCAGGTAATGCTAACAATGTGTTAGCTGGAAAGATTGCTAAAAAACTTGGTAAAAATCTAGGAAAAGCTGAAGTAGAAAGATTCAGCGATGGCGAGTCAGATGTAAGGATAAACGTTAACGTCAGAGGAAAGGATGTATTCATAATCCAATCAACTTGTTCTCCTGCAAATGAAAATCTTATGGAGTTATCAATTATGATAGATGCTTTAAGGAGAGCATCTGCATCCAGAATTACTGCAGTAATTCCCTATTTTGGTTATGCCAGACAGGATCGAAGAGTTAGATCTGAAAGAGTGCCTATTTCAGCAAAACTAGTTGCTGAAATTCTTCAAATTGCTGGTGCAAATAGAATCATGACTCTGGATTTACACTCAGACCAAATACAGGGTTTTTTCAATATACCTGTGGATAATATCTATATTACAAAAGAATTCTTAAATCATATAAACAGATCAAAATATCCCAACCAAATTGTAGTTTCTCCTGATGTTGGTGGTGTTGTAAGAGCAAGAGCACTAGCAAAATATATGGGGGATACTGATTTAGCTATCATTGATAAAAGAAGAGAAAAGGCGAATGAGTCTGAAGTCATGAATGTTATTGGGGACGTTAAGAACAAAACATGCATTATTATCGATGACATAATTGATACTGCAGGAACTCTGTGCAACGCTGCTGATGCATTGAAAAAACATGGTGCTAAAAAAGTTTATGCTTATATTTCTCACCCAGTTCTTTCTGGTTTTGCAATTGAGAAAATATCCAAATCAAAGCTAGACTCATTGATAGTAACTGATACAATTCCGCTCTCAAAAGAGGCTGAAAATTGTAAGAAAATAAAGATTGTCTCTATGGATTCAACATTAGCAGGCGCTATAACAAGAGTGAATAGAGAAGAATCGATCAGTGAAATGTTTTTATAAAAGATGAGCGAAAAAATATCTATATCTGGTGAATCCAGAGAAGAAACAGGCAAGGCAAATTCAAGAAGCTTAAGATCTTCTGAAATAGTCCCCGGAGTTATTTACGGAGAAGAAAAATCTTCAAATATTAAAGTCTTGGAGAAAGATCTTAAGAAAATTCTTGAAAACCCAAGTATCTTTTCTCAAGTTATCGATTTGAATATTGATGGATCTCCTTTTGAGGTTCTATTGAAAGATATTCAAAAAAATCCGAGAAATGATAGGCCTTCACACGTTGACTTCCTTGTTGTTTCAAAAGATACCAAAGTGACTGTTAATGTCCCATTAAAGTTTATCAATGAAGATATTTGCGTTGGCGTAAAACAACAAGGCGGTATGATTTCTCACCTAAGAAACGAAGTAGAAGTTTTATGCTCTGCAGCCTCTCTTCCAGAATTTATTGAAATCGACACTCAAAACATAGAATTGAATCAATCTGTGATGATGTCAGAAATTTCCTTACCCGAAGGTGTCGAACTGACTAGCGTATTGAATGATCTCCAAGATCAACCTGTTCTCTCTTGTGCTGTTACCAGAGCTTCTCTTGAAATTGATGATGATCCTATGATTGGAGAAGATGGTGAAGAAGTTACAGACGATGCTGAAGCTTCTGCCGATTCATCTCAAACAGACGAATCTCAAGAAGAAGAATCTAACGATAACTAATTTATGGAAACCTTTTTAGTGGTTGGGTTAGGAAATCCTGGCTCAAGGTATGCTAATACAAGACATAATGCTGGAACTGATTTCGTTCATATGCTATGTGAAAAGTATGACGTTGAGTTATCAGAAAAGAAAAAATATAAAGCTTCTATAGGAAAGTTTCTATTGAAGGATATGGAGGTCATACTTTCTATCCCTACCCTGTTTATGAATCAAAGTGGAAAAAGCGTTGCTCCCACTATAAAGGGGGAAAATATAAAATTAAAAAATCTTCTTGTTGTCCATGATGATCTTGATCTTCCTCCTGGAGTATCAAAATTAAAATTCTCTGGAGGAGATGGAGGTCACAATGGTTTAAAAGATATTATGCAAAGCTTATCTGGTAAAAAAGATTTTAAGAGGCTAAGGATTGGTATAGGTCATCCAGGCGACACAAAAGAAGTTAATTCTTTTGTCGTAAAAAAAGGATCTTCTAGCGAAAGAAAAAATAAACTTTTGGCGATGCATAATGCTTTGGAAGTTTTTGAACTTGTTGCTTTTGACGATTGGGAAAAAGCTTTGACGAAATTACATTCAAAAAAATAATGGGACTTAAATGTGGGATTGTTGGATTGCCTAACGTAGGAAAATCTACCTTATTTAATGCGTTAACTTCATCTGGCATCCAAGCTGAAAATTTTCCTTTCTGTACAATTGATCCTAATGTCGGAATAGTAAATCTTCCTGACAGCAGACTAAATAAAATAGCTCAAATTGTTGATCCTGAAGAAATAATTCAATCAACTGTTGAGTTTGTTGATATAGCGGGACTAGTTGAGGGAGCCTCCAAGGGAGAGGGTTTAGGTAATAAGTTTCTTGCCAATATCAGGGAAACAGATGCGATAATTCACGTAGTTAGATGCTTTGAAGATGAAAGCATAATTCATGTCAAGGATAAAATATCTCCTCTAGATGATATAAAAACTATAGAACTTGAACTCATCCTTGCTGACATGGAAGTTCTTGAGAACGCCATCGAAAATGTTAAGAGAAAAGCAAAAAGTGGTGACAAAAAGCTTCTCTTTACCTTGGAGGTTTATGAAAAAACATTGGAATTTCTCAACAGAGAAGAAAATTTAAGGAATATAAACTTTGAAAATAATGATTTAGCTGAGCTTAAAGGCTTAAATCTTATTTCAATCAAACCTGTTATATATGTTGCAAACATAGATGATAGCCTTGAAAAAAATGAATTTTATTCATCCGTTAAAGAATTCGCCTCTAAAAATAATTCTCAAGTCATTGGTCTATGCAATCAGCTGGAAGCTGAAATAGCTGAACTTGGAGATGACAAAGATGATCTTCTAAGAGATATAGGTCTGGAAGAACCTGGATTAAACATCATGATCAGGGCAGCGTTCGATAGCTTAGGTCTTCAAACCTTTTTTACGGCCGGAAAAAAAGAAGTTAGAGCTTGGGAAATAAAAAAAGGATCTCTTGCTCCTCAAGCTGCAGGAACAATTCACACAGACTTTGAAAAAGGTTTTATCAGAGCTGAAACCATTTCTTATGAAGACTATATTGAGTTTAATGGTGAGCTAGGAGCTAAAGAGGCTGGAAAATTAAGATCCGAAGGTTCCGAATACATCATTGAAGATGGAGACGTAGTTCACTTCAGATTCAATGTCTAGCTTGTTGCTTGACTTTTAATGATCAGACTAAGAGAATTCTCTTTCTTTGGCTATGTAGCTCAGCTGGTTAGAGCGCTGCACTCATAACGCAGAGGTCGGTAGTTCAAGTCTACCCATAGCCACCAGGTTTATCCTTCGATAGTTTCTTCCGGTGAATTTACTGCTTTGATGCTGAGTTTTACCCTTCCTCTGTCGTCAATACCAATGACTTTAACATCGACTTCTTCTCCTTCAACAAGGTAGTCAGAAACTTTCTCAACCCTTTCTTCCATGATTTCTGAGACATGAACTAGGCCTTCTTTGCCGCCATCTATTGAAACAAAAGCTCCGAACTCGACAATTTTAACTACGGTTCCGGTATAAATCTGACCCACCTCAGGATCTGCAACAATTTTATTAATAAGATCTATGGCTGTTTGCCTTGATTCAGGTGAATCCCCAAATATTTTAATCTCCCCATCATCATTAATATCCACATTTGCACCAGATTTTTCGGTAATACTTTTAATTACCGAACCGCCTTTCCCAATCACTTCTCTAATTTTATCTTTTGCAATAGTCATATTTACGGCTTGTGGGGCATTTGGAGAAAGTTCTTTTCTTGGTGAGTCCAATACAGAGTCCATTTTTTCAAGGATGTGAGTCCTTGCTGTCTGTGCTTTCTCAAGAGCTACCTCCATTATCTCTTCTGATATTCCTTTAACTTTGATATCCATCTGAAGAGCCGTTACTCCATCTGAAGTTCCTGCTACCTTAAAATCCATATCTCCCAGATGATCTTCATCTCCTAAAATATCTGTTATGACGCAGAAATCATCGCCATCAAGAACAAGTCCCATAGCTACTCCTGCCACGGCTTTCTTAATAGGAATTCCTGCATCCATCAGTGATAAACTTGAAGAACAAACTGTTGCCATGGAACTAGAGCCATTCGATTCAGTTATTTCGGATACAACCCTTATGGTGTAGGGAAACTCTTCTTGGGATGGCAAAACTGCTTCCAAAGCTCTTCGTGCCAATTTTCCATGACCGATTTCTCTTCTTTTCGGTGCCCCTATAAAACCTGCCTCACCAACAGAAAATGGAGGAAAGTTATAATGAAGCATAAAGGGATCATTTGTTGTACCTTCTAGAGCATCAATCAATTGAGCATCTCTGGACCCGCCTAGTGTTGCAACACCAATAGATTGAGTCTCACCTCTCGTAAACAAACAAGAACCGTGAGATTTATTTAAAAATCCAACTTCTATATCTATTGGTCTGACTGTATCAAGGTCTCTTCCATCTATTCTTGAATCTCCGTTAAGGAGCCTAGATCTTACTATTTTTGATTCTACTGATTTGAAATATCCAGAAACAGCGTTTTCATCTTCCAAATCTTCATCGCTAAGACTCTCTTTCATTTTATCTCGAGCAAGAGAGACTGATTCCTGTCTTTTAGACTTTTCTGGAATCGAATAAGCACTCACTAGGTCATCTCTTACAATATTTATAATTTTTTCTTTTAATTCAGAATTATCTTCTTTTATAGAATATTCAATTTCAGGAGTAGAGGTTTTTGAAGCGAGCTCTTCAATTAAAGTAATTGTTTTTTGCATTTCTTGATGAGCAAATAAAACAGCTCCAAGCATTTGATCTTCTGAAAGTTCTTTTGCCTCAGATTCAACCATCAAAATAGCATCTTTCGTTCCAGCAACAACCATATCCAACATCGATTTTTCAAGTGATTCATTATCAGGATTGAGCACATATGATCCATCCACAAATCCCACTCTTGCAGCAGAAATTGGACCCTCAAAAGGAAGGCCAGATATCGCTAAAGCTGCAGATGCTCCAATGAGAGAAATAATCTCCGGACTTTCATTTTTATCAGCAGATAAAACTGTGCATATTACTTGCACTTCTTGAAAATAACCTTTCGGAAATAAAGGTCTTAAAGGTCTATCAATAAGTCTTGAGACAAGTGTTTCTTTTTCAGTTGGTCTACCCTCTCTACGAAAAAAACTGCCTGGAATCTTTCCTGCAGCATAATATTTTTCTGTGTAATTTACTGTTAGTGGAAAAAAAGATTGGCCTTCTGGCTCTCTTCCAGCAACGACAGTTACTAGAACTTGATTATCGCCAGAAGAAGCAATGATAGATGCTGTGGCTTGTCGTGCTATTTTTCCTGTTTCTAATTTTATTTCTCTACCAGCTACATTTGTTGTAACTGACGCATAAGTCTCTTCAAACATTTAATTTCCTTTATAAATCTGAATCTAAATTACTTTCTTAGATTCAGTGCTTCTAGAACAGAAGAATAAGCCTCGGGATCTTTTCCTTTGAGATAATCTAATAATTTTCTCCTAGAATTCACCATTCTTATAAGTCCCTGACGGGAGTGATGATCCTTCGCATGATCTTTAAAATGCATTTGTAACGATTCAATATTCGCAGTTAATAAAGCTATTTGAACCTGAGGTGAACCAGTATCTCCGTCCGATACGGCGAATTTACTTACAATTTCATTTTTCTGTTCTGTTGTTAAACTCAATGAGTCCTCCTAGTTTTTAAGATAAAGATAGAAAATTTTCTAGGAATCGTTTTGGTTTAAGTAAACCTTCGTTATATTCTACCAATCCAATGAATCCCCTTTTGGAATCCCTTAGCCTTAAAATAGTCGAAGAATCGTATTTCAAGTTAGATTCGACGAATTGGCCGTTTCTTAATTTATCTACTATATCTGGCGCGCATTGTATCTCATTAAAGCAATTTAGTGCATCATTTGGTGAAATTATTTTATCAATAGGTAAAGTGTCTTCAGGAAGTTTGATTGCATTTTTCACATAGAAATTCCCTGATCTGGTTCTTCTAAGATCTTTCAAATACGCAGGACAATCAAATAGTTCACCGATATCTTCTGCTAAGGATCTTACGTAAGTTCCAGAGCTACAAGAGACTTCAATATTAACTTCATTTCCAACTATGGATAAAAGTTTTATTGATGATATAAAAATTTCTCTTTCATCTTTGTCTATTTTTATGCCTTTTCTTGCGTATTCATATAAAGATTTTCCTTTGTGTTTTAAGGCTGAGAAAGCTGGAGGTTTTTGTCTAGATTTGCCCAGGAATTTTTGAATTGTATTTTCTATATCTTTTGAAGAGAAATCTAAAAATGAAAATTTTTTTGAATCAATTACCTCTCCCTCAGAGTCACCAGTGCTAGTCTTTTTTCCAAAGTATATGCATGCTTGATAAGTTTTTTCAGACGAGCTCAGATATGATGCAAATCTGGTCATTTGATTAAGACAAACTACCAATATTCCAGTAGCCATTGGATCAAGAGTTCCACAATGTCCAATTTTTAGTTCCGGTTCTAATATAGATAGTCTTCTTATATAAGAAGCAGACGACTCAGCTTTTGGCTTATCAATTTGAAGTACACCATTAATCATAAATGTTTAGCTCATCATAAATAAAAATCAGACTTGGAACTCTTTTCAAAGATAAATTTCTTGCAAGACTTGATCTTAAAAAGCCTGATGCCTTTTTAAAACCTTTTTCTAAGTCTGCTTGATCGGAAGAAGTTATCAAATTTCTGTAAAAGATTTTGGCTATCTTCATATTGTCAGACATCTCTACTTTAGTAATGACAGTATTCTCTAGTCGGGGATCTTTTACCTGCGTTTGAACTAGATTTGAAATTTCCCTGAATATAAGATCGGCGATCCTATCAGACCTCTTAAATGAGTATTTATTTGTCAAGATTCAAGTTTTCTAGCTATTTCTTCTCTTTCATATACTTCAATGACATCGCCAACTTTTGCATCAGTATAATTGGTAATTCCTATACCGCATTCAGTACCGCTTTTTACTTCTGAAGCCTCATCTTTGAATCGTCTTAAAGAGTCTAATTTTCCTTCATGAATTACAATATTATCTCTCAGAACTCTTACGAGTTTATTTGCCATTATGCTTCCATCAGTAACCATTGAACCTGCAATGAGTCCAAATTTAGGAGATTTGAATAATTCTTTTACTTCTGCGATACCCAATTGTCTTTCTTTTATCTCTGGCTCTAGAGATCCTTCTATCAAAGCTTTAATTGAGTCCAACAAATCGTAAATTATGCCGAAATACTTTATCTCTATTCCTTCGCTTTCTGCCAAGTTGAGTGCAGTGGTATCAGCTCTCACATTGTAGCCAAAAATAGTTGCCTCCGATGCAATTGCTAAGTTGACATCATTTTCGGTAATAGAGCCCACTCCATCGAGTACAATTTTTAAATTAACCTCATCAATCTTCATATTGAGAACTGAACCGGATAGAGCTTCCAATGTTCCGTTAGAGTCTGATTTAAGAATGAGATTTATTGAAGGTTTAGTTCCATCAGCATTTGCAAATATATTTTCAGAATTTAGAGAGCCCATTCTTGAAAGTCTTTTTTCTCTTTCTTTAGTAGCTCTTTCTTCTGATAGATTTTTTGCTGTTTTTTCATCTTTTAATACATAAAACTGATCCCCAGCTGACGGAGGATATTCCAAACCTGATATAGATACTGGCGAGGAAGGTTGTGAAGTTTTAATTGGTTTATCATTAAAATCTTTTAGAGCCCTAATTTTTCTGGTTTGATCTCCCACAAGAATAAAGTCACCTGTATTTAGGCTGCCTTGTTGAATTAATAATGTAGCAACTGCACCTTCTCCTCTCTTTACTCCAGATTCTAAAACTACTCCAGTTGCAGGTCCTTCAAAAGATGCCTTCAAGTCCATGATTTCTGCTACTAAGAAAATTGTTTCTAATAATTCAGGGATTCCTTCTCCAGACTGAGCTGATACGGGAACCATTTGAATGTCACCGCCCCAATCTTCTGCAACAAGTTCTTCCTTGGCTAAATCCCCTTTTATTTTGTCTACATCAGCCTCTGGTTTATCGATTTTATTTATTGCAACCACAATTTGTACACCAGCTGCTTTAGCATGATTAATTGCTTCAACTGTTTGGGGTTGAACTCCATCATCAGCAGCAACTACAAGAACAACAATATCTGTAGAATTTGCACCTCTAGCTCTCATTTTTGAGAATGCAGCGTGTCCTGGTGTATCAATAAATGTGAGATTCTTGTCTTCAATTGATACTTGATAAGCACCTATGCTTTGAGTGATGCCTCCCTCTTCTTTATCTGCAACGGAGGAATTTCTTATGTAATCAAGAAGTGAAGTTTTTCCATGATCAACATGTCCCAGTACTGAGATAATAGCATCTCTTGCAATTTGCTCTCCCTCTTGAGCAAATCCCTCAAGCATTTTTTCTTCAGCTTCATTTTCTTGAATCGGATTGCCTACATGACCCAGTTCAGTGGTTATGAGAACTGCAGTTTCTTGATCAAGAGACTGATTCACCGTAGCCATAATTCCATTATTCATAAGAGCTTTAATAAGGTCAGAAGATTTCACGGAAAGTTCTTTGGCTAATTCAGCTACAGAAATAGTTTCAGGAATTGATATCTCTTTCTGTACAAATTCAGTTGGCTTCTCAAATTTTTGGACTGATGCAAGCTGGGATTCTAAAAACTTTTCACCTTCTTGTTCTTTTTTATCCAGCTTCGAATCTTTAGAAGGACTTTTGAGATCCTTTCTTTGAGTTTTTGTTGGTTTTTTTGCTGTAGAACTACCTTTGCTTTGTTTTGCTTGTTCTTGTTTTGTTTTCCTAATTACCTTGGTTGAAGAATCTTTTATTCTTTTTTCTCTTTCTTCGTCTTGAGCTTTCTTATCACTAGATGCCTGAACTCTCCTCTTTTCTGCAGCCTCAAAATCAATTGCTCCAGATAAATCTCCTGATGAACCTTTTTCTTTATCAGATTGACTCTCAGATTTAAACCTAGTGATAGAGATTTGACCTTCATCATTCTTAGTCTCAGTTTTTGTTTTCTTAGCAATAGAAATAGTTTTCTTAGATCCTTTCTTTGTACTCTTAATGTGTTCGAGAATTTTTTTTCTATCTTCTGTAGAAATATTATCATCAGCAGATGATTGGGATAGGCCCGCTTGATTTATTGCTTCTAACAACGAATCTACTTCGTATCCTATGACTTTTGCTAAATCACTTACATCCATATTTTTTATTCCTCAAACCAATCAGATCTTGCATCCATAATAATTTTTGCAGCTAATTCTTCATCTATTTTGGTCATTTCTACTAATTCATCAACAGATAGATCAGCTAACTCATCTTTACTAGATAAATTATCTGAAAGAACTTTTGCAATTTCTTCATCGACATCATCTAAAGAATTAAAGTCAAATGCTTCTTCCATATCTGAAAGAGCAATTTCAATCAGTGCATCAGAGGCTCTATCAATTAACGTTTCAGCAATTTCCTCTGTAATCCCCTCTATTTCACAAAGTTTTGATATTTCAGCTTCTGCAATAGAATTAATTGATTCGAAACCATTAGAAATTAAAATTTCTGAAGTGGAAGTATCAATATCTAAGTATTTTTCAAGAATATTTGAAGCTTGATCAGACCCAGAAGATTCTTTATCTTCATTCTCTCCACGAATCTGGATATCCCATCCAATAAGTTCCGAGGATAATCTTATATTTTGACCATTTCTTCCTATTGCTTGAGCCAAGCTTTCATCTTTGACCTGAACTTCCATTTTATCTGCATCTTCGTCTAAAACTATTGAAGTAACTTCAGCTGGAGACAAAGTATTTATTAGTAATTTTGCTGGATCGTCTTCCCAGACAATAATATCAATTCTCTCATTACCTAATTCGTTTGAAACTGCTTGAACTCTCGCTCCTCTCATTCCCACACATGCTCCAACAGGATCAATTCTCGTATCGTTTGTTTTGACTGCGATTTTGGATCTTCCTCCAGGCTCTCTAGCCACGGCTCTTATCTGAACTACTTCTTCAGCTATCTCAGGAACCTCAAGTTTAAATAATTCAACTAACATCTCTTTAGACCCTCTAGATAAAGTTAATTGTGATCCTCTATTCTCGCGAACAGTTTCTTCAAGAATAGCCCTGACCCTATCACCGATGCGATATATCTCTCCTTGAATTAAATCTGACCTAGGGAGAATGGCATCAGCTCCTTCACCGAGATCAACAATGATTGTTTCTCTTGTAACTTTCTTTACTGTCCCTGTAACTAGAAGACCTAAGGAGGATCTGAATTTTTTTATTGTTTCAAGTCTCTCAGCATCTCTTACTTTTTGAACAATGACTTGTTTGGCTATTTGGGCAGCAATTCTTCCAAACTCAACATTTTCAATTTTTTCCTTCACTAAGTCACCAAGAGAAAGGTTTTTTTCCTCCGCATGATCGCTATCGATAAGAATATGCATCTCAGGTGTTTCATAATCATCAACCTCTACTACCTCCCAACATCTGAAAGTTTCATAATCTCCTGTCTGATGATCTATATCCACGCGAATATCTACCTCATCAGAATATTTTTTCTTAGCAGCACTAGCTAAAGCAATTTCAATTGCTTCAAAAATAGTATCTTTTGGCAGATCTTTTTCATTCGAAACTGATTCTGCAACCATTAATATTTCTTCATTATTCATTTGATACCTCGAAAATTGGTTCAAGTCTTGCAACTATGATTTTGTCAAAATTAATAAAGAGATCGTTTTCCTCTTTTAAAAAAATTCCTTCCTCGTTAGCATCCAGTAAGAGAGCAACTTTGGTTACCTTTTTGTTTCCGTCATAAAATTTAACTTTGATTTCATGCCCAATAAATTCGTGAAATTGCTCTAATTTAAAGAATTTTCTATCCAGTCCTGGAGAGGATACTTCTAATGTGTAATCAAATGATACAAGCTCTATATTGGTGAGTAATTCATTCACTTGATTGCTTACCTTCTGACAATCATCTATGTCAACGCCGTTTTTTTTATCTATAAAAATCCTTATTAATTTTGATCTTGAATTCCCTGTTAATTCAATTCCCCACAGAGAAAGACCAAAAGATTCAATATCTTTTGTAATGTTTGTTTCTAACTTTTCTATCGTACTTGTCATAACCACATATAAAAGAAGCCCATAAAGGGCCCAAAAAATGGTAGCGGGGGCAGGATTTGAACCTACGACCTTCGGGTTATGAGCCCGACGAGCTACCAGACTGCTCCACCCCGCAATATTCTTAAACTGCGCGAGTATAGGTTTTTAAAGCTTGTTTTTCAAGTAAATTGGTGCCGAAGAGAGGATTCGAACCTCCACGGACAGTTGTCCACTACCCCCTCAAGATAGCGTGTCTACCAGTTCCACCACTTCGGCCCTTATTCTGGTAATTCTTGAATGATTTCTTCTTCAATCTGTTCAATATTATTTTGATCAATAAGAAAATCAAATTCATTATTTATTTCATTTTTTTGAACTATTGATATAGAAATAGTTACAACAAAGAATATAGCTACTAAAACCCAAGTAACTTTTGTCAACAAATTAGTTGAATCGATTGGGCCAAGCATTGGATTTGAAGAACCGGAGCCAAATGCAGAACCAATATCGGCTCCTTTACCGTGCTGTAACAAAATTATTCCAACCAATAATATGGCGGAAATCACTTGGAATATAATCAAAAAAAGAATCATTACTCTAAACTCAGGGCGATATTAGCAAATTCTTTAGGGTCAAGAGAAGCATTTCCTACTAAAAAACCATCGATTCCATTTACTTTGGCAAGTTTCTTAGCGCTCTCTGAAGTTACGCTGCCCCCATAAATCATTGTGAAATCTATTCCTAAATTGTCTCTAACTAGATCATTTACAAGAAGCGAAACCTCTTCCAAATGCTCATTTTTGACAGCTATTCCAGAACCAATAGCGTAAATGGGTTCGTAGGCAATCAAAACACTTTTTGATAAGTTTTTAAGAGGAAATAAATTTTCAGTTAATTGATGTTTTATTTTATTTTCTGTTCTACCTTTGGAGTATTCCTCCTGATTTTCACCTATGCACAAAATAGGTATCAGCTCACACTCTAAAGCTGTATGGACTTTTCTCAGAATAGTTTCATCGTCCTCGCCTTGAAGCCTACTCTCCGAATGGCCAACTATCGAGTAAGAAGCTCCAATATTTTTCAGCATTTTTCCAGATATTTGACCAGTAAATGCGCCTTGAATCTCTGCAGACAAATTTTGAGCACCGATAAAAATTTTTTCGTGAGTTTTCGATGAAATTTCAAAAAAATCTTCTATATCTAGGTAATTGGGACAAATTACTACCTGAATTTCTTTTGGGATATTATTTAAATCAAAATCTTTCAGCCATGCAACTGAATTAATAAAATTCATTTTCCAATTTGCAATCAAATGCTTCATGAAATTGATTCTACAAGTTCAGTTAATAAAACTGATTGCTCTGAAGTTGCATCTTGAGAATTACTTTCAACCATTATTCTAATCTTTTGTTCTGTACCAGATTTTCTTATAAGTACTCTGCCGTCAAAAGTTTCTAATAACTCTTCTGATTTTTTTTGAGCTTTCTGTAATTTTTTATTTTTTAAAACTTTATTTCCATCCTTAACTTTTACATTGGTTAGAATTTGAGGATATTTTTTAAACTCTGAAAGTAATTCGGGTATTGTTTTATTTAAAACTAAGATAGATTGAAGAAACTGAATCGCAGCGATTATTCCATCTCCAGTATTTGACTTATCTAGGCAAAGAATATGTCCAGACTGTTCTCCTCCAAGAGTCCAATTAAGTTCATTTAACTTTTGTAAAACATACTTATCTCCAACATCCGATCTCACCAACTCAATACCCTCATCGTTAAAAGCTTTTTCTAACCCTTTGTTTGTCATAAGAGTACCAACTACGCCTTTAACGCCAAGATGTATTTTTGACTCAAATTTATTTTTTGCGATGACATATAAAATATCGTCTCCATCTAATTCTCGACCGTTTGAATCAATAATAATTAATCTATCTCCATCACCATCAAGAGCAATGCCAAAATCTGCATTTTTGTTTAAAACTTCATCTTTTAAAAAATCTATATTGGTACTTCCACAATCTTTGTTAATGTTTAAACCATCCGGACTATCAGCAATCGAATAAACTTCGGCTCCTAACTCTTTAAAAACTTTGGGTGCAACTTCATAGGCAGCGCCATTAGCAGAGTCAATAACAAGACTTAGACCTGAAAATGAAATATCTTCACTTAGGGTATTCTTACAAAATTCAATGTATCTGCCTTTTGCATCACTAATCCTTGCTGCCTTGCCAAGATTTTCAGGATGCACAAATTCATAAGCTTCTTCAGCAAATTTTTCTATTTCTCTTTCATTCTCAAGAGATAACTTTTCTCCATTTTCATCAAAAAATTTAATGCCATTGTCTTCAAATGAATTATGTGAAGCACTTATTACCACTCCAGCATGTCCTTTGAAAGTAGATACCAGATATGAAATTGCCGGCGTTGGCATAGGGCCTACTAATCTGACATTCACTCCAGATGAAATAAATCCAGCTTGAAGGGCAGACTCCAGCATGTATCCAGAAATCCTTGTATCTTTTCCGATTACTAAAGTTTTAATTCCCCTTTTTTTGAAATGTCTCCCTGCAGCATGGCCAAGTTTGAGGACTGACTCTGGGTTAACTTCATTATCTATAGATCCTCTTACACCGTCGGTACCAAAAAATATTAGTTTTCTATCTCTCATAAATACCTAATTTTTCTAATTCCTCTCGAAGGTGTTTAACTTCGTGACTTCTTATTATATTGCTCCCGCCTAGAGCACAAATTATACCACTCAGTAAGCTAGCTGATAGTTTAGTTTTTGAGGTATCTTTAAAGAAATCTGCAAAAGATTTCTTCCTTGAAGTTCCAGTAAGTATTTTTCTATTTTCTTTTTTAAAAAAATTTATATTAGTCATCATGAATATATTCTCTAGGGGTGTTTTTCCATAACCAAAACCGGGGTCAAAAAAGCATTGTTTAATATTTATGCCTTTCGAAAGATATGATTTTTCTTTAGCCTGAAAGAAGTTATCCACATCCAAAAGAATATTTGATGTTTTTTTTGTTTTATTTCCATGATGAGTTGTGCAAATGAAAAGTTCTTTTTCTTTTGCTAACTTTAACTTCTTTTGAGATATGTTCTTTGATATATCGTTTATAAATTTCATTCCAAATTTAGAAGCTTCGTAGAGAACTTTATAATCCCTTGAATCAACAGAGATCATAATATCTTCATCCTTAATCTGTTCTAGTATCGGGATCATTCTATCTATTTGGACTTGTGAAGGAATTTCAGTGTAGCCTGGCCTTGTAGACTCAGCTCCAAAATCTAGAATATCGGCGCCTTCATTTATAAGTTTTTCAACTTTTCTAAGAGCTTTTGATAAATCAACTTTATTACCAGAGAATAGATGGCCACCATCTGAAAATGAGTCAGTAGTTAGATTTATTACACCCATTATTCTAGGAGACTCTCTTATGAGGCTCCCAGATAAAGGAGACATATTAAGTTTGATTTGCAGGTTCTTCTATAGAGGTGCTTTTTTTGCCAGTATTCTTTGGAGCAGAATCATCATCTGACTCTCTTCTAGGTTTAGCCCCTGCCATAATATCTTCAATTTGTGCTGTATCAAGAGTTTCCAGCTCGACCAAGGACTCAGACATTAAATGAAGTTTATCGATATTATCCTTAAGAATTTTGGTTGCTCTTTTGTAACAATCATCAATGATTTTCTTGATCTCTTTATCTATCTTCTCTGCTGTTTGATCAGAAATTCCTTTTGATTGTGAACTAGCAGATCTTCCAAGGAAAGGTTCGTCAGATTCTTCGTCGTATTTCATTGGCCCTATTGCGGTTGATAAACCCCATTTTGTAACCATGTTTCTCGCTAAATCTGTAGCCCTCTCAATGTCATTGGATGCGCCTGTTGTAATACCCTTATCCCCATAAATAAGCTCTTCTGCTATCCTTCCGCCAAACAACCCGCAAATTCTGTCGAGAATTTCTTGTTTGCTGTTACTGTATTTATCCTCCTCAGGAAGAAAGACGGTCACTCCTAAAGCTCTTCCACGAGGAATTATGGATACTTTGTAAACTGGATCATGCTCTTCAAGCAATTTTCCTACTATTGCATGGCCGGATTCATGATAAGCCGTCTTAATTTTATCAGCTTCGCTCATAACCATGGACTTTCTTTCCGCACCCATCATGACTTTGTCTTTGGCCAATTCAAGTTCTTCCATAGTGACTTTCTTTTTTCCTGCTCGAGCAGAAAATAAGGCTGCTTCGTTGACCAAGTTTGCTAAATCAGCTCCTGAAAATCCTGGTGTACCTCTTGCAATAAAGGATACATCCACATCTTTGTCTACTGGAACTTTTCTTATATGTACTTTTAGTATTTGCTCTCTACCTTTGATATCTGGCAAAGGAACGACAACCTGCCTATCAAATCTACCGGGTCTTAAAAGTGCTGGATCAAGTACATCAGGTCTATTTGTTGCAGCAATGATAATAATTCCTTCATTGGCTTCAAATCCATCCATCTCCACAAGCAATTGATTAAGAGTTTGTTCTCTTTCATCATGTCCTCCTCCAAGACCCGCACCACGATGCCTTCCAACAGCATCAATTTCATCTATGAATACAATGCAAGGTGATTGTCTTTTTGCTTGTTCAAACATATCTCTTACTCTAGAAGCACCAACTCCAACAAACATTTCGACAAAGTCAGAACCTGATATTGAGAAAAAAGGAACTTTTGCTTCACCTGCTATAGCACGAGCTAATAAAGTTTTTCCCGTTCCTGGCGATCCAACCATTAAAATTCCTCGAGGAATCTTTCCTCCTAATTTTTGAAATTTCGATGGATCTCTAAGGAAATCAACTAATTCTTGCACTTCTTCTTTAGCTTCTTCGACGCCAGCTACATCTACAAATGAAGTTTTAACTTTGCCGCCTTCAAGAAGTTTAGCTTTACTACGACCAAAACTCATAGGGCCGCCTCTACCGCCCATTCCGCCTTGCATCTGCCTCATAAAAAACATGAAAATTGCAATAATTATTAGAATTGGAAAACTTGCAACCAATAATTGAGTCCAAATGCTTTCCTGTTGCGGTTCTTCTCCTAATACTTGAACTCTGTGTTCAAAAAGATCATCCATCAATTGATTGTCTTGCACATAGACTGGACGTGTTGTTTTAAATTGAGAGCCATCTTGAAGCGTACCTTCAAGTGTATATCCATCACCTTTGAACTCTACAGATGAAACTTGATCTGAATTTACAAGAGATACAAACTCAGAATAATTCATCGAAGCTGAAGTTGCTGGACCCGAAAGACTTTGAATAACAAAAAAGGCAGTACCAGCAATTGCCAACCAAAGGAA
>CACFWO010000006.1 GCA_902570035.1 uncultured SAR86 cluster bacterium | reverse complement strand
CTTGTTCAAAAAAATAAAAAAGGCAGGAGTTGATGGATTGATCATTGTGGATCTACCTTATGAAGAAAGCGAATTTTTTTATAATCAACTTAAAGGAATTGATTTGGATTTAATCAGGCTAATTTCTCCAACAACTCCCAAAAAAACAATCGAAAAAATAGTGAAATTTTCCAGTGGATTTCTCTATTATGTGTCTTTTAGGGGAGTAACAGGCGCTAAACTTTCAAATTTTAAAGAAGTGCAGGATAAGGTTAAATATATCAAATCAAAGACAAAAATTCCGGTTGTGGTAGGATTCGGAATAAAAGAAGGGGATATTGCTCAAAAAATGTCAAAAATATCTGATGGCGTAGTTGTTGGAAGTAGATTAGTTGATATTGTTCAGCAAAATAATTTTAGATTGAATGATTCACTGAAGTTTTTAGAAAAGTCTCTCAAAAAATTTAGAAGAGATGTTAGAAAAAAATGAAAAAATGGTTTGATAAAATTCTTCCTTCTTTTGTCAGACAAAATCCTGAAGAGAGACCTAGTCCAATTCCTCAAGGGCTTTGGCAAAGTTGCCCAAATTGTAATGAGATAATTTATGGGCCAGATTTAGAAGAAAATTTTTACGTTTGTTCGAACTGTGATCATCACATAAGAATAGGTGCAAGACACAGATTGAGCTATTTTTTTGATAATAATGAGTATCAAGAAATTTCAGAAGGCATTGAAACAAAGGATTGGCTAGATTTCAAAGATACTAAAAAGTACAAAGACCGAATTTCAGAATCCAAAAATAAAATTAATGAGAAGGAAGCCATTATATCCGCCTACGGTAAAGTCAAAGATAGAGAAATGGTTGCCGCAGCATTTGAATTCAGATTCATGGGCGGTTCGATGGGTTCAGTGGTAGGTCAAAAATTTACTGACGCAGTCTATTACGCAGTAGAAAAGAAGCTACCTTTTATTTGCTTCTCAACAAGCGGAGGAGCAAGAATGCAAGAATCACTTGTTTCTCTTTTTCAAATGGCAAAAACAGCAGCAGCTCTTAATGATCTCAAACAGGTAAAGATGCCTTTTATATCAGTCCTAACTGATCCAATTTATGGAGGCGTTGCCGCGAGTCTAGCCATGTTAGGAGATGTAAATATAGCTGAACCGAAAGCTCAGGTTGGGTTTACAGGACCAAGAGTCATTGAGCAAACTGTAAGGGTGAAATTACCTGAAGGTTTTCAAAAAAGTGAATTTCTTTTAAAGCATGGAATGATAGATATGATTGTATCTAGATCCGAATTAAAAGAAAAAATTTATAATTTAGTATCAAAATTATCTCCAAAGATTGACGAAGCTTGAAGCTTGGATAAACAAATTCCTCTTTTCTGAAGATAACTCTGAAAAGGGTCTTAGAAATCCTCAAAAGGTTTATGATCTTCTCAACATTCAACCTAAAGGTAAGATTATTCTTATATCTGGCACAAATGGAAAAGGAACCGCAGGTGAAATATTAACTCAATTAGGTTTACAGAAAGGTTTAAAAGTCGGTACTTTTTCCTCGCCTCATTTAATTCGAATTAACGAAAGAATAAAAATAAATGGTGAGCCAATATCGGACAACTTATTTTTGAAATCCCTTGAAAGTGTGAAAGAAGCCAAAGGAGATATCCCACTTAATTTTTTCCAGTACCTAGCTTTAGCTATGATGAAAATTTTTAATGATGAGAATATTGATCTCTGGATTGTAGAAATTGGCATTGGAGGAAGGTTAGATCCCACAAATATTTTAAATGCAGATCTATCTATCATTACAAACGTTCAACTTGATCATGAAGAAATTTTAGGAAAAGGAATAGAAAATATTGCAAAAGAAAAAGCTGGAATCATTAAAGAAAATAAAGATTTTATTTTTGGCCATTCCCATGTACCGAATTCTTTAAAAAATGAAATCAAAATTAAAAATGCTAACTCATCTTTTTTAAAAAAAGATTTCGAAGTAAAGAAAAACAAAGAAAGCATTTTATATCTTGATAAGAAGAATCAATTCAAACTTGAAGATAAACAAAACATAGATTCATCATCTATAGCGGTCGCTATAAGATCATTCTTAAGTTTAGGATTCAAGATTTCAGAAAATCAAATTCAAAAAGCTTTGGATTCTTTTTCTATTAAAGGAAGATGTGAAGTTATCTCAGAAGATCCTTATATCTTGTTAGATGTTTGCCACAACTTGTCTGCATTAGAGAAATTAAAAAAAGAACTTCTTAAAAAAATTGAAGGAAAAAAAACTGCTGCAATTTTTGCATCTTCAAAGAATAGTTATGATCTTATTTCTCCTCTTAAGGAAATGATTGACTGTTGGCATTTTCCTAGATGTAAAGAAAGAAGATTAATGAATCCAGAGCAATTCTTTACTTCAGTAAATAATGAAAGTATCGGTTCTCACGGTGAAAGTTTAGAAGTTACTTATAAGAAAATAAAAAATAAAAATGAATTCGATGCGATAATTATCTATGGATCATTCTATTTAGTCGGAGAGTTTCTAGAATCAAATTTAGTATGATGTAGAATCAATCATGGATATTCTTGAAGGAAATATTTCTTTAAATTGGATTGATTTCTTATTGGCAGGAATATTTATTTTTTCTCTTGTTGTAGGAACTTTTAAAGGTTTAATAAAAGAAATATTTTCTGTAGTTGAGTGGGTAGGTTCAATTTTTCTTGCATATTTCTTTAGACTAAATTTATCTTCGGTATTGCCTTTAAATAACCTTAATGAATTCACTAAAGAAATTTTAAGTTCAATCATTATTTTTATTTGTACTTTCATTATATTCAGACTTATTGGAAATATTATTTCAAAAGGAATAAAGCTTATCGGTCTTTCATTTTTTGATAGGTTTTTAGGATCAGTTTTCGGAGCTTTGAGAGCCTTAGTTGTTTTAGTATTTATTTTTTTGATTTCAAAGGAAGAGTTAGCAAATAAAGAATGGTGGGAGGAGAGTTATTTTTCTTACCATATCATCGAAATTTCAAAATTAATTGAAGAATATGATGTTCCTGAAAAAATTAAAGGGGTAAAATTTCCACTTCAAGAAAATCTAGATTCTATAAACAAAAAGATTCAATAAAAAATGTGCGGTGTAGTAGGGATTGTCTCAAAAAATGAGGTTGCTTCAGATCTTTATGAGGCTCTCACAGTTATTCAGCATCGAGGGCAAGATGCAGCTGGTATAGCTACTTCAGAGGAAAATAGATTAAATTCAAGAAAACAGCTTGGCCTAGTTAGAGAGGTTTTTAGAGAGCATCATATTCAGTCACTTACCGGGAAAATTGGTATTGCACATGTTAGATACCCCACTGCCGGAGGGGCTTCAAGGGAGTTAGCTCAACCTATGTATGTAAATTCACCATACGGCATAAGTATTGTGCACAATGGTAATTTAGTGAATACAGATTCTCTATGCGAGGAACTTGCTGAGACAGATAGAAGGCACTTAAATACAAATTCAGATTCAGAAGTAATCCTTAATATTTTTGCTCATGAGCTGCAACAGATTGGAGGTGTTCAACCTTCTAAAGAAGAAATTTTCGAGGCTGTTACTAGGATGCAGTCAAGATTATCTGGAGCATACTCAATAATAATTATGATCAATAATGTGGGATTAGTAGCAGTTAGGGACCCTCACGGAATAAGACCTTTAATCATTGGTAAGAGGGATGAGGATCTTATGGGAGCGGAGTATATGATTGCCTCCGAAAGCGCAGCAATTGACGCACTTGATTTTAAAATCATTGATGACATTGCGGCTGGTGAAACAATTTTTATTTCAAAAGAAGGAAAAATGAGCAGATGTAAAAGTCAAAAGGCAACAAAGCATAACCCGTGTATTTTTGAATACGTTTATTTAGCTAGACCTGATTCAGTCATTGATAAAGTATCTGTTCACAAAGCTAGACAAAGAATGGGCACTTACCTTGGCGAAAAAATACTTGGTCTGTATCCTGAACACGAGATAGATGTGGTTATACCAATCCCTGAAAGCAGCACAACATCAGCAAACGAAGTGGCAAAGAAACTGGGTTTACCTTACAGAGAGGGTTTTGTGAAGAATAGATATATTGGAAGGACATTTATCATGCCCAAACAAGAGATGCGAAGAAAGTCTGTTAAGAGAAAACTTAATCCAATTACTATGGAATTTGAAGGCAAAAATGTTCTTCTTGTAGATGATTCAATTGTTAGGGGCACTACAAGTAAGCAAATAGTAGAAATGGCTAGAGAAGCTGGAGCAAAAAAAGTTTTTTTTGCATCCGCAGCACCGCCAATTAGATTTCAAAATGTTTATGGAATTGATATGGCTGCAACTGCCGAGTTGATTGCTCATCAAAAAGATGAAGGTCAAATTGCAGAATATATAGGAGCCGATTGGCTGGTTTACCAGAATTTAGAAGATCTTATAAGTAGCGCTAAAGAAGGAAATAAAGAGATAGAAAATTTCGAAACCTCTATCTTTGATGGTGAATATTTAGATGACCAAGTTTCATCTGATTACTTGAAAAATCTTGAAGTCCTGAGATCTGATTCAAATAAAATCTAATTAGATTCAATAGTTACAGCTGGAAGTTTTGCATTATCAGCTGCATCTTTATAGCTCTTGATCTCGTTAAAATTCATGTATCGAAAAATATCAGCTGACATAGTATTTATTTTAGACATAAAACTCTGATATTCATCATTGGTAGGAAGTTTTCCTAGAATAGATGAAATTGCTGCAAGTTCCGCCGAAGCGAGATATACATCAGCGCCATCACCTAGTCTGTTTGGAAAGTTCCTTGTTGAGGTTGATACAACGGTTGAATTAGGTTCAACTCTTGCTTGATTGCCCATACATAAAGAACATCCAGGAACTTCAGTTCTTACTCCAGCTTTTTTGAAAATATCATAGAAGCCTTCCTGTTCAAGTTGAAACTTATCCATTCTGGTGGGAGGAGAAATCCATAATTTTGTTGGAAGTGAAGAGGTATCCTTTAAAAGTTTTCCAGCAGCTCTAAAATGGCCAATATTTGTCATGCAGGAACCGATGAATACCTCATCAATTTTATCTTCTCCAATTTCAGAAAGTGTTTTTATGTCGTCTGGATCATTTGGACAAGCTAAAAGAGGTTCTTTTATTTCATTTAGATCAATTTCAATTGTGGCTGCATATTTGGCATTTTTATCCGGTTTAAGTAAGACAGGATTTTGAATCCATTGTTCCATTTTTTGAGCTCTTCTTTCCAAGGTCCTTGCATCTCCATATCCCTCAGAGATCAGCCACCTCAAAAGAACTATATTTGATTTTAGATACTCTAAAATTGGTTCTTCATCTAAAAGAACAGTACATCCAGATGCAGATCTTTCTGCAGAAGCATCGGACAACTCAAAAGCTTGTTCAATTTTTAAATTTGGTAATCCTTCAATTTCAAGACATCTTCCAGAGAAAATATTTTTCTTTCCTTCTTTCTCAACAGTGAGAAGACCCTCTTGAATAGCTGCATAAGGAATAGCGTTAACAAGGTCTCTTAGGGTTATTCCAGGCTGCATTTCTCCAGAAAACCTTACCAAGACAGATTCAGGCATATCTAAAGGAATCACGCCTAAAGCTGCCCCAAATGCTACAAGTCCAGATCCAGCTGGAAAACTAATTCCTATTGGGAATCTAGTATGGGAATCTCCCCCAGTTCCGACAGTATCTGGAAGTAACATTCTATTTAACCAAGAATGAATGATCCCGTCTCCGGGTTGCAAAGCAACTCCACCACGCGTTTTGATAAATTCTGGCAAAGTGTGCTGTGTTTCAATATCAACAGGCTTAGGATATGCAGCGGTATGACAAAAAGACTGCATAACTAAATCAGATGTGAAACCCAAACAAGCTAGTTCCTTAAGTTCATCTCTGGTCATTGGTCCAGTGGTATCTTGAGAACCAACTGTAGTCATAATTGGTTCACAATAGGTGCCAGGTCTGATGCCTTCAACACCACAAGCTTTACCAACAATTTTTTGAGCAAGAGTATAGCCGTCGTTTGATTCATCTGCTTTCCCCGGTCTCACAAATACATCTGTTGCTGGCAAGTTCAAAAAGTCTCTGGCTTTATCGGTCAAGCTTCTACCAATTATCAGCGGTATTCTTCCGCCAGCTCTTACTTCATCTAGAAAAGTTTCTGACTTAAGTTCAAAAGACGATATGTTTTCTGAGCTCGCATTTTCAATTTTTCCTTCGTGAGGAAATATTGTTATCACATCACCAGTTTTCATTTTTTCAACATCTGCTTCGAAAACAAGAGTGCCGGCATCTTCCATTGTATTAAAGAAAATAGGAGCTATTTTGGTTCCTATGCATATGCCCCCTGTTCTTTTATTTGGGATGAAAGGAATATCATCTCCCATATGCCATAAGACTGAATTTGTTGCCGATTTTCTAGAAGATCCAGTACCAACGACATCACCTACCAGACAAACCGGATGACCTTTTTCTTTTAATTTTTTTATTTCTCCAAGAGGATCGTTAGACAAACCTTGTCTTGGCATTTTGTACATCGTCAAAGCATGCAATGGAATATCTGGTCTTGACCAAGCATCCGGTGCAGGAGAAAGATCGTCAGTGTTTGTTTCGCCAGGAACTTTAAAAACAGTCGTAGTTATTGATTGGGGTACTTCGGGTTTGGATGTAAACCACTCTGCTTCTGCCCAAGATTTTAAAACTTTTGCTGCACTCGAAGAATCTTTTGATTTTTCTGCTACGTCATTGAATGCATCGAAAACCAATAAAGTCTGTGAAAGTGCTTTAACAGCCTCGTCTCCACATTCGTCATCATCGAGAAGATTAATAAGAGGTTCAACATTGTAACCACCGAGCATAGTTCCTAGGTAAAAAGTAGCTTTTGTGGGATCAATCAAATCACATGTGATCTTTTTTGTGGCGATATCATTAAGAAATGCTGCTTTTACGTAGGCAGCATCGTCTACTCCAGCAGGAACTCTATTGATTAATAGATCTAGTAATAATTCTCCGTCATCAGAGTTCTCTTTGATTAGCTCAACAAGATCAGCAGTTTGTTCAGCATCGAGCGGTTCTGGCGGAATGCCAAGTTCGGCTCTTTCTTTTTCAATTTTTTTGTATGCTTCTAACATAAACCCCTAAAAAAGTTGCTAGTATACCCTTTATGCAGAAGAAGACTAGAACCCCATGCGTTGGAATATGTTCTACGACATATGGAGACGAAGTTTGTAGGGGGTGTAAAAGGTTTTACTTCGAGGTAATCAATTGGAATAAATACGACGAAGATGAAAAAGATGCAATTTGGACGAGATTGGAATCTTTAAAAACTCAAATTATTTATTCAAAAATAAAAAAAATAAACTCAAAAAAACTATCTACAAAAATCGCCGAATTAGATTTAAAAATAAAAACAGATCTTAATGAGTTTTGCCAAATTTTCGATTTAATTAAACTTGTGAGTGAAAGTTTTGAAGATCTGAGTGATTTTGGAATAACTTTTCATGATAAAAGCATGAACCTAGAAGTACTTAAGAGAGACTTAGAAGAAGAACTTTTATCTTTGTCCGATGCTCATTATTCAAAGTACTTTAAAGATCCTCTCGAGCAAAAAAAAGCTTAAAAAGTTTCTAAAGAAATCTCTCCATCAATTACTGTTGCATAGTTAACCTCATTTTCCCAATCACTTAAGACCACTCTTACAAGGTTTTCATCTTTATGAATGAAGGGTCTATGAGTATGTCCATGAATCATTTTGTTTATACTAAATTCACTACTAATTTTTGAGACAGATTCTTGATTAACATCCATAATTTCATTTTTTTTATTACCAGTCTCTTCGTTGCTCATTTCTCTTAAACCAGATGCTATATCAAATCTTTCTTGTAAAGATTTTGATAAAAAGTCATCTCGCCAACTCTTATCCCTAACAAGTTTTCTAAATTCCTGATATCTAACATCATCTGTGCAAAGGGTATCTCCATGAAGAAGGAGTATCTTAGAAGCTCCATCTTCATAAATATGATAATCAGAAAGAAGTTTCGCTTTTATAGATGAGCAAAAATTTTCTCCAATTAAAAAGTCTCTATTACCGTGCATTAGAAAAACTTTTATTCCATCAGTCGATACTTTTTTTAAAATTTCAATGACATTTTTATTAAACTCGGATTCATTATCATCACCAATCCAAGTTTCGAACAAATCACCCAAGATAAATAAATTATCAAATCCATTAACTTTTGAAGATAAAAACCTCTCAAATTTGTCATACAAAGCAGGGTCTGACTCATGTAAATGTAAATCAGATATTAGAACCGCACTCATGAATGAGTTATTGTTTTAGAGATGCACTCAGAATTTTTATATCTTCTCTTGGCACGTCCTGATAAGGTCCAAAGCTTCCTGTTTGCACTGTTGCCATTTCATCGACAACTTCTTGACCCTTTACGACTTTTCCAAAGACAGCGTATCCCCATCCCATTGGAGTTTCAGAGGAAAAATCTAGACTAATATTATCTTGAAGATTAATGAAAAACTGTGAAGTTGCTGAGTGAGGATCATTGGTTCGGGCCATTGATAACGTATACCTGTCATTTTTTAAACCATTATTGGCTTCATTTTGTATTGGTTCTTGAGTTTCTTTTTGTTCCATTCCAGAAATATGACCGCCTCCTTGGACAACAAAACCTGGAATTATTCTATGAAAGATTGTTTCCTCAAAAAAACCGCTTTCAACGTAAGACACAAAATTCTTAACCGTTATTGGCGCATCATCTTCGTAAAGTTCAATTTCCAAAGTCCCCATTGTCGTGACTAGAACTACAATAATATTATTCATAATTTCCTCTTTAGATATCATTCTAATCTATAATTGATCTTCTCTGAAATGAAGATATTTGATTCAAAAAGTTCTAAAAAGATAAGTTTTAATCCATTAAAAGAAGGAAAAGTATCACTTTATGTTTGTGGAATGACAGTTTATGACTCTTGCCACATCGGACATCTGAGAACTTTTTTATCCTTTGATTTTATAGTTAAGTCCTTTAAGGCTATGAACTATGATGTCCTTTATGTAAGAAATATTACTGATGTAGATGACAAAATAATTGCTAAAGCAAAATCTGAAAATACCTCTGCCTCAGCTATTTCAGAAAAGTATATTCAGGAAATGCATGATGATTTTTTCTCTATGTCTATGCTGTCACCAGACGTTGAGCCAAAAGTTACTGAACACATGGATTCCATAATTTCCTTCATAGATGATTTAATCTCCAAGAATTTTGCTTATACAACCAAACACGGAGATGTTTTTTTTGATGTAGAGTCTTTTGAAAATTATGGAGAGTTATCGAATAGAAATCTTGAAGATATGGTTTCTGGATCAAGAATTGATATAGATGATTCTAAAAAAAATCCAGCTGACTTTGCGCTTTGGAAAATCTCTTCTGATGAAGCTTCTTGGAACTCACCTTGGGGAAAAGGAAGGCCTGGCTGGCATATTGAGTGTTCGGCTATGAGTAGAGATTATTTGGGAAAAAATTTTGATATTCACGGAGGAGGTTTAGACCTTAAATTTCCTCATCATGAAAACGAAAATGCTCAATCTAAATGTAACCATGATGGATTATTTGCTAACTTTTGGTTGCACACTGGACCTTTAACTATAGAGGAAGAGAAGATGTCAAAGTCTCTAGGAAATTTCGTTACAATCAAAAACATCTTGAAAAAATATCACCCAGAGGTGATTAGATTTTTTCTTTTTTCTACTCACTACAGGAATCCTTTGAATTTTTCTTTTCATGGCCTTGATGAAAGTAAAAAAACACTCGATAAATTTTATGATGCCTTGAGAAAAGTAGATTTATCTGACACTAAAAATATTCCTTTCGATGGGGGAGTTATTGAAAGTTTGAAAGATGATTTCAACTCTCCTAAATTGATCTCTTTTCTGCATAAGATATTAGATAAATTAAATAAGTCATTTCTTAATAATAAAAACGAATCTAAATCTATAGCTGATCTTCTTATTTCGTCTGGGAGTGTAATGGGATTATTTCAATCTAAACCAGACGAATATTTTAAATTTATTTCATCTGAAGTACTTATAACGGAGGAAGAAATAGAAGATCTAATAACTGAAAGAAATCTTGCAAGAAATCAAAAAGACTTTATTAGGTCAGATAAGATTAGAGATGATTTAAAAGCTAAGGGTATTAATCTTGAAGATATTGGAGAAAAAACTATATGGAAAAGGGTGACTTTAGATGAATAAATTAAGCAAATAAATTAAATACCCTAAAATAAAAATTAATCCAAAGCCGTAAAAAAGAATTCTGGAAAGACCATCTTTTTGTCTACCAACCACAAGTGCAAGAATAAACAACGCGCTAAAAATGCTCATAATCAAAAAATCCCTCGTGAAAATTACACCATCAAATACTTCATTGCTGCCAAATGCAATGATTGGAAACACAACCACGATATTTAAAAAATTAGATCCAAGAACATTTCCTATGACTATCAAAGATTTATCTTGTCTTATGGCAGCAACGGTTGCCGCAAGTTCAGGGAGACTTGTGCCCACAGCTATGATGCTTAGTCCAATTATTACCTCAGATAATCCAAAATAAATTGCTATCGATTTAGCTCCAGTGACAGTGAGTTCCGAACCAATTATGAGCACCAAAAGGCTTAAAATGGTAAAGAAAATTACTTTCATGAACCCTGAATCTTGATTACTGACCTCAATATCAGCCTCTTCAGATCTTAATAAATTCAATACGAATAAAATTATTAGGCAAATACATAAAATTCCATCCCCTATGCTCAGCCTTAAGTCAAAAAGACAATAACCTGCAATGAGGGTGCATAAAATGAATAGAAAAATATTTCTTAAATCAAGAGGTATCGCTTTAGAGGCTAAAGCAAAACAACTCAATCCAAATATAAGACCTATATTGCTGATATTTGATCCAATTGAATTTCCTAATGCTATCTCAGGAGTATCGTTAAGGACAGATGAAATGCTTACAAATATTTCAGGTGCTGACGTCCCAAGAGCAATTAAAGTTAAACCAATAATTAAATCACTAATGCCAATTTTTCTGGCCAATATCGAAGAATATGATATGAATTTGTCAGCACCCCAAATGAGACCTACTAGTCCAATAGAAAGCAAGATAAATGATATTAATATTGACATTAACCAAATAATTTAATTTTTCTGTTATAAGCGCAATAGTCACATCTGTCTGACTCTTCTGGGAGTTCGTCGCTATTCAAGCAATTTTTTATTTCCTTCAAAGCAGGAGTTACCCACGAATCATTAGCTTTGTATGGCAAAATTTTAACTTCAAAATTTAAGCAATTATCAAAAACTTTTGAATCTTTTATACCATTGCAGTAAACAAAATATGACATATCGTCCACATCAAAGCCATTTTGCCTGAATAGCCACTGATAAATTTCAATTTGTCTTTTGTATGAAATTTGCCAGGGAGCGTCTATGGTTACATCCCCTTTTTTTGAAGTCGCTTTATAGTCAGCAATTATCAATTTGTCATTTTTAGTATTAATCCAAACGTCATCAACGAGCCCATAAATATATAGATTGAGCTCTTTTAATTCGATGCCAATCCCTAGATTTCTTGTTCTCCAAATTTCAATATCAGGATGATCGTAAGGTTTAGCATCTATAGAAGATTCAATGAGATATGGATGATTGTTTTCTGTACCTCTGTAAGAATCAAATTCATCTTTCAAGAGTTGATCAACTGCATTATTTAAATTGAATGGAAAAGAATCTGGCTTTTTTACTCCTAATTTTTCTTCTAAGTAAAAACATCTTTTACATTTTGAAAAGTTCTCAATTCTGCTACGACTTAATTTATAAGGTTTGTCAGATCTAGGATCGTATAATGGCATATAATTCTGGCTCCGCGAGCAGGGCTCGAACCTGCGACCCAGTGATTAACAGTCACTTGCTCTACCAACTGAGCTATCGCGGAAAAGAGGGTATTATAAGCAAAAACATCTAACATGAGTAAACCATTTGAAATAGTTTCAGCATTTAAGCCTTCTGGAGATCAACCAGTTGCTATTCAAAAAGTGGTTGAAGGAATTAACTCGGGTCTATTAAATCAAACACTAAAGGGAGTAACTGGCTCAGGAAAAACATTCGCTATGGCGAACGTTATTCAAAATCTTCAAAGACCGGCCATCGTCATGGCTCATAATAAAACTTTAGCTGCTCAGCTTTATGGCGAGTTTAAAGAATTTTTTCCAAACAATGCAGTTGAATATTTTGTCTCTTACTACGATTATTATCAGCCTGAAGCTTACGTCCCAGTGTCTGATACCTTTATAGAAAAGGATGCCTCTATAAATGAACACATTGAACAAATGCGACTTTCAGCAACAAAAGCTGTAATGGAGAGACGGGATGTTGTGATTGTCGCCACTGTCTCAGCTATCTATGGATTGGGTGATCCAAAATCATATTTGCAAATGGTTCTTCATTTAGATGTAGGGGACGAAATAGACCAAAGGATTATTCTTAGAAGACTTGCTGAGCTTCAATATTCCAGAAATGAAGTAGATTTCAAAAGAGCTACTTTTAGAGTCAGAGGCGACGTAATTGATATTTTTCCAGCAGATTCAGATAAGGAAGCCGTGAGAATTGAACTTTTTGATAGTGAAATCGAAGCTATAAAGTTTTTTGATCCTCTTACGGGGGAAATTTTTAGGGAAGTGCCAAGAGTAACAATTTTCCCAAAAACTCATTACGTAACATCAAAAGAAGTTATTGCGAATGCCATTAATAAGATAAAAAGTGAAATGAAAGAAAGGGTCAGTTATCTTGAAGCTAACAATAAACTTGTAGAAGCCCAAAGAATTGAGCAAAGAACAAAATATGACTTGGAGATGATGAGGGAATTAGGTTTTTGCAGCGGTATTGAAAATTACTCCAGATACCTTTCTGGAAGAGAGGAAGGTGAGGCTCCTCCCACGCTTTACGAATATTTGCCAGAGGATGCACTGGTATTTGTTGATGAATCTCACGTTACTTTGCCTCAACTAACGGGAATGTATAGAGGAGATAGATCAAGAAAAGAAACATTAGTTGAGTATGGTTTCAGACTTCCAAGTGCTTTAGATAACCGTCCGTTAAGATTCGATGAGTGGGAGAGTTTATCCGGTCAAAGAGTATTTGTTTCAGCTACGCCTGGAAATTATGAAAATGATAATTCAGGACAAACAGTTGATCTGATTGTAAGGCCAACAGGATTGCTTGATCCAACGATAGAAATCAAACCTGCGGAAAACCAAGTAGATGATCTGCTTGACCAAATTCACAAGAGAATTAAGAAGAAGGAAAGAGTTTTAGTGACTGTTTTAACGAAGAGAATGGCAGAGGATTTAAGCAGTTACTTGTATGAACAAGACATAGATGTTCGATATTTGCATTCTGATATTGATACCGTCGAAAGGGTCGAGATACTACGAGATCTCAGACTTGGAAAGTTTGATGTTCTGGTTGGTATAAATTTGTTAAGAGAGGGTCTTGATCTTCCGGAGGTATCTTTAGTAGCTGTTTTGGATGCTGATAAAGAAGGCTTTTTAAGATCTGAAACTTCGTTAATTCAGACTATAGGAAGAGCAGCTAGACATAAAAGTGGGCATGCAATTTTATATGCAGATCAAATGACTGGCTCAATAGAGAGAACAATAAAAGAAACAGAATACAGACGAAGCCTGCAAGAAAAATATAATAAAGAAAATAATATCAAGCCAGAAAGCATCCTTAAAAGTGTGAGTGATATTATGGAGGGAGCAAGAAATATTCCAGGTAAAAAATTCATTGAAGAAGCGCAAGAATTAATTGAAGAAGACTATTCCTCTCCTAAGGAGCTAGCTAGAAGAATTGATGAACTAGAATCTTTAATGTTAGAACACGCAAACAAGCTTGAGTTTGAAGAAGCTGCAAATATTAGAGATCAGATATCTGTATTGAAAGAAAAATTAATTGCCGCTTAATAATTGCTTTTAAAAAAAGTTATAATAAGCTTTGCAAACTCCAATGCCTTCAAAAGAAAATACTAAGCATCAAGTATTATTATTAGGAAAAAGCACTTTTTCTTCTTTTAAAACAAAGAAAATAATAAAGTTTCTGAAAACTAATTATTCTCTCAAAATAAAATCTATCGCTGATCTTTATGTCCTAGAAATCACACAAAAATCCTATCAATCCAACAAGACAAAAATTTTGAAATTATTGGATGCTAGGGAAGTAAAGGACATTGATCAGAATTCAATTATTATATGTCCTAGAAGAGGTACAGAATCTCCATGGGCATCCAAATCAAAAGATATTTTTATTAGTTGTGGAGTTGAAGATCTATTCAATATTGAAAAATTAAGACTTTACAGAACTGAAAGCATTTGCGAACTGAATGATTCAGAACTATTTGACCCTTTAACAGAAGAACACATCAAAAAAGAAAATTTAAGTAATTTATTCTATAAAAATAAGAAAAAGCTTCTTAAAGAAATAGATCTTAAACAAAATATCAATGAAATTAATGCCAAACTTGGTTTGGCACTAAATGATTTTGAGATTGAATATTTAAAACAAAACTATGAGGATCTTGGAAGAAGACCAACTGATTGTGAGTTAATGATGTTTTCGCAAATTAACTCGGAACATTGCAGACATAAAATTTTTAATTCAAAGTGGGTAATTGACGGTGAATCGGAAAATGCTTCCTTATTTAGCTTTATTAAGGACACTTTTTCTAATTATTCAGACGGAGTAATTTCTGCATATAAAGATAATGCTGCAGTTATAGAAGGGATAGGCAAAAAAAGGTTTTTTGCAGACCAGAAATCAAAAAAATACTCATTTATTGATGAGCAAGTAAATTTTTGTATAAAAGTAGAAACACATAATCACCCTACAGGAATATCTCCTTTTCCAGGTGCAGCAACTGGATCTGGTGGGGAAATTAGAGATGAGGGAGCAACAGGCAGAGGAGCTAAACCCAAGGCGGGTTTAACTGGGTATTCTGTCTCTTACCTCAGGCTTGATGAAGCTGAGCCTTGGGAATTTGAAGGTAAGTCTCCAAAAAGGATCGCTTCTCCAAAACAGATAATGATAGAAGCCCCGATTGGCGCTGCTTCTTATAACAATGAGTTTGGAAGACCCAATATCGTTGGATACTTTAGGTCATTCGAAAAAAAAACTAAGAATACTCACTATGGATTTCATAAGCCTATTATGATTGCTGGCGGTCTAGGCAACATAAGACCTATGCATTCATTTAAAAAGAATGTTTCGGTTAACTCGAAAGTTATCGTCCTTGGAGGCCCAAGTTATTTAATTGGCTTAGGAGGTGGGTCCGCATCTTCTCTTGCATCTGGACAATCTGATGATGAGCTTGATTTTGCATCTGTACAGAGAGGCAATCCTGAAATACAAAGACGATGCCAAGAAGTTATCGATGCCTGCTGGGCAATGGCTGAGAAAAATCCTATATCTTTCATTCACGATGTTGGGGCGGGTGGTCTATCAAATGCAATACCAGAAATAGCCAACGATGCTGGTTATGGAGCAAAAATTGATTTATCTCAGATTCCAGTAGCTGATGAATCTCTATCTCCATTGGAGATTTGGTGTAATGAATCGCAAGAAAGATATGTAATTCTCATTGAGGAAAGTGATCTTCAAGCATTTAAAGATATATGCTTCAGAGAAAAATGTCCTTTTGCAGTAGTAGGTCAACTGACTGAGGAACAAAATTTAACTCTTAACTCATCTGATGAAGATATTCAGCCAATTGATTTGCCGATGAAACTCTTATTTGGAGCAAATGAAAATTTAAAAAGGGAATTTTCTACAGTGCCTGACAATCAGATACAAGACAATCTCCCAGACATTCATATCAAAAAAACGTGGTTAAGTATTCTGAGTCATCCAACTGTAGGCTCTAAAAATTTTTTAATTTCCATTGCTGACAGGAACGTAGGTGGACTTACTTACAGAGATCAATTTGTTGGAAAATACCAAATGCCAGTCGCAGATAACGCTGTAACACTCTCTTCTTTCGAAGGCTTAGGAGGAGAGGCTATGGCAATGGGAGAGAAATCTCCAATTGCAGCAAAAAATGCAGAAGCTTCAGTAAGAATGGCTTTATCAGAATCAATCTTAAATATCTTATCTAGCGGAGTTAACAAATTATCTGACGTGAAAATCTCAGCAAACTGGATGGCTAACCCAAACAAAAATGAATCCAATAGTGATTTATTTAATTCAGTTAAATCTTTATCTGAGGATATTTGCCAAATTTGGAAAATAACAATTCCTGTAGGAAAGGATTCAATGTCTATGGAGACAAGATGGAACAATGAAAAAGATATCGTGGTATCGCCCCTCAGCTTAATAGCTTCTTCTTTCTGCAAAATAAAAGATGTTACAAAAGCTATTACGCCTGAAATTAAAAATATAAATGATACTGAGTTACTTCTTTTGGATTTAAGTAATAAGAAGTCTCGATTAGGAGGATCAATTCTTGAAGAAGTATTGCAAAAGGATCTAGGAAGAACTCCAGATGTTGAGCAGATTATAACTTTACCTCTATTTTTCAATTACATAACTTCTCTGGTTCAGAAAGGTCAAATTTTTGCCTTACACGATAGATCCGATGGCGGTTTAGCAGCCTGTCTTTCAGAAATGGTTTTGTGTAGCGAAATGGGAGCAGAAATAAATATTGGATTGTTGGATAAAAAGAAGGTTGCTAGTTTTTTATTTAATGAAGAACTAGGCCTTGTAATACAAGTTGAAAAAAATACTGCTAAAGAAATAAAACAAACTCTAAAAGATCCTTCTTATGGCGCTAGTGTCATTGAACTAGGCAATCCTATTAAAGAGAATAATTTAATTTTTTCCACTGAAACAGAGAGATTAGAGTTTTCTTATAAAGAAATGATGAAAAATTGGTGGAAGGTATCTCACAAAATACAAAAAGAAAGAGATAATCCTAAAGTTGCGGAAGAAGAACTTCGATCAGTTCTAAACCCAAAAAAGAGGAAACTAAGTCAAGATATCAAATTTCGACAATCCTCTGATTCATATTCATCCAGACCGAAAATTGCAATTTTAAGAGAGCAAGGCATAAATGGGCAAACTGAGATGGCTGCAGCATTTCATCAAGCTTATTTTGATCCTTACGACGTTCACATGTCTGATTTGATAACGAAAGAAAAAAACCTGAAAGATTTTTCAGGGATTGTTTTTCCAGGAGGATTTTCCTACGGAGATGTCCTCGGAGCAGGAAAGGGTTGGGCAAACTCAATTCTATTTAATTCTTTTTTATACGATGAATTTTCTGAATTCTTTTCTGATAAAAATAAGATAGTTTTGGGAGTCTGTAATGGATGCCAAATACTATCAAGCTTAAAAAAAATAATCCCCGGAGCAGAAAACTGGCCAAATTTTATAAAAAATTATTCTGATCAATTTGAAGCAAGATTAACTCAGGTGAATGTTCAAAAATCATCATCTGTTTTTTTTGATGGCATGGCTGGCTCAAGACTGATTGTGCCTGTTGCCCATGGAGAGGGGAGAGCAAAGTTTGAATCCAATAAATCATTCGATAAATTTTCTGAAGAGAAGCTTGCAGTTATAAAATATTGCGATGATGAAAGTAGTCCTACTCAAAATTATCCGCTCAATCCAAATGGTTCAAAGGATGCAATAGCTGGCTGTACTTCAAAAGATGGAAGGATAACTGCAATGATGCCTCATCCTGAAAGAGCGTTTCTAAATAGACAGATCTCTTGGACAGATTCTGAAGATGAATTTAGTCCTTGGAAAACGATTTTTTTAAATGCAAGGATGGCTATTAATTAACGTCTAATAATATCTTCAGTTCTTAAAACAAAATTACCGCTCTTAAGGTCGGCAAAAAAATTTTTTAAAGACGAATTTACCCAAGGGAATGCAAGAACATCCCACGGAATTTCATCCTCATCAAATAATCCAATCTCTGAGCTTTCTGAAGTTACGCTGAAATCATTCGGTCCTACTTCAGCAAGGTATATCATATAAACTTGATTGATCTGAGGAATATTGAAAATACCATACAGTTCACCTGCTTCAACATCAGCATTGGTTTCTTCTTTTGTTTCTCTTAAAGCTCCCTGAATTAGAGTTTCACCATTCTCGTAAAAACCTGCAGGCAGAGTCCATAAGCCCAATCTTGGTTGAATTGCTCTTTTACATAAGAGTACTTTATTTTCAAAAAAGGGAAGAGTGCCAACAACCACTTTTGGATTTTCATAATGGATAGCTCCACAGGAATCGCAGCAAAATCTTTCCCTATTATCATCTTCCGGGATTTTTAAAACGACGTTTCCACCGCAGACACTACAATATTTCAATTTAAGTTTATTTAGTTTTGAAGGTATTTTTTATGAGATACTCAATATGTATGATACCTAAAATTAAGGAAAACTTAAGCTCATATAAGCCCTCAGGTCCAATAGTAGGATTACCACAAGCAGCAGTATTAATTCTCCTTCATGAGACGAGTGAAGATCTCAATTTAATTTACTGTTTGAGATCTAATAATCTTCCCACTCATGCCGGTGAGGTTGCTTTTCCCGGAGGGAAAAGAGAAGAAAAAGATGAAACGTTGAGAAATACTGCTTTGAGGGAGGCGCAAGAAGAGGTAAATCTGGAATTAAAAGACGTGGAAGTTTTAGGAGAAATAAGTTCTGTACAATCAAGGTTTGGATTAAGCGTAACTCCTTATATTGGCATACTCAAAAATAACTCATTAATAGCTGATGGAAAAGAAATTGCGGAAGTTTTCAGTGTGCCCTTAAATTTTATTAAAAATAATATGCAAAAAGAACAAAAATCTGAAAACTGGGATAATAAAAAAGTTTTTTTTCCTTTTTTTGAATTTGAAAATAAAATGGTGTGGGGACTCACTGCTTATATGACTGTTGAGTTTTTAAAGCTTCTTGATATTGAAATAGATTTAACTAGGAAATAATGATTTATAAATTAGATGATCATAAAGTCACAACAGATGGCGATGATTTTTATGTTGCAGAGACTGCAACAGTAGTTGGAAGAGTAACCTTAAAAAAAGATGCATCAGTTTGGTTTGGCGCAGTTGTCAGAGGTGATGTTGAAGACATAGTCATAGGTCGGGGTTCAAACGTTCAAGATCTATCGGTAATACATGCAGATCCTGGCAGCCCAACTATTATTGGGGATAATGTTACTGTAGGACATAAAGTCATGTTGCATGGTTGCCAAATTGGAAACAATTCACTGATAGGTATAAATGCAGTGGTCTTAAACGGTGCAAGGATTGGAGAAAACTGCTTAATTGGAGCTAACTCGTTAGTGACCGAAAATACTGTGATCCCAGATAATTCTATGTTCTTAGGTTCTCCTGGAAAGGTTGTAAAAACTTTAGGCCCTGAAATGAAAGATTTTTTGCTTGCGTCAGCTGTTCACTACGTCGAAAATTACAAAAGATTTAAAAAAGGGATGTCAAAAGATGAAAACTGAAATTATTAATTACGATATAGACGGAAAAGATTTTCTAGGATATGCAGCTTTTCCAGATGGAGATAATTTTCCAGCCATAATCATTGCTCATACCTGGTCTGGAAGAGATCAATTTGTGGATGAAAAGGCAGAAAAACTTGCAGAGAATGGCTATCTTGGATTTGCACTCGACATGTATGGTGATGGTATTGTTGGAGAAACTAATGAAGAAAATGCTGCTCGCATGCAACCACTTTTGGATGATAGGAAAGAGCTTTCAAAAAGAGTTAAGGCAGCCTACGATACAGTTTCTTCCTTGCCAGGTGTAGATAAGTCAAAAATTGCAGTTTTTGGATATTGTTTTGGTGGATTAGTTTCCCTTGATTTAGCCAGAACTGGAGTTGATTTGAGAGGAAGCGCAAGTTTTCATGGATTCTTAGCTGGACCTGAAGAGCCGACCAAAGAAACAATTAAAGCTAAAATTTTAGCTATGCATGGCATGAAGGATCCAATGGTTGGAGAAGATCAAATGCAATCTTTTTATAAAGAGATGAGTGAAAAAGATGTTGACTGGCAGCTGCATATATATGGCGACTCTATGCATTCATTTACAAATCCAGAAGCAAATAATCCAGATTTTGGAACAGTTTATTCAAAAGAGGCTGATAGACGGTCTTGGATGTTGCTGATGGATTTTCTTGAGGAGGTCTTCTCATAAATGCATTCTTCAGAAGTTAGAAAAAAATTTATTGATTTTTTTTCTTCTAAAGGACATCAAATAGTCGAAAGCTCTAGCGTTTTACCGTTAGATGACCAAACCTTGTTATTCACTAACTCTGGAATGAACCAGTTTAAAGATGTCTTTCTAGGCGCAGAAAAAAGAGACTACTTAACTGCGACTTCGGCTCAAAGATGCATTAGAGCCGGTGGTAAACATAACGATCTAGAAAATGTTGGGTATACCTTAAGGCACCATACTTTTTTTGAAATGTTAGGAAACTTTAGTTTTGGAGATTATTTCAAAAAAGAAGCTATTAAATATGCTTGGGAACTATTAACTGAAATTTACAAAATTTCTCCTGATAAATTATGGATAACTGTTCACATAGAAGACCAAGAATCAGAAAAGATTTGGCTAAATGAAATCGGAATCCAACCAGATCGAATTTCAAAACTAGATGACGATAATTTCTGGTCAATGGGGGATACAGGACCCTGTGGACCTTGCAGTGAGATATTTTTTGATCATGGTGAGGCATTTTCAGGAGAGTCGCCGGCAGAAGGCGTAGATACTGGAGACAGATTTGTTGAAATATACAATCTGGTCTTTATGCAGTTCAATAGGAGCCCTGATGGGGAACTTTCTCCCTTGCCCAAACCATCCGTTGATACCGGCATGGGCCTTGAAAGAATCACGGCGGTGTTGCAAGGCATTAACGACAACTATGAAACTGATTTGTTTAAAGATTTGATAAAAAAAATAGCTTCGAACCTGGGCGCACTAAATCTTGAAAATCCGTCTCTGAGAGTTATCGCAGATCATCTAAGATCTAGTTCTTATTTGATAGCCGATGGCCTTTCCATTTCTAATGAAGGCAGGGGTTACGTCCTTAGAAGAATCATAAGAAGAGCTTTGAGGCACGCACATAAGTTGAATCCTGATTATGAAAAACCTCTTTCAGGTCTTGTGAAGGAGTTAGTATCCCAAATGGGAAAAGAGCACGCTCTTTTAAGTAAAAATAAAAAAATTATAGAAAAAACCATAGAAAAAGAAGAACAACAGTTCTCCCTAACTCTAAGAAATGGTATGCGCATTTTTGAGGATGAGACACCGAAGGATGTAAAGGAAGTATCCGGTGAACTCGCTTTCAAACTTTATGATACTTTTGGATTTCCCCTAGACATGACCATAGATCTTGCAAGGGAAAAAAATATTGCAGTAAACATAAAGGAGTATGAGGAACTAATGGAACAACAGAGAGATCTTGCGAAAGCTTCATCTAATTTCGATTCTCTGATGCCATCATCAATTTCCTTAGATAAGCCAACTAACTTTATCGGATATGACAAAAGCAAATGTAAATCTAAAGTGCTAAAGATTTTTGTAAATCTAAAGGAGCAAGAAATATTAGAGGGCGATTCAGATGCAATATTAATCTTAAATAAAACACCTTTTTATGCTGAGTCAGGAGGTCAAGTTGGCGATCAAGGTTCTATTTCAGGTGAAGACTTCATTTTTGAAGTAAAAGATACTCAGAAGGTAGGAGATCAATTTATTCACATTGGTAATTTGCAAAAAGGAACCCTTAAAGTTGGAAGTCAATGCGAGAGTTCTATTAACGTAGATAGAAGGAATAAAATTATTAGAAATCATTCAGCTACTCATCTTCTTCATTCTGCACTCAGAAATGTATTGGGAGAACATGTCGAGCAAAAAGGCTCCTTAGTTTCAGATAAATATTTTAGATTTGATTTTACTCACGATGCTGCCTTAAAAATTGAAGAAGTACAACAAATTGAAAATTTAGTTAATGAAACAATTAGAAATAATATCTCTACTAAAATAGAAACTATGAGCTTTAAGAAGGCACAAGATAAAGGAGCGCTGGCTTTTTTTGGAGACAAATATGGAGATGAAGTGCGCGTACTTTCTATAGGCGGAGACTTTTCTGTTGAACTATGTGGTGGAATTCATGTTGATTCAGCAGGGGATATTGGTTTTGTAAAAGTAACTGGTGAATCAAGTATTTCATCAGGCGTCAGAAGAATTGAAGCTTGCAGTGGAAAAGATGCAGAAGATTTCTCAAATAAATTTCAAAATTCTGGGCAAGAAGCAATGAGACTTTTGAACGTAAATGAAGAGGGTCTTATTTCAAAAATTAAAGAGTTAATGGAAAAGAACAGTGAGTTAGAAAAATCGATTAAATCATCACAACAAAAAGAATTAGGCGAAGTAATAAAGAGCCTAGATCAGGATATTATTCAAATTAATTCTTACAAAGTTATCTTAAAGGAACTTGAAGGAATTAACTTAGGTTCAGCAAGATCTTTCATAGATGAACTAAAAAATAAAAATGAAAACTTAATTTGTGTTCTTGCTTCGAAAGATGGTGATAAATCAAGCTTATTGGTTTCATCTTCAAAATCAATTCCAAAAGATGTTTTCAGTTCAAATGATTTGTTACAATCCCTCGCTTCATTGATAGGCGGGAAAGGCGGAGGTAAACCAGATCATGCACAAGCAGGCGGTAGTCAAGTTAAAAACTTTGAAAAAGTTTTTTCTGAAGCTACAAAATATATTCAAAATCTTTAAAAGGCATGAGTAACATTATTGTCCAAAAATTTGGAGGGACATCTGTTGCTAGCCCTAAAAGAATTGAAGCAGTTGCCAAGATTGTTGGTCAGGAAATTGAATCAGGTAATCATGTCGCTGTTGTTGTTTCAGCCATGGCAGGCGAAACAAATAGACTGATTGATCTCACTAAGAAAATTCAAAAGAAACCTGATCCTCGAGAATTTGATGCTGTTGTTTCTTCTGGAGAGCAAGTTTCTGCAGCGTTGCTTGCCATGTCTCTTAAAAAGAAAGGTTATAACTCAAGATCTTACAATGCTTTTCAGATGGGGTTTAAAACGGATTCCTCCTTTGGAAGAGCAAGAATTAGAAAAGTCTCAGAGGAAATTCTTCAAAATGCATTAGAAAAAAACATTGTTCCTGTAATCACAGGATTTCAAGGGTTTGATGATGAAAATAACATTACTACCTTAGGAAGGGGCGGTTCGGACACCTCTGCAGTAGCGATTGCAGTTTCTTTGAATGCTAAGGAGTGTCAGATTTATACTGATGTGGATGGGGTATTTACAACCGATCCAAATATTTACGATAAAGCCAGGAAACTTGATCATTTAACATACGAAGAAATGTTGGAACTTTCTTCTTTAGGAGCTAAAGTTTTACAAATAAGGTCTGTGGAATTTGCAAGTAAATACAAATTACCTTTGAGAGTCTTATCAAGTTTTGGGTCAAAAGGAGGAACTTTGATAAATAATAACGATAATTTAGAAGAGGCTGTAGTATCAGGAATTGCGTTTACTTCAAATGAAGCAAAAATAACCATCAGAAAAGTTCCTGACATTCCTGGAGTTGCAGCAAAAATACTTTCTCCCATAAGCGATGCTGGAATTGAGGTAGATGTAATTGTCCAAAATGTGGCATCTGATAACACAACCGACTTCACTTTCACAGTGCATAAAGATTTTGCTGATGAAACTTCAAAAATTTTAGATAAGTTACGCAAAGAGCTAGGTAGCGGTGAAATTGAAGTTGATCTAGATATTTGCAAAGTATCCGTAGTTGGAAACGGAATGAAGTCCCACGCAGGTGTAGCAAGTAAAATGTTTGGAGCCTTGGCAGATGAGGCAATAAATATCGAAATGATTTCAACCTCAGAGATCAAAATCTCAGTTGTTCTTGAAGAAAAGTATAAGGAACTTGCTGTAAGAACCCTTCACGATGCATTTGAGTTAGATAAGAATTAATTTATTGCACAATAGATTTCATATTGATAATCTCACTTTAGAGGAGATTTATTATGGAAAATACTTTTGACTATGTTGTTGTAGGAGCTGGAAGCTCCGGTTGTGTTATGGCAAACCGGTTATCCGAAGACGGAAAGAAAAGTGTATTAATTTTAGAGGCTGGTGGGAAAGACACTAATTTTTTTATTCACATGCCCACTGGCTATTCTCAAATCGTGCCGACTAAAAGTGCTATCAATTATGGATTTGAAACAGAACCAGAAGAAATTACAAATAATAGAAAACTTTATTGGCCCAGAGGAAGAGGCTGGGGTGGATCCTCATCAATAAATGCAATGGTTTATATAAGAGGCCATGCATATGATTATGATCTTTGGCGTCAACAAGGCAACACAGGTTGGTCATACGAAGACGTTCTGCCTTATTTTAAAAAAGCTGAATCATTCAATGGAGAGGGAGATAGCGATTATCATGGTTTTGATGGTCCTTTAAGTGTAAAAAAATCCGAGAGTACTCATGATAAGTTATTAGATGTCTTCATAGAAGCCGGCGAACAAGCAGGATTTCCTTTAACGAATGATTTCAACGGAAAAAATCAGGAAGGATTTTCAAGATATGAGCATACGATGGCAGACACTAAAAGAGGCCCAAGAAGATGGAGTTCTGCACGAGCATATTTGCATCCTGCCTTAAAGAGAAAAAATCTTGCAACCGAGACAAATGTTCAAGTAAATAAAATTTTATTTGAAGGAAAAAGAGCTGTTGGAGTCGAGTACTCTAAAAAAGGCAAGACTTTTTCAGTAAAAGCTAATGCTGAGATAATTTTATCTGCTGGAGCTATTAATTCACCTCAAATATTGATGAATAGCGGCATCGGTGATTCCTCAGAATTAAATAAGCATGGCATTAATGTTTTGCATGAGTTGAAGGGGGTTGGGAAAAACTTACAAGATCATTACGCAGTGGTTAATTCTTTTAATTGTACTCAACCCATAACTTTGCACAGATCAGCAAGTTTCATAAAAACACAGATGTCTGGTTTGCAGTATTTACTTTTCGGGACAGGAGACGCTGCTTTTCCTCCCACCAGTGCGGGAGCATTTTTTAAATCAAGTTCTGAAAAAGATATTCCAGACACTCAAATACATTACGCTTCTTTACAATCCACCGATTTACATGGAAGAGATGGTATGGATTTGAATCATGGATTCAGTGGAGTTATTTGCATTTTGAGGCCGCAAAGTAGGGGTCACTTAGAACTAAAAAGCTCAAATCCAGATGATGCTCCTTTGATGTTTCCTAATTATCTTTCTGAAGAACAAGACCTAATCGATACAAGAAACGCAACAAGAGAGACTATAAGAGTTTTCATGCAGGCAGCTTTTGATGAATATAGAGGAGACCGATCAAAACCTGGTTTAGATGTTAATGTTGATAACGACGATGAACTAGATGCCTGGATTAAGAATACTGGTGAAACTCTTTATCACCCAGTAGGAACTTGTAAAATGGGTAGCGACGATCTTGCCGTGGTCGATGACAATCTCAAAGTCAGAGGAGTTGATAACTTGAGGGTAGTTGATGCATCCATTATGCCAACTTTAATTGGAGGTAATACTAACGCTCCTTCGATTATGATTGCTGAAAAAGCCTCTGATATCATTAGACAAGCTGTTTAAAAAAACTAGAATTGCATCTAAGGAGAGGTGGCTGAGTGGTTGAAAGCGCTCCCCTGCTAAGGGAGTATGTGGTAATCCCGCATCGAGGGTTCGAATCCCTCCCTCTCCGCCACAGATTAGAAAATTACCCACCAAACAAAAATCATTTACAATGAATTTATGCATAATCCAAAGGATAAAGATTTTTTAATTCAATCTGAGTCAGATCTACTCCTTAATAGAGCAAAAGAAGTAATTCCTGGAGGAATATTCGGGCATTATAAATATGCTGTCAGGAAAGACGGGCCCAAATTTTTCTCTCAAGCGGACGGAGCGTATTTTTGGGATGTTGATGGAAATGAATACGTAGATTTAGTTTGTGCTTGGGGCCCTATGATTCTTGGCTATAACAATCCCGTAGTAGATGAAGCAGCTAGAAAACAATTAAATCTTGGCAATACTGTCAGTATCGCCTCTCCTGTGATGATTGAATTAGCTGAAACCTTAGTTGATTTAGTATCAATTGCCGATTGGAGTTTGTTTGGTAAAAATGGAGCTGATAGTACTTCCCTTGCGGTGATGGTATCCAGACAAGAGACCGGTAAGCAAAAGATATTAAAAATAAACGATGGATATCATGGCTCAAATAGTTGGATGCAAAGACGCAATAGCCCTGGCATTATTAATTCAGATTCCGCAGAAGTAATCTCCATCGACTGGAACGACCTAGATGGATTTAACCAAGCAATCTCAGATCATGGAGATGACATAGCATGTTTTATCTCAAGTCCTTATCATCATCCAACTTTCAAAAATAATGTCTATCCAAATGAAGGATACTGGAAACACATCGAGAAAGTTTGTCGTAAAAATAACATTATTTTAATTGTCGACGATGTCAGGACTGGCTTTAGAATTGATCTAAAAGGATCAAATAATTTTTTTGGTTTTTCTCCAGACTTAATTTGTTTAGGGAAAGCCATAGCGAATGGATATCCAATATCTGCCTTGGTAGGAAAAGACTCGTTAAAAGAATCAGCTGAGAATGTTTATTTCACTGGTACCCAGTTTTTAAACTCAGCTCCAATGGCTGCAGCAAAAGCAACAATCGATGAATTAGTTAAGCAGGATGCGGTTACGAAGATGAATATTCTTGGTAACTTGTTAAAAGAAAGGCTAGTCAAGATTGCGGAAGATTTTGATGTCAAGATGATTGTTTCCGGAGTCCCAGCTATGCCTTACTTTCGAATTGAGCATGAAGACAAAACACTCCATTCAAGATGGGTTGATGCTTGCTTGAGTAAAGGTCTTTATCTCACTGATTATCACAATCACTTTATATCAGTGGCTCACGAGGATGAGCATCTGAAAAAAGTTGAGGATATTGCTAGGGCAGCTTTTGAAGTTGTTAAGCTGTAGTTTCTTCCCCTTTAAATTCTCTCCAATTATTGACTAGCCCTTTGTAGTTTATGAAAACCCAAAGCGGCATTGCTGCAAGCAACCACCAAAGCTCAGTTTCAATGAGCAAATAAATACCAGGCACGAAACCAATAGTTCCAACTACAAATCCATAGAATCTTACCTTTGCGCTTAAACTTGTGAGTAAATAAACACAAACAAAGGCAAAAATTTGATCAAATATCTGCGCTGAATTAAAAAGATTAATTTCAAACATAACAATCCTCTAAAAAAAATTTTGCATAGGATAATATATTTCAATAACAATTAGCGAATAATGGATCAATCTTCAAAAATTCTTTTTATTTCTTATAAAGGGTCTATGTATAGATATTTCCAATACATCAAAAGAAATACCGTGTTTGACTCCACCATAATGAGTTTTTTTCCTTTTATCTTTTTCAAACTTGGCCGCACTGATTTAACCCAAGCTGAAATTCAAAAAGGAATAAGTTTTGAGTTAGCAAGAAAAAAAAGAAAATACTTTTACATAAAGTATTTTTGGCCATTCTATGAAGCCTTTCTATACATACTTTTTGTTTTTTATTACAGAAGATTTATTTATGTAATTTCAAAAAGGATGCCTGATTTGATTTGTATATGGAATGGACACAGGTTACCAGAGTATGCAATAAAACTAATCGCCAAAAAAAATAATATTAAATTAGCTTTTTTTGAAAACGGTTTGCTTCCTAATTCAACAACTGTGGACCCTAAAGGCGTGAATGATTTAAACAGCGTTCCGCGCGAAAAAGAGTTTTATGAAAATTATGTTCCTAGTGGAAAAAGTTTAAATTTTGAGATCCAACAAAGAGCCTCTATAAAAAGCAAAAAAAGTTATGGCAAATCTCCAGAATTATATGAAGCATTACCTGAAAAGTTCATCTATGTTCCTTTCCAAGTTAATCACGACAGTCAAGTTTTGCTAAATTCTCCGAGAGTAAATTCCATGGGTGAATTATTTCAATGGTTAGATTATTCGATTAAAAAAATTGAAGATGAAGATTTATTTTTTGTAATCAAGGAACATCCAAGCGACTCAACGAAATTTAAATACCTCCATAAAGTAAACGAGAGAATTCTTTTCAGAAATTTTGATTCAAAAGATCTCATAGAAAAATCTTTAGCCACATTAACTTTGAACTCTACTGTAGGGCTTGAATCCCTTATTCTTGGGAAAAAATTAATTCTTCTTGGAGAGAGTTGTTTTAAGATCGAAGGCATAACAAGATTTCCTGAATCAAGAGACCAGCTTGTGGAATGCATAAATTCAATAGACAGCTGGGAGTTAGACTTAGGTCAGATAGAAAAATACCTTGATTATTTAAATGAAATTTATAGCATCCAGCAATCTTGGAGAAATCCTTCGGAACAGCACTTTGAATCTCTAGAACAGCGATTTAAAGAGATAATATATTCTTAAGTAATTGCAGGAGCGTCGCTTCCAACAACTTCTTTCCTTAAATTTCTTTTAAGAACCTTCCCGGTAGCATTTCTGGGTAAAGCATCTATGAATTCAACTGTCGCTGGAATTTTAAATTTAGCAAGATTTTTAAGGCAGTGATTGATGATACTTTCTTCCGATAAATTACTATCTGGTTTTAAGGCAATGAATGCCTTACCTGTTTCTCCCCATTTTTTATGAGGTACACCAATGATTGCTGCTTCAGCAATTTCTGGAAGTTGATAAATAACGTTTTCAACTTCAGCAGGATACACATTTTCTCCACCGGAAATATACATATCCTTTTGTCTATCGACTATATAAATAAAACCTTCATCATCCATTTGGGCAGCATCTCCAGTTTTGAGCCAGCCATCAACGAATGATTTTTCTGTAGCCTCTTCATTGTTCCAATACCCTGGAGTGACGTTTGGACCTTTTATCAAAATTTCTCCAACTTCACCTTGATCAACTTCTTTGCCGTTTTCATTCACAATTTTTACTTCAGTATGTAATAAAGGCTTACCTGCTGAACCAACTTTTCTCGCAGCGTCTTCACCGGCAAGACCGATACCTCCTGGACTTGTCTCAGTCATACCCCAGCCTTGCCAAAGTTCGACGCCTTTACTTTGCCATGACTTCAAAATAATCTCTGCACACGGAGCTCCACCAACTCCTGCACCTTCAATTCTTGAAAAATCAGTTGTATCAAAATTTGGATGCTGCATCATAAATTGAAAAGGAGCGGGCACTGCAAAAAAATGTGTGATGCCATAATCCGGATCATCAATGATTTCCAATGCCTTCCCGGGATCAAATTCTTTCATCAAAACGATTTGACCACCGTAATGAAGAATAGGATTTGCGTAACAGTTCATGCCCCCCGTATGGAACAAAGGGAGAACAATAAGTTGGACTGTTTTATCGGTTACTCTGGCAGATCCGGCTAGATTAACTATATTATAGAACTGCATTTCATGAGTGATCATCGCACCTTTTGGATGGCCCGTTGTACCGGATGTGTACATCAGCATAATCAGATCATCATGCGTAGTTTCAACAACATCAAAATCAATATTTTCTTTTAATGCTTGTTCGTACTTATTATTCTGATCCTCATCATCTATTTCCAATGAATTTTTAATGGAACAATCTTTTGTGAGTGCTTTCGCTGTATCTGCAAAATTAGAGCCATAAATCAAGACTTCTGGAGAACTATCATTAAGAATATATTCAAGTTCAGGTTTAGTGAGACGCCAATTGAGAGGTAATTCTATAGCACCTATTTTTGCGCAAGCGAACTCCAGCTCAAAAACTTCAGTACAGTTATGAATTAAGATGGCAACTCTGTCACCTTTTTTGACCCCTTTATTTTGCAGCCATGAAGCGAGTCGACAAGATCTTTCCTCAAGTTGACCGTAAGTAGTTTCTCTTCCGGTAGAAACTTCTTTTACAGCAACTTTGTTTGGTCTAGTTCTAGCTTGGTGATAAGACCAATCGTAGTATTTGACTGTGCTCATCTAGCCTTAAGCAGCACCAGCACCCAAAACAGACTTAATCTCTAGGAATTCTTCAAAACCAAATTCTCCCCATTCTCTTCCGTTACCGGATTGCTTAAAACCACCGAACGGAGAAGTTAAGCCTGAAGGAGCATTGTTTATGTGAACATTTCCACTTCTAATTTTTCTGGCTACTTCTACTGCATGATCTATGTTCTCTGAGGAAACATAGCCCGCTAATCCATAAGGAGTATCGTTCGCAATTTCAATAGCTTCATCTTCATCTTTATAAGGAATGATGCACAGAACAGGCCCAAAAATTTCTTCCTTGGCTATGGTCATATCATTGTTTACGTTAGCAAATACAGTTGGCTTAACGTAGAAGCCTTGATTAAGACCATCAGGTTTTCCTGGACCTCCACAGACCAATTCTGCTCCTTCTTCAATACCTTTTTCAATGAGACCTTGAATTTTATTGAACTGAACTTCGCTTACCACAGGACCAATTACAGTATCTTCAGCATTAGGATCACCCACTTTGGTCTCATCTGCAGCTTTTTTAGCAGCGGCTTTTGCTTCATCTTGCCTTGACTCAGGAACTAACATTCTTGATGGAGCATTACACGATTGACCACTGTTATTAAACATATGTCTGGTTCCTCTAATAACAGCATTTTCAAAATCTGCATCATCTAAAATAATGTTTGGTGATTTTCCACCTAATTCTTGATGAACTCTTTTAACTGAATCAGCAGAACCTTTTGCAACTTGGATTCCAGCTCTAGTTGATCCTGTAAAAGACATCATGTCTATGTCGGGATGAGAGGACATAGCCTCACCAACGATAGGTCCGTCACCGTTGACAAGATTAAACACTCCATCAGGAATTCCAGCTTCATGAATTATTTCAGCCATGAGCATTGCATTGAAAGGAGCAATTTCACTTGGTTTTAAAATCATTGTGCAGCCAGCTGCTAAAGCAGGTGCAACTTTGCAAGCAATTTGGTTTATAGGCCAATTCCAAGGAGTAATCATACCGACCACGCCAATTGCTTCCTTTCTAATGAACAATCCATCTTTTTGTTGTTCAAAGTCATAATTTTTAAGAGTCTCTAGAGCTGTCATGAAATGGCCTAAACCTGAGGGTGAGTGTGCTTTTGAAGCTAATGACATTGGAGCACCCATTTCAGAGGAAATAGCTTCAGCCATTTCCGAGCTTCTTTTCATGTAAATTTCTATGATTTTCTCTAAATAACCAACTCTTTCCTCTTTTTCAGACGAACTAAAGCTGGCAAAAGCATTTTTGGCAGCGTCTACTGCAGCATTTACGTCTTCAGAAGATCCTAAAGCAATAGAGCCAATGGGTTCTTCTGTAGCTGGACTTAAAACATCAAGCTTATTAAGTCCATTTATTGGATCAACCCATGACCCGTTAATATAAAACTGATGATATTCTTTCATTTTTTCCTCTCTTAAGTTTTCACTTTAAATAGTTTCTAGTTAAAAGTTGGGTCTGAATTCTTTCAGCCCACAAAGAAAGATACTTTCTTGTTTCTCTGGGGTCAATAACTTCGTGCACTGAAAAGGACTCTCCTCTTGCAAAAGGATCGCGAGCTTTTCTTAACGAATCTTCAATTTCCTTTCTTTTGGCTTCAGGATCCTCTGCTGCAGCAATTTCTTTGGCAAACGCGACTGCAACACCCCCCTCTAATGGAAGAGCGCCTGATTCTGCAGAAGGCCATGCCAACACATAAGGATCTGGACCAAAATGAGCAGCTGCAGCAACACCAAAGGATTTCCTTATCATTACAGTTGCCCAAGGAACAGTTGTCTCTGCGGCCGTAAGAACTGTCTCAGTTCCGTAGAGTATTCCCGCATTTTTCTCTGCTTCTGGACCTATTAAAAATCCTGGCTCATCAACAAAAGTTATTATTGGGATATTAAAATTATTACAGTTTTGAATAAATCTGGTTGTTTTCTTGGCATTATCAGCAGTCATTGATCCAGCATAAAAATTTGGATCATTTGCAAAAATTCCTACAGAAAATCCATTCAGTCTTGCAAAAGCTGTAATCATGCCTCTTCCAAAATAGGGGGTAATCTCAAAAAGGCTATCTCTATCAACCACTCCTGAAAGAATCTTTCTCATATCATAAGTTCTGGATCTATCTTCTGGGATAGCATTCAAAAGATCTTGATCTTCTCTCTCAATATCATCCTCATTTGAAACGCGCCGGGCTATTTCGTATCGGTTTTGAGGAAAATAACTTATAAATTTCCTTATCTGATTCAACGCCTCCTTTTCGGTATCTACAATGTTATCAACCACTCCATTAGATTTATGAACTTCAGATCCTCCTAATTCTTCTTTAGTAAGCTCAGTGCCAAAAGCTCTTTCGACCACTTTCGGTCCTGCGATAAGAACTTGAGCAGTTTTTTTGGTCATCACTCTAAAATGCGATGCAACGAATCTAGAAGCAGGCAGTCCTGCGACTGGACCCAAGGCAGCTGTAGCTACAGGAACTTCTTTTAATGTTTTAGCTACAGATAAGAATCTTGACTTAGAGAACACCGGATCACCGTAAGATTTTTTTCCTGACGATCCTTTTACCGATCCTCCTCCTCCTTCATGGAGTCTTATTAGAGGTACCTTATATTGAAGAGCTAAATCTTCTGTATAAACACTTTTTCTGAGTCCAACCGGATTAGGTGAGCCGCCTTTGACGGTAAAGTCTTCTCCTCCTACTAGAACTTGCCTGCCATCAATTTTGCCAAATCCTAGAACGAAGTTTGATGGAGTGAAATCTGATATTTCTCCTTTATCGTCTTTTTCTGCATCCCCAGCTATTTTGCCGACTTCATCGAAAGAACTTTTATCTAATAAAAGATCTATTCTCTCTCTTAAAGTTAACCTACCTTTAGCATGCTGAAGCTTTATTGCCTCTGTGCCGCCTTGAGATTTAGCCAGTTTATTTCTTAGCTTAAGCTCCTCAACATCGCTTTTCCAATTCATGTCAATTATTCAAATTCTTCTTCCTGCCACCATGGATAGTATTCAGGCATGTTTTTGGAAACTGTATCTGAGAATTCAGGATCTCTTTTTTCTAGGAAAGAAGAAATTCCTTCTGCAACATCATTACTTCTCCCTAAATAATAGACTCCCCTCGAGTCTATTTTATGAGCAGACATAGGATGTTTTTCTCCCAACATTTTCCATACCATTTGCCTAGTTAAACTGACAGAAACTGCTGAAGTTTTATTTGAAAATTTGTGTGCTATCTCTAATGCTCTTGGTACAAGATTGTCCTGACTAGTAATTTCTCTAATTAATTTTCCTTTAAGAGCTTCTTCTGCAGAAAATACTTCTCCTGACATCATCCATTCCAGTGATTGGCTGACGCCAACAATTCTTGGCAAAAACCAAGAGGAACAAGCCTCAGGCACAATACCTCTTTTTGCAAAGACAAATCCGAACTTTGCGTTATCAGAAGCAATTCGAACATCCATTGGAAGAGTCATAGTGACTCCGACACCAACCGCAGATCCATTAACTGCAGCAATGATAGGTTTTTTAAAATCGTATAACTTTAAAGTGAGCATTCCTCCAGTATCTCTGGCTACTCCGTTAACTTTTGCATCTCTTTTTGACCAATCGAATGTTTTCTCTCCTTGAGAAAGATCTGCGCCAGCACAGTAAGCTCTGCCTGAACCGGTGAAGATAACAGAGCGCACAGAATCGTCAGATTCTGCTTCGTCTAAAGTATCCATTATCTCAACCATCATTTTTCCACTGAACGTATTCATTTCATCTGGTCTTGTGAAGGTAATGAGTAATGAACTGTCTATTTTTTCTGTTTTGAGTGTTTCTTTATTCATAGATTTAAATATACCTTTTCTAATTAAAATTGTGTATCATCGATTCCATAGCGTTGATTTAACCGACTTGCTGACGCTTTAAAAATTAGCTAAACAGGACTTTTTAAACCTGCTTAGCAAAACAAGCAGGTTTTTTTTTGGAGATAAAAATGTCATACGAAGGAAAAAATTTAGAAACCATAGCTCTTCATACTGGATGGAGAAATGATGAAAATACTGGATCAGTAGCTGTTCCAATTCATCAAACCACTAGTTATCAATTCAATGATACTGCCCACGCAGCAAGCTTATTTGGATTGCAGGAGTTTGGAAATATCTACACAAGAATAATGAATCCAACTTGCGATGTTCTTGAGCAAAGAATGGCTGCTTTGGATGGCGGGGTTGCTGGTTTAGCGGTAGCTTCTGGTCAAACTGCTTCTGCATACTCAATTCAAAATGTTGCCAGAGCAGGGGATAACATTGTTTCATCTGCGCACTTATACGGCGGAACCTACAATCAATTCAAAAATAATATGAGGGAAATGGGGATAGAAGTTCGTTTTGTTGATCCGACTGATCCCAATAACTTTGAGTCGGCTACTGATGATAAAACAAGAGCTTACTTTGCTGAAACCCTTCCCAATCCTAAATTACAGGTTTTTCCGATTGCTGAAGTTGCTGATATCGGAAGAAAGCATGGCATACCTTTAATTGTTGATAACACTGCTGCGCCAGTTTTATGCAGACCTTTTGATCACGGTGCTGCGGTAACGACTTATTCGACCACTAAATACATTGGCGGTCACGGTACTACTATTGGAGGCCTAATCCTTGATGGAGGTAATTTTGACTGGGGTGGGGCAGGAGCTGATAGGCAGCCTGCACTTAATACCCCTGACCCATGTTACGGAGGAGTAGTCTGGGATGAACAAGTTACAAAAACAATGGGACTTCCATTTGCATACCTTCTCAAACTAAGAACTACTTTGTTAAGGGATCTCGGTGGAGCCATGAGTCCTTTCAGTGCCTGGATGTTTATTCAAGGATTGGAAACCCTTCCACTAAGAATGCGTGAACACGCTAAGAATGCGCAAGCCGTTGCTGAATTCTTAGAAAATAACGACAAAGTTCAATCAGTTACTTATCCTGGGCTTTTTGAGGGCGCAGAAAGAGAAAAAGCTGACAAATACATGAAAGGCGGTTACGGAGCTTTAATTGGCTTTGAACTTCCTGGAGGCAAGGAAGCTGGAAGTAAATTTATTGATTCATTAGAACTTTTATATCATGTAGCTAACATTGGTGATTCTAGATCTTTAGCAATTCATCCGGCTACAACAACTCACAGTCAATTAGCTCCTGAAGAGCAGTTGTCTGCTGGGGTTACCCCGGGATATGTGAGGCTCTCAATTGGTATTGAACATGTTGACGATATCATTGCTGACATTTCTCAAGCTTTAGACAAAGCATCTTAAGCTGATAAAAAAATCCCTTCTTTCTAAGAAAGAGGGGATTTTTTATGGAAATCACTTGGTGCCCCTGCTAGGAATCGAACCTAGAGCTGCCACTTAGGAGGCGGCCGTTTTATCCAATTAAACTACAAGGGCTATAAAATAGTTGGGTTTTCTTCTCCTTCGTACACTTCTTCAGGATCAAAAACCTTTTCTTTTTCAATAAATTCAAGACTTAAATCTTTATCAACCTTTCTGTAAAAACAAGACTTATAACCGACATGGCAACTTGCTCCAAGTCCATCTAATTCAACCTTTATTATTAAACAGTCCTGATCATCATCGATTAATATTTCTTTAATATGCTGAAATTGGCCACTAGTTTCTCCTTTTTTCCATATCTTCTTTCTGCTTCTTGACCAATAGTGAGCTAATTTTGTATCGATACTCAAATCAAGCGATTCTTCATTCATATAACCATGCATTAGTATCAATTCTGAACCGCTTTCAACCGTTATTACCGGTATCAAACCGTTGTCATCAAACTTAGGCATTAAAGAATTTCCTTCTTCTACCTGTTCTATACTTATTCTCTTTCCAAATTTATTTTTCATCATATGAACTAAATCTACAAAATCGTTATAATTATCAACTATTTAAGCTATTTTGGTTATAAAAAATTGATAAAAGTTGAAAATTTATCTTACTCTTTCAATGATTTTCCTCTACTTGAAAATCTTAATTTCGAAGTAAATCCCTCCGAAATTATTCATCTCAAGGGTGAAAATGGATCTGGAAAATCAACACTTTTAAAAATCTTAAGCGGAATATTAAACAACTTTCAAGGAAAAGTCCTTTCCACAGATAAAAATGTATTCTTTTTAGGGCACAACTTGGGCTTAAAAGATTCTTTATCAGTTAAAGATAACCTTTTATTAGACTATCGTTTTAATTCAGAAGTTGATTCATTAAGCGAAGCTTTGAAATTATTTGAATTGAATTCAATGAATGAAACTAAATTATTTAATCTCTCCCAAGGTCAAAGAAAAAAGGTCTCCTTGGTGCAGCTATTCTTATCCAAATGCGATCTTTTTCTTCTGGATGAACCATTTGCAAACTTAGATAAAAAAGGGATTGAATTGATTGAGAATACTATCAGAGACCATCAAAACAGAGGATCATCTGTCATTTTTACTTCTCACGAGGATCATAATATTTCAAGCAGAGAGCTAGCGCTGTGAAGAGTTTTTATTTTAAAACTTTCCAAAGGGACTCAAAAGTATATTTGTCTAGATCATCATCTTTTCTTGGACCAATCGTATTTTTTTTAATTACGATTACTCTTTATCCTTTAGCTTTTGGATCCGATGAAGAGAAGCTTGCAGAACTCTCAGCAGGAATAATTTGGATATCGATACTATTAGCAAACTTATTGTCACATCAATTTATTTTTAATGAGGACTACAAAGACGGATCGCTTGATTTAGTTCTAGCATCTGGAAAATCACTATTTCTCTGGGCCAGCATTAAAATTTTTGTAAATTGGTGCTTTTCATCGCTTCCTTTAATTTTTTTATCTTTACTAACTTCATTTATGCTTTATCTCCCTTTCGATGCTGCATTGATTCTGGCTCTAACGTTATTTTTAGGAACCCCAATTCTATCTATGTTTGGTGCCTTAGCAGGAGCATTGACTCTTGAAAGAGGAAATATTGTGGGATCATCAATTGTTATTCCGATGTGTTTACCAGCATTAATTCTGGGAATACTTGCTATACAGTCCTATAAAAATGAAGAAGTACTTTTTTACATTTTTTTACTTGCCGCCTTTTTATTTTTTTCCATCCCAATTCTTATCGCTTCATGCCTAGGTGCCATTAGACTTCACTTTGAGTAAGATGAGACAATTTTTTAATCAACTAATTTCATTTCCTTATTTTTTTAAGATCGCTCAAATAAGTTTTCCTTATTTATTTCTTTTATCTATTTCTGTAATACTTCTTGGAGTTCTTTGGGGAGTTTTCTTCTCGCCAGTTGACGTTACCCAAGGTGAGGTATACAGAATCATATATCTTCATGTTCCTGCAGCTTCCGTAGCTCAGTCCATCTACTACACAATGGTTATTGCTTCAGTTACATATCTTATATGGCGAATTAAAATGGCTAGTGTATTCATGATTTCTATGGCTCCTTTAGGGGCTATATTCACTTTTTTAGCACTTTTTACTGGAGCAGTTTGGGGACAGCCTACTTGGGGGACCTGGTGGGTTTGGGATGCAAGATTAACTTCAACACTAATTTTATTAATTTTATACTTAGCAATAATCAGTCTCTTTTCGAGCTTTGACAGGAGAGCTTCGATTGATCAAGCAGTGTCAATTGTTGTACTGATTGGAGGAATTAATCTTCCAATTATTAAGTTGTCAGTTGAATGGTGGAATACTCTCCATCAGTCTGCATCAATAACTTTATCGGGCTCAAGCATTGATAATGAAATGTTAATTCCATTGTTGATTTCTATACTTGGTTTTTATTTATATGTAACGGCAATTGGAATGCGCAGAATGCAAGTAGAAATTTTGAAAAGAGAGATTTCGCATAATTGGGTAAAAAGAATTTTTCAAGAAAAGAAATGATTTTCGAATTAAAAATAGTCCTTATGATGAGTTTAATCATTTTTGTGATTACTTCTTCAATTGCATTATTCGGATTAAACAAATTCAAAGAAAAAATAAAATGAGAACCAAAAGAAGAAATAGAGTAATTTTCGTATCCTCTTTGATTGCTAGTTTGTCTGTAGCTTTTACGTTCATAGTTTTAGCAATGAATGAAAATGTAGATTTCTATTACACTCCATCAGATCTAACTGGCTCAAAAATTATTAATAAAGACAGTCTAAGAATTGGGGGCCTTGTCCAAGAAGACTCAATTAATATAAGTAAAGACAGTCTTGAGACGAATTTTCTTGTGACAGATTTAGAAAATTCTATAGAAGTCTATTATGAGGGCATTCTTCCTAATTTATTCAAAGAAAACTCAGGAGTAATTGCTCGAGGCTTCTATGATTATTCTGATGGAATCTTTTATGCCAAAGAAATATTAGCCAAACATGATGAAAATTACATTCCAAAAGAAGTAAAAAAGGCGCTTGTAAATGATTCCTGAGCTTGGAAATTTTCTTTTAATTTTCTCAATGATTAATAGCCTTTTATTAATCTGTATTGCCTTTATCTATCCTCCAAAAGACAAAAGATTTTTTTTATCAGCCAGCTTGGTTACTTTTTTAGCCATCTTTCTGAGTTTCATAGCTCTTGAAGTATCTTTTTTGACTGATGATTTTAGTGTGCTTTATGTAGCCACTAACTCGAATCCTAATTTACCAATTTATTACAAATTTGCTGCACTATGGGGCGGACATGAAGGATCATTATTATTATTTCTTCTTATCTTGGCTGGATGGATCCTAGTCTTTGTTTTTTTTAATGAAGATCAAAAATATTCATCTGCTTTTATGAACATCGTTTTATTTGCGTTGCTTGCTTTCACGGTTTTTCTTTCCAATCCATTCGAAAGATTGCTGCCCATTTCTTCAATATCTGGTTCGGATCTCAACCCATTGCTTCAGGATTTTGCCTTTACAATTCATCCTCCAATGCTCTATGTGGGATACGCTGGATTAGTCATTCCATTCGGAATTGCTATGAATTTTCTTTTAAATCAGGAAAAGGTTAAACAACTGGAACCAATACGCTCATGGTCTGTTGTTTCGTGGTCTTTCCTCACTCTCGGAATTTCCTTAGGCAGTTGGTGGGCCTATTATGAACTTGGATGGGGAGGCTGGTGGTTTTGGGATCCGGTAGAAAACTCTGCACTAGTACCTTGGTTGTTGTGCACTGCTTTAATTCATTCATCGATAGCAACCAACGCTAGACAAATTTTTATCAATTGGACTCTTGCCCTAACAATCCTCTCGCTGGCTGGTAGCCTATTGGGGATGTTTCTTGTTAGGTCGGGCATTATTACTTCTGTTCACTCATTTGCACTGGATCCTGACAGAGGTATTTTTCTGTTATTAATTTGTTTTGTGATAGTTATTCTTGGATTTTCTTTATTTTTTTTGAAAAGTGATAGCAGAGGTTTAAAAACTGACATGGGAATTTATTCCAAAGAGTTTATGTTTTTTATAAATAATGCTTTTTTAGTGACCCTATCAGCTATAGTTCTGCTTGGCACCATTTACCCAATTATCTACGAGATTTTTTCAGGTGGAGACCAAATTACTGTTGGAGCTCCATATTTCAATATGGTTACCGTTCCTTTTGCCTTGATCTTACTATTCTTTCAAGCAATCGGGCCTTTAACTAAGTGGGGAGGAAATAAAATAGATAATTTAAATTCAATTGGAATAATCATAATTTCAAGCATTATCCTGAGTTATTTTGTCTCATATTTATTCTTCTCTTTTTCTTTTTACGAATTTATCGGTAATGCAATTGTCTTGATGTTAATTCAATCGTTAGCTTTTCTAGCTTTCAAGAGCTTTCACTCTCAACGTAAAATTAACTTTTCTATGATTGCAGGACATCTGGGATTAGCAATTCTTACTTTCGGCATTACTATCTCCTCTTTAAATTCTGTGGAAAAGGAATTCGTTTTACAAAAAAATGAATCAGTTTTAGTGGGTTCTTCAAAAATCACATTAGAAAATACCCAATCAGTTCAAGAAGATAACTATTACGGTGATAGGGTGACATTTTCTTTCCAAGAGGAAGATAGAATTCTGAAACTTTATCCAGAGAGGAGATTTTATCCGGCATCTAGAATGGAAACTACAGAAGCAGGAATTTATCCTTCTGTTTATAAGGACGTATATATTTCCTTGGGGCAGAAAATTGGTGAAAATGCCTGGGCTGCCAAGGTTCAAATCAAACCTCTGGTACGTTTTATTTGGCTTGGAGCAATAATTATGTTTCTTGCAGGACTATTAGTAAGAACTAATTTTAAATTTAAATGAAAATTTATCCTCTTTTAACGATCTTTTTAGCAATATCACTTTTTGGGCTTTTATTTTTTCAATTATTTCTTAATTCTGATGTTGAAGAGTTTAATCAAAAGAGTTTAGCTCCTTTTGAGTCAAAGCTACTTAACGGAGATTCTTTTACAAGTGAGCAACTTAAAAATGATTCTCTTTCGCTGCTCAATATTTGGGCAACTTGGTGCGTGGGATGTAGATTAGAGCACTCATACTTAATGGAGTTAGAGAAAAAAGGAATATCTATCATTGGAATAAATTACAAAGACGATAAAGAAAAAGCTTTTAAATGGCTTGATCAATTTGGAGATCCTTATATAAAAAATCTATTTGATGATCAAGGAGAGGTAGGATTTTTGTTAGGTGTATCAGGTGCTCCAGAGACATTTTTAATTAAGAATGGAGATTCTATTGTTATGCATCACGTTGGGGTTCTAGACAAAGAGGTATGGAAAAATAAATTTGCTCCTTTGATTAAAAAATGAAGACTTTTTTACTGATTCTGCTTTTTTCTCAGTCAGTCTATGGTGAAGATGAATTTATGACTTTTTCTTTCATAAATGATTCGGATGAAAAAAGATTTTATTCCCTTCAAAAGGAGGTTAGTTGTCCATTATGTGAAGGATCTAGTATTGCTGGATCAAACGCTCCAATAGCATCTGACATCAAAAACAAAATTTACAAGGAAATATTATTAGGAAAATCTGATGAAGAAATTTTAGCTAACTTAAGAAATATTTTTGGTGAAGAAGTAACCTATAAGCCTTCTTTTGAAAACAATATTTTTCTTTGGCTTCTTCCATTGATTTTATTTTTATTAATATTATTTGCTGCAAGAATTTTTCTCAAAAAAAATGATTAAAAAGTATAAGATTTTTGGATTGTCTTTAGTATTTTCTGCTGTAATTTATTTTTTTCTTTTTGGCCAAGAAAATTTTCAAAAACTAAATTTTCAGAGAGATTTACAACTAAATTTTATTGACAATGCCTCTTTTGAGGAGAAAAAAAATAAAATAAATAGCATTATCAATCTCTCTAGCAACAATCCTGCTCAAGTTTACTTTTTAGCCAACTACTTATTTGATAAATCTGAGTATGCATTAGCCTACGGGACTCTTCAGCATTTCATTCTGAACTTCCCTAACGATACTGATGCTGAAGTAATTGCTTTAACAGCAGAAACTAAATATTTATCCAATAATCAAATTTTCAATGATGATATTGAAAGTTTAATTGAACAGTCCTTACTCAAAGATCCTGCCAACGTAAGAGCTTTAATTCTTAACGGTCTTAAACAGACCTTGGATGAAAATTACAAGGATGCACTTAAATCATGGTCAATTGCATTCGAATACTCAGATGATGCAGATCAAAAAAGAATAATTATGGCGGGAATGAGCAAAGCCTTAAAACAATTGAAATCCCTTGAAGACTAAATAAAACATACAATTAAAGCAATAAATTAGATAAAATATAGAAACTTTTCTTTAAATAGATGAGGCTTAAACACATCAGCCTTTCTGGCTTCAAGTCTTTCGTGGATCCCACGAGAATACCTTTCCCTTCAGATATGTCAGCAGTGGTTGGTCCCAACGGATGTGGTAAATCAAATATTATCGATGCGGTCAGATGGGTCCTAGGCGAAGGCTCAGCAAAAAATCTCAGAGGAGATAGCATGTCAGATGTTATTTTTAACGGGTCTGTTGCAAGGCCGGCTTCCTCGAGAGCATCAGTTGAATTAGTTTTTGATAATTCTTCAGGCAGACTCGGAGGGGAATATTCTAGCTACTCTGAAATTTCTGTGAAAAGACAAGTGGATCATGAGGGCTTATCTTCTTACTACTTAAACGGTTCTTCTTGCAGGAGAAAAGATATCACCGATATTTTCTTAGGTACTGGGCTTGGTCCCAGAAGTTATGCTGTCATTGAGCAAGAAATGGCAACAAAACTGATTAGCTCAAAGCCAGAAGAATTACGCTCACATATTGAGGAAGTTGCTGGGATATCAGTTTATAAAGAGAGAAGAAAAGAAACCGAAAGCAGAATCAAGAAGACTAAGGAAAATTTGGATCGTGTCAATGATTTAAAAAAAGAAATTGATAGAAACCTCTTAAAGCTCAAACAACAAATTAAATCAGCAGAAAAGTATGATTTAGCTAAACAAAATTTAAAAAAATTTAGATCCCTAAAACTTGCATCAAACTGGCTTGCTTCTTCAGAAAAAGTAAAAGAAATGGAACTTAATCAGAAAAGGCAGGAAATAGAGATACAGAAGAAAATCTCTGAAAAAGAAAAAATAAATACTCAAATAGAAGAAACAAGAAATAATCAATCTAACTTGCTTCTACAAATTGAAAAAATGCAGGAATCTTTCTACAGCAGTGGAGCAGAGATATCAAAATCTGAGCAAGAGTTAATTTCTTTAGAAGAGAAAGTAGTTTTAACAAATAATGAAATAGAATCCATTAATCAAAAAATTATTGCTTTAAATTCAAACATAAACTCAGAAAAAAATGCAATTGAACAAATCAGGACTTCATTGGAAAAAGAAACAAATGCTCTGGAAGAGGCCAAAAATGATTTTGAGAAACTTCAGATTTCAAGTTCACCTGAAGAATTTTTGGATAAATTATTAAATGATATCGGAAACCTGATTGTAAAAATTAAAAATTTATCTGAAAGCGCTAATTTTGACAATGAACTCAGAGAGGTTCTCAGTGATTCAACAAATATTCAAAGCGGTCTTTCAAGATATAAGGCTGAATTTAAAAATATTAGCGATGCCGAGAAAGGAGCTTTAAATGAGAAGAGAGAGAAATACACAAAAGCTATCCAAGAAGTTGCAAATAAAAACCTAGAAATAAGCAAACTAGAAGGTGCTATTCATTCAAAACAAAAAGAGATAGAAACATTTCAAAGCAAGACCAAAGAACTCTCTGAATCCAGAGAGTCACTAATGATTCCCATAAATGAAATAAAAAAAGAAATTAAACCCCTTTTAGACAAAAGATCTGGAAATCAAAATGAATTAACTGCTTTGAGAAACAATTTTGAAAGAACAAATGAAGAAATAAGAATGTTAGAAAAAAATCTCAATATAGGAGAAGTTAAGATCGAAGAATTAAAATCACTCTCAAATTCTTCTGTTGTTGAAAAACAAAAGTTTCTAACCGAAGCAGAAATATTACAAAAACAGATTCAATCTGAATATGGAGAATTACAAACAGTTCTAGACAAACTAGAACCTGAATTTGATTTAGCTTTCATTGAAAATGAGATTGAAAGATTTAATAAACAAATTGAATCAATTGGACCAATTAATCTGGTAGCAAAAGAAGAATTTAAGATTGAAGAAGAACGAAATCAGGAAATAGAAAGTCAACTCAACGAATTGAATAAAGCAATTGAAACTCTTCAGAGCGCTATTAAAAAAATTGATCAAGAATCTAGAACAAAATTCCAAGATACCTTGGATAGTGTGAATTCAGAAATTGCTAAATTATTTCCTAAACTTTTTGGAGGAGGGCATGCAAAACTGGAATTAACCGGAGAAGACGTCTTGGAGTCAGGAGTGGTTTTGAAAGCAATGCCGCCAGGTAAAAAAAATGTATCAGTATCTCAACTTTCTGGAGGAGAGAAAGCTATGAGCGCTATTGCAATGGTATTCTCTTTCTTTTCTCTTAATCCATCTCCATTTTGCATATTAGATGAAATTGATGCTCCATTAGATGACTTAAATACTTTCCGTTACATTTCCATGGTTGAAGAAATGTCTAAAAAGATTCAATTCATCTACATTACTCACAACAAAATTTCTATGGAGAAGAGTAAACATCTTATGGGTATAACTATGGAAGAGGCGGGGGTCTCAAGACTTGTATCTGTGGATGTAGAGGAAGCCTTAAGCCTTGCAGTTAACGAATGAATTTAAGAGAAATATTAGTTCTCCTAATTTCCTTTTTTCTTGCCGTAACAATAATCCTGACTTTTAGAAAAATAATAAATTACAGAAAAAGTCCAAATAGGAAATCACAAAAGAGTTCCGTTGCTAATGGCAATGAAGTAAAGGTTGAACTTGAAGACTTCTCAGAAGAAGATTTCATAGACGATGATATGCCGCCTGAACCTGAACCCCCCTCAGATAACTTAATTTATTTGCATATAGAATCCGATCAAAATAACACTATTCAATATAAAGATCTTCTAAGTTATTTTGATAACAATGATATCAATCTAGCTGATGAAGGTGGCTGGCTTAAGATATATTTAGATGATTCAAATAATTTTTCGCTGGTCAATGGATTGAAACCAGGGAAATTTCTTCCTGAGGAGGGGATAGATTCGACTTCCATCATTACAATGATTCTCATTACAGATGAGCAAAATAATTGTGTTGAAGCTTTTCAGGGTATGGCAGAGATGTCTTATAAGTTAGCAGCCTATTTATCTGCAAATGTGCTCGATTCAGATAGAAATAAACTGACTAAGCAGATGTATGATCATTATATGCAACAGGCCGAGGAAACAGATCTAAAAAAAATTAAGCTATCCTGATGGTTTCCAAGGAGGAAATTCAAAAAAAATATACAGATTTAAAAAATCGGATATTAGAGCTCAATGAATCATATCATCGACATGACATCTCAAAAGTTAGCGATGAAAAATACGATTCTTTATTCAAAGAATTAATAGATTTTGAAAAAAATAATGATTTTCTGGATACTGAGAATTCACCCACCAAAAGAATTGGTTTCTCTCCTTTAGATCAATTTCAAAAATATTCTCACAGAAAGAAAATGCTATCTTTGGATAATGCTTTTTCAATTAATGAGCTTACTGATTTCAATAAAAGAGTTAATCCGAAAGAAAAATTCAATAATCTGAAATTTTCTTGTGAGCCAAAAATGGATGGCGTTGCCATTTCAATAAGGTACAAGGATGGCTTTTTTCATTCTGCTGGAACCAGAGGAGACGGAAGCATTGGCGAAGACGTAACTCAAAACGTAAAGACTATCCAAGGGATTCCACTAAAACTTGAAAATTTTTCCGCTAAAGATCCCAAAGACTTTGATGTTAGGGGAGAAATCTATATGGAACTCTCCTCTTTTAATGAATTAAATAAGCAGCTTGCAGAAAAAAAATTCGCAAATCCTCGAAACGCTGCAGCAGGAAGCTTAAGACAATTAGATTCTAAAATCGTTGCTAGAAGACCTCTAAAAATGATTGCCCACGGCATAGGTTTTATATCAGATGAATCTTACTTTGAGTCTCATTCATCTATGATTCAACAATTTAGAAAGTGGGGCTTACCTATCAATGATCTAGTTAAAGAATTTGCCTCGATAAATGATTGCGAATCATATTTCAATGAGATTTCATTGCTAAGAGATAGTTTGGATTATGAAATCGATGGCATGGTCATCAAAATCGATGACTTAAAAATTCAGGAAGAAGTAGGCTTAAATGCAAGGTCGCCAAAATGGGCGATAGCAAGAAAGTTTAAGGCTTTAGAAGTTACTACCAAGGTAAAAAAAATAATTTTCAATATGGGAAGGACAGGAAAATTAACTCCTGTTGCTAAATTAGACCCAGTTCAAGTTGGAGGCGTAACAGTTTCTAATGCCACCTTGCATAATATTGATGAGATAGAGAGATTAGGGGTTCAGGAAGGAGATATAATTAGTTTAAAAAGGGCTGGAGATGTAATTCCTAAAATTACAAAAGTTATTGAAAAAAAATCAACAAATAAAGTAAAAGTTTCATCTCCAGAATTTTGCCTGAGCTGTAAGCGAAAGGTGAGTTATTTCGAAGAAAAAATTATTTTTAGCATGGATGATGCAATTGATTCAAATTGTTTTTCCAGACATCAATTCCAAGAATCTATGGATCATTTTGTTTCTAAGGCTGCCTTTAATATCGATGGTCTAGGGGCAAAAAATATCGAGTTGTTTATCGATAAAGGGCTATTAAAACAAAATGAAGATATTTTTAGGCTTAATAAAAATAATTTAGAGCACCTACCGGGTTTTGCAGAAAAATCTGCTAATAAATTAATTTCTTCTATTAAACGCAGTATGGATATCTCTTTGAGTAGATTCATTTATGCGCTCGGAATAAAAGAAGTTGGTGAGGTGACATCAAAAAACTTAGCTGCAGAATATAAATCAATTGAGAATCTTTTTTCCCCATCTCATGACAGGCTCATTGAGATTAATGATATTGGAGAGGTAGTTGCAAAAAATATCAGCATCTTTTTTTCTGATAAGAAAGTTATTAAGAAAATTAAAACCATGCAGAACTTAGGAGTAAATATTTCTCATGAAGAGCATATTTCATCGTCGAATGAATTCCAAGAGATGAGTTTTGTAATTACCGGCAAATTTTCTAAATTTTCTCGAAATGAATTAAAAGGCATTATAGAGTCAAAGGGAGGGAAGGTTTCTGGGTCTATTTCATCTAAAACAAACTATTTGGTCTTAGGAGAGGATCCTGGCAGCAAATTAGAAAAGGCTCAAAAACTTAAAATAGATATTCTTACCGAAGATGATTTTTAAAAGAGCAAGTTTGTTATCTGGCTTTATTTTAATTCTTATTTTAAATTCTTGTGCTGTCTCTCCTCCAAAAAAACCCAACGATATATGTTCAATATTCTTAGAAAAACGGTCTTGGTATAAAGCTGCAATTAAATCTTCAAAGAGATGGAAAATTCCTCTTGAAGTTAATATGGCTTTTATTTTGCAAGAATCTTCATACATTCAGGGAGCAAGACCCGAAAGAACAAAATTATTGGGCTTCATTCCATGGAAAAGAAAAAGTTCTGCATTTGGGTATGCCCAAGCCCTTGATGGAACATGGGAAAGATATAAAAAAGAAGCTAAAAAAACTTTCGCTTACAGAAGGAATTTTGATGATTCTATTGATTTCATTGCTTGGTACAATAATTTAAGTCACAAAAAAATTGGAATCCCAAGAGATAATGCAAGGCTTCTGTATCTTGCTTATCATGAGGGGCAAGGGGGTTATAAAAAGGGTAGCTATCGAAATAAACCTTGGCTTACTGATGTTGCAACGACAGTTCAAAACAATGCTAATAGATATAAATCGCAATTTTATAGTTGTAAGAATAAGTTAAGAAATCCTTTTTATTACTTATTTAAAAAAGCATGAAATAAGATAATATTCTCATATGATTTATAAAAAAATAGTTTTAGCTCTAATAACTGTTCTAATGATTCTTAGCTGTTCAATGACTGTTCCTGTGTATTCAGATCAATTTGAGAGTTTTGATCCTAGCTCTTATGATTCCTTTAGATTTATCAAGCCTGAGCCATTTTCAGACACCTCTGATATTTCAGAGAATCCAGTAATACTTACTAGAATATCTAGGTCCATTCTTGGGTCATTAGAAAACCTTTCTTTAGATGAAGATCAAGCAAATCCAGATCTTGAAATATCTTTTGCTTACGGTTCAAAGGATGATTACAGATATCGACCTGCATCTTTTGGTTTTCAATATAGAAGGCATCCTTTTTACAATGATACTTTTTACAATTACGTGCCTTCCAAAGAGTTTAGGCTTGCTATATATGTGAAAGAATCAAGTTCTCAGGAGGTTGTTTGGTATGGTTCAACAAGATTACCAAAATCTTATTCTTCTGATCAGGGAGTAATTGACGAAGCAGTCGAAAGAATATTCAGCTCTTATCCAAAGAGCTGAATATCTCTATTACCATCTAGTTTTTCGAACCAGACGGGATTTCATTGAATGGTACAGTCTTATCAACTCTTACATCTTGAGGCATGCCTAGAACTTGCTCAGCAATAATATTTCTGAGAATCTCATCTGTACCACCTGCAATTCTAATTAACGGAGCCCCAAGTAGACTGCCTTGAAAAAGAGCTCTGATATCATCTTTGTCATCTGATTTGATGATAGAAGCGTTATCCATGAGATCCATTCCAAAATTTGCTATATCTTGGAGTTTATTCGCGCTAACGATTTTAGTTATAGAAGCATCTGGACCAGGAGTATCACCTCTTGAAAGGGCAGAGATGTTTCTCATTTTTGTATATTTCAATCCAGCATACTCGCAGTACCAATCTGCTAGTTTTTCTCGAACTCCACCGTTACTAATGGCATTCTCACCGTTAAAGTCACTTTCTTTAGTCAATTCAAAAATCTCTTGAAAATCAACACCCGACGCATCTCCAACAGCTAATCTCTCGTTCATTAGAGTAGTAAGAGCAACTTTCCATCCATCTCCAACTTCTCCTAACCTTTGTGAATCAGGAATTTTGACATCAGTGAAATAAACTTCATTAAAGTTAGCTCCTCCGGTGATTTGTCTTATAGGTCTTACTTCTATTCCAGGAGATTTCATATCTAAAAAGAAGTAGGTCAATCCTTTATGCTTAGGAGCATTGAAGTCACTTCTTGTGACAAGAATTGCATAATCACTGTAATGAGCACCTGATGTCCATACTTTTTGACCATTTATTGTCCAAGTATCACCATCCAATTCAGCTTTGGTCTTAATTCCAGCAAGGTCTGAACCTGCGCCTGGCTCACTAAAAAGCTGACACCAAATTTCCTGACCTTTTGCCATTGGCGGAAGGTATTGTTTTTTCTGCTCTTCGGTTGCATAAAGCATCATGGTAGGACCAGCCATTCCTTGCCCAATTTCATGGAAGCCCCCGGGAACTTTATACTTGCTCTCTTCTTGAGCCCAGATAACTCTTTCGATTGCCGTAGCATCTCTACCTCCGTACTCTTTAGGCCAATGCAGACAAGCCCATCCAGCTTCATATTTTTTGGTCATCCAATCTTTAGCATCCTGAAGGGCGCTAGATTCACCACCTTCTCCAGTCATTTCTGCGGGACGGTAAACGTCACGGGAATGCTCTTTCTTTTCTGCGTTTGCACTTAGCCAATCAGAGGCTTCTTTTCTAAATTTTGCTTCTTCAGCGGTATCATTAAAATCCATTTAGTACTCCTAAATTATTGAGGTAAATTACTTCTTTCAATCGAAGAAACAAGCTTATCTTTCCATAAACTTTGTCCGCCTATGTTAGCAGATAACAATCTTGCTCTTCTATAAAAAAGGTGACAATCAAATTCCCAAGTTGCACCCATTCCACCATGAGTCTGGATGTTTTCTTTGGAACACTCATAAAAAGCTTTTGTTGCACTTACTCTTGCAGTCGCAGCAGCAACAGGAAGTTCTGGTGCGTCGTTACCTAAAGCCCAAGCGCCAAAGTAACAGTTAGATCTAGCTAGAGTAAGAGAAATATACATATCAGCTAGCTTATGTTTTATCGCTTGGAAAGAACCTATTTGCCTACCAAAGGCGTATCTTCCCATAGCGTATTCTTTTGCCATGTTCATTGATGCTTCAGCTCCCCCAACTTGTTCAAATGCAAATAAGACAGCTGCTTGATTTAAAAGCTTATCTATTGCTTCTGAGGAAGAATCTTCAATAATTTTTGCATCTACATCTTTAAAACTCATGTTTGCATAGGAACGCGAACCATCAAAACACTCGGCTTTTGAAACTTCCACACCTTTGCTGTCGGCATCTACTAAAAAAAGTCCAACCTTATCACCAGATTTAGCTGAAACAACAAAAAGATCAGCAATGTCGCCGTCTGGGACCGCTATTTTTTCTCCACTCAACTTTCCATTTTGAAAAATTGTTTTAGCATTATCAGATGTGGGTGTTCCTAGTTCTTCAGAGTGTGCAAATGTTCCAATCATCTCACCAGCGGCAAGTTTTGGCAGGTATTCTTTTTTTACGTCATCATTAGACGAGTTTATAATCGCTGTGGTAGCTAAATAAACACTGGAAGAATATGGGATTGGAGCTATTGCTCTTCCCATTTCCTCAGCGACCACACAAAGCTCAAGAAATCCAAGCCCAATACCGCCGTGTTCTTCAGGAATTGTTACAGCTGTAAGACCCATCTCAACAACTTTATTCCATAGATCTTTATCAAAATTTTCATCGCCTTCTAAAATACTTCTATTCCTTTTAACGGAATCTTCTTTTTCGAAAAGTTTTCTCACTTCTTCTTTCATGACTAACTGGTCATCGGAAAATTCAAAATTCATATCTCCTCCATATTTCTCAAAAAAAACATTTCATTGTAACCATCTATCATTAGAATGTAATCCCATATAACTTATATATGGAAAATAATTCTAAAAATATTAGACCTTATAAAGATCTGTCATCAAGAAAGATTTCTGCATCTTCTTCGATAAGTTTATCGAATCTTTTGGTCCCTCTAATACTTATAGTTGTAGTAATTTTAAGTACAGTTTTTATAAGTTTGAACCAAAACAAACTCCAAAAAGAGATATCAGACGTTAACCTAAGGCTTTCAACTATGGAAAAAAACCAAGCAGACCTTGGAGAAACTTCTCAGATAACATTGAAATCTCTGGAGCAAAATTTAAAAGATGCAAACTTTGAAATCAGAAAACTCTGGGATTTAAGTAATAAAAGAAACAGAAGAAACATAGAAACCACCATGAAATCTTTGGAAACACTCCAAGAACAATCAGATGACATGGTCAAAAAATCTATATTGAATGAGGAGTCTTTGAAAAGGCTTGCATTATCTCTAGATAAAACAAGAAAACTCGTGGCAAGAATATCAGGTGCAGATAATTCCTTTGATCAACTCGAATCCAAAATAACGGAAATTGAAGAGGCAAATAAATCTAATATGGCTTTCAGAGAACAGATAAGTGAGGCATTAGTTCGAATTCAAGCAGACCTCAGCAGTTTGGAGATTGCTTTAGAGGATAAATAATTTATATTAACTTTCTACGCGGATATGGTGGAACTGGTAGACACGCTAGATTTAGGTTCTAGTGCCGAAAGGTGTGGGGGTTCGACTCCCTCTATCCGCACCAAAGTCAATTTACTTCAAGTGCTCAATTAGTAGAGTAGGTATGTTGCAAGTGTGAGACTTTATAGTAGCAACGAGGGTATTTGGTTTTCTCCCATCTTTCACTTCTGAAATTTCTACCCCCTCCGATACCAATCTAGCATGCGTTTTTTTTATATCTTTGGTTGTCCAAGCTAAACCCCAGGCTTTATCAATCGGTTTATCTGCATCGTTTTTAATTCCAATGGCTTCAATCGTCGTTTGATTCGTTCTAAAAAACAACATTCTTCCTCCCCATTTTTCAACATATTGATCCAAAGCGAGTCTGATTCCATGAGTATCTCTGTAAAGCTCTATTAATCCATCTGGATCATTAGAGTTAATTACAATATGATCGAGACGTTCAATTTGATCGTTATCAAATGATTTATATTTAGGAAGAACTCCTGAGGTGTGCTCTATAAGGAGAGTAAAGACTCCACGAGTAGATTCTTGTGGGAGCATAATATTTTTCCATTCTCTTTTAGCGCCTGAATCTAAATTAATTCCCTCGCCAGATGTGATTTCTATGTTTTGAAAATTAGAGTATTCCTCAGATTGAAGAACTCCTTCAATATTCCCAACTTCCAATGCGATACCAAAGATACTTTCTCCATTTTCCTTGATGTGGTCGTTAACTTGATCTGCTAAAAATCCTTGTGAAGTTCCGGCAATCAACTCTAAATAAAGATTCTCCAGAGGGAACAGGATATTTTCAGTTCCAAGATTAGGATGTTTACCTCGCCAAGTAGGTTTGAGACCTAAAATTTTTTCATATTGAAGAGACGATTCTTCAAGATTTTGAACAGCTATTAAAATGTGATCTATAGATTTAATCATTAATTATGAGCAGTAGTCAGGATTTAAATTTTCGTATACTCTAATAATGATATATTTTTTATGAGGAGAAAAAAATGAACTTTGAAAATTCTGACAAAGTAAAAGACTTATTAGCTAGGGTATCTAAATTTATGGATGACAATATTTATCCAGCAGAAGCTGTTTATGCAGAACAAATGCAAGCTTTTAGAGACGAAGGTAATCCTTGGCAAGTTGTTCCAATTGTAGAAGAACTTAAAAAGAAAGCTAGAGCAGAAGGGCTTTGGAATTTCTTTTTACCTGAGAGTTCTTATGGGTTTGGATTGACTAACCTTGAATATGCACCTTTAGCTGAATTAATGGGCAGAAGCGGCATTGCTTCTGAGGTATTTAATTGCTCGGCTCCTGATACAGGAAACATGGAAGTAATAGAAAGATATGGAAATGATGAGCACAAAAAATTATGGTTAGAACCATTGCTTAATGGTGAGATCAGATCAGCGTTTGCCATGACTGAGCCAAATGTTGCATCTTCTGATGCAACTAATATTTCTAGTTCAATTGTTGATGCTGGAGATCATTACGTCATCAACGGTGAAAAATGGTGGACTTCTGGTGCTGGGGATCCTCGCTGTAAGATTCTTGTCTTCATGGGCGTAACTAACCCAGACAACCCGAAACATCAGAGACAATCACAAATTCTTGTTCCTATGGATACCCCTGGAATCGAAATTTTAAGAATGATGAATGTCTTTGGTTCAGATGATGCCCCACATGGACACGGTCATTTGAGATTTACAGACGTGAAAGTTCCTAAAGAAAATCTACTTTTAGGTGAAGGTAGGGGTTTTGAAATAGCTCAAGGAAGACTTGGTCCAGGAAGAATTCATCACTGCATGAGAACAATTGGTGTTGCCGAAAGAGCTTTAGATATTCTCTGTGAGAGAGCTACAAATCGAGAGGCATTTGGCAAGCCTCTTGCTGAGTTAGGAGGAAACTATGATGTCATTGCAGATTGCCGTATCGAAATCGACAGCTGCAGATTACTTACTCTAAACGCTGCTCATATGATGGATACTGTAGGTAACAAAATTGCCAAGAGTGAAATTGCTCAAATTAAAGTGGCTGTTCCAAATATGGCTTTGAGAGTTATCGATAAAGCAATTCAAATTCATGGCGGAGCTGGAGTTTCTCAAGATACGCCTTTAGCCAGAATGTACGCAAGCATGAGAACCTTAAGACTTGCTGACGGTCCTGATGAGGTTCACAGAAGAACTGTTGCCAGATTAGAACTTGGTAAACATCAAGCACAAGCAGCTAAAGATGGTTCACCAGACGTATACGTAGGAAGGCCTAGTTAGTCTTTTTAGTTCTTCTGCAGCGCTCGCTGCAGAAGACTACGTTATCCCATTCACGTTCCCATTTTTTTCTCCATGAAAAAGGTTTATTGCACGTTTTACATATCTTTTCTGGGAGAGGTTTTTTCAAGAAACTAGTATGTCGTTGAGCTGATAAAGTCTTCAGCAAGATTAAAAATCCTTTCTTTTTTATCTTTATTCATTTTATCCAAAGATCTTGTCATCAACGACAACCTAGGATTAGATTTAAAGAATTCGCTGTGCCTGGAAATAAAACTCCAATATAAACCATCTACGATTTCACACCAATCTCCTCTTTTAAAATTACTCATTTTTAAAAGATAATTCGAACCACAAATGTAAGGTTTAGTCGACATAATCCCTGCATCTGCATAAGTACTCATTCCAAAAACATTTGGAACCATCACCCATTCTGATGAATCTAAGTACATTTCCATAAACCAGGTGTAAATTTCTTTGGGCGACACTCCTGCTAGGTTCATGATGTTAGCGATAAGCATGAGTCTATTTATATGATGGGTATAGCCATGATCGATAGAATCCTTAATTGCTTTATCCAAGGGATCAATTCCAGTTGAACCTTCATACCAGCAATCTTTTAATTTTTTATTGTGATTAAAGAAATTAGAATTTTCTTGATCAACACCCTTGAGGTCGTAAACACCTTTTATAAATTCTCTCCAACCTATAATTTGTCTGATAAATCCTTCAAGAGAATTTAATGGGATGTTATTTTTCTTTGCGTAATTTAAAGACTGATCTACAACTTCATCAGGAGTTATCAATCCGATATTTAAAATGGGGCTAAGCAGAGAATGAAACAAAAAAGTTTCGTTTGTATCTATTGCATCCTCGTAATCGCCAAAAAGTGAAAACCGCTCCTCCAAAAAAGATTTCAACCATTTTTTTGCTTCGTTTCTGTTGCAGGGGATTTTCATACCATCAAGTCCCCCAGGATGATTAGAAAAATTTTCCATGATGATTTTTTTTATTTCTTCTTTATAAATTGAATCTTTTATTTTTGGAATTTTTGGAATAGATAGACCTTTAGGTAACTTTTTACGATTTTCTTCATCAAACGACCATTTACCTCCAATAGGCTTATCGTCACTCATCAAAATATTTAGCTTTTTTCTCATTTTTTTATAAAAGTCAGCCATAAAAAGTCTTTTACCGTCCATGAGGTCTCTGAACTCACCTTTTTGAAGAATGAACATAGGATTATGTAGTTCTTCATAATCCAAATTTTTGGTCTCTAAAAATGCATAGAGTTGTTCTTTAAATGCTTTATCTGCAGGCTCAAAAAAGTATAACTTCTCAATTTTATTTTTCCTGATTACATCCGCGAAGTTATCTAAGTAACTTTTTTTATTCTCCGTTAACTCTATGTAATGGACGGTTTTGTCCAATGAAAGAAGAGAATCTCTATATTCACGCATCGAGGTCAAAAACATTAGAATTTTTGATTTGTGATGTTTAACGTAAGTGCATAGATCATAGTCTTCAATCATCAATACATGATTAAAGTTATATTTTTTTAGTTCTTCTAACGGAAATAATTGATTTCCTAAGACAATTAATAGATTATTCTGCACCACATAATATTAACGATTCATTTTTAACTAACGTAATAATTTTATGAGAGATATTTTTCCTACTCCTGGTGGTTCGGTAACAGTCACTGATGAAATGTGCGACATGAATGGTCATATGAACGTCAGGTTCTATCAAACAATTCCTATGGACTACGAAGGTAATTTTTATCATAGCCTTGGATTTGGAGAAGATTATATTTCCAAGGGATATTCTTCATTTACTATCGAACAAAATATTAGTTACCTTAAAGAATGTCTCAAAGACGAGATACTAACTCCTCGTTTTCGTATGCTGAACGTTAATAAAAAGCTTTATCATTATGTCTGCGCTATCTGTAAAGAGAATGATGAGGTTGCTGCTTTGGTGGAAACTGTTGAAATTCACATTGATATGTCGATTAGGAAATCATCTGAAATGCCAGATGAAATTTTCAAAACTATGGCGGACATGAAAAAGGATCATGATTTAAGTGCTCCTTATCCCTTCGATATCAAACTAAAAATTAAGTCAATTATTTAGATTTAAAGATAGGTTCTCTCCTGTCGAGAGATGCTTTTATTCCTTCTTTGAAATCATCAGTTTCTCTTAATCTATTTTGCTCAGATAGTTCCCACTGAGTAATTTTCTCAATTTCATCAGCCAAACCTTCTTTGATTGTTGACCTTATGGCCTGAACTCCAAGCGGACCAGCCGAATTAATTTCATGAGCTAAATTCTCTGCTGAAGACATTAACTCTTCTTTGGATACTAAATAATCAGCTAATCCAATATCTAAAGCCTCATCGCCAGTGATTCTTCTACCAGTTAACAACATTAGAGCAGCCTTTTGGTGACCTACAACTCTTGGCAACGTAATTGTCGTCCCGAAGCCTTGATGAAAAGCTAACTTTGCAAAATTTGCACTAAATCTTGATTCATGACAGGCAACTCTAAAATCACATGCCAAAGAAACGCCAAGTCCACCGCCAACGGCAGCACCTTGAATGACTCCAATAATTGGTTTCTTTGTTCTGAACAATCTGACAGCTTGTTGATATAACTTTTCATAAGGATCTGACTCTTCCTTCATAGATGATCTGGTGAAATCTGCTCCCGCACAAAAATGTTTGCCTTCGGAATAAAGTATGATTGATCTGCATTCATCATTTTTGTCCATCTCTTCGAGGACATCGGCAATTTCGCCTATCAATTCTGCATCAAAAAAATTATTTGGCGGCCTATTTATTTTTATGTAGGCAGTATGATCTTTTAACTCAAATACCAAGTCATTTAGTTTTTCTAAGTTCATAATAATTCTGTATTTTTTTATTCTAGTTAGTAACTTACAGGTAAAATAACTCATATGTCGAGTTTATTTAGTTTCTTAAAAAAAATAGATTACCTTCTCTTTTTTATCTATGGAATTATGGGCTTTGGCAGTTTATTTTTTATTCAAGCTTTTAGAGATTTCATGACATTGAATGCTACTTTGGAATTTCTTATATGCTTTTTAATCCTCTCTCCCATCTACTATTTGGTTCGAGTACTGAAAAAAAAATATATAAATGATTAGATTAATTCTTGGTATTGGAATTGTGTTGGTCACTTCCATGTTAGTTACCTATCTAACGAGGAAATTTGGCAAATCTATCGCTATAGCACTCTCCATCTCCATTGGAATTATTGTCGGTGTGATTATTTATTCTCATGAAGATGGTTGTGTCGTAGAATCTGAAGAGCAAGCTGCAAAAATTTGTTGGTTCAAATGAAAAAATCATTTTTAGATATAGTTGAAGAAGCGCTGGTAAATGTTGATGAGGTGGATTGTATTCAACTAAAACATGCCAAAGATAACGAAGAGGATTTTATTCTAATCGATAGTAGAGAAAGGGAAGAATGGGATGCTTCTAGAATTCCTAATTCCGTCCATATGAGTAAAGGATTGATCGAAAAAATGGTTGAAGCAAACATCCCCGATCGAGACACCAAGCTTATTATTTATTGTCAATCAGGTTTTAGGTCGGTTTTAGCTTGCGAAAGCATAAAACGTATGGGTTATAATCAAGTTTCATCTTTGAAAGGCGGAATCTCTGAATGGCAGTCTTCAGGTTTTCCCATAGAGGATTAATACTAAATAAGGAATATTATGATTGATGTAGCAGTTATAGGCGCAGGTATCTCTGGGATAGGTGCAGCTTCTTATTTGACAATGAAATGTCCAAATAAGAGTTTTCAAATTATCGAATCAAGGAAAAATATTGGTGGAACTTGGGACTTGTTCAAATACCCAGGAATTAGATCAGATTCCGATATGTATACGATGGGTTACTCCTTCAAACCATGGAAGGAAGACAAAACCCTTGCTGATGGATCGTCAATCCTAAGATATTTAGATGAGACTATTGATGAATATCATTTCAGAGACAAAATTAGCTTCAACACTAAACTGACGTCTCTAGAATGGAATTCTAATGAAGCTTGTTGGACGCTTGATTTAGAAACACCTGAAGGAGAAAAGCAGATCAAAGCGAAATTTGTTTTTATGGGCACTGGATATTACAACTATGAAAAAGGCTATCTTCCTGATTTTAAAGGATCAGATTCGTATAAAGGAATAAAAATCCATCCCCAACATTGGCCTGAAGATTTAGACTATGAAAATAAAACTGTTGCTGTCATTGGAAGTGGCGCCACGGCTGCAACTGTCGTTCCAGCGTTAGCTGAGAAAGCTAATCATGTTTACATGATTCAAAGATCGCCAACTTATTATTTTCCTGTGCCTGAAGTTAATGCATTCGGTGCTTTTCTAAAAAAGATTCTTCCCCATTCGTTGGCATATAAAATTGTGAGAACTAGGAATGTTTGGCTACAGCAAACACTTTTCAAACACAGCAAGAAAAATCCAGAAAGAGTTAAGAATCTTCTTTTAGATGAAGTGAGAAAACATTTACCTGATGAATACGTAGATAAACACTTCACTCCAACCTACAATCCATGGGATCAAAGAATTTGTGCTCTGCCAGAGGGTGACTTATTTAATGCCATAAACGAAAAAAGAGCATCTGTTATTACTGGTCATATAGGCTCGTTTACAGAGACAGGTATTAAAATGGAATCAGGAGAAGAAATCCAAGCAGATATTATTGTTACTGCTACTGGGCTACGAATGCAATTTTTAGGTGGAGCTGATGTGAAAGTTGATAATCGAGATATTGATATGCCTAATACAGTTGCTTACAAAGGAATGATGTACACAGGCGTGCCTAACCTGATTAATTCTTTTGGATACATTAATGCATCTTGGACGCTAAGATCTGATCTAACATGTGAATTCATGTGCAAGTTAATTAATTATATGGATGAAAATAAAATAACTCATTCATTACCAGATCCAGATATCCAAGTTACAGAGGATGATTGGCTAAATGGTTTTTCTTCAGGTTATTTGATGAGGTCAATGCATTTATTTCCAAAACAAGGTGAAAAATCTCCTTGGAGAAATAATCAAAATTATTTTCAAGATCTTTTTGATATTAAATTCAAGAAAATTGATGACGGCGCATTAGTCTTGAGGAATTAATGGACGGATTTTTTAATATTTTTAAAGAAGTTTGGGAAGAGGGTCTTTTAGGAATCGGTCTAACAGAACTTTTTATATCCATCGGAATTTTGGTTATTGCTCTTTTGCTAAGAGCATTCATCGTCAGTAGATTTTTTAAGTGGTTGGAATCAGTTGCTGACAATACAGAAACAGAAGTTGATGATGTTGTATTTGAGTCCCTCAGGAAACCAGTGGGTTATGTTCCTATAACGCTTGCTCTTTACTTAATAAGTATTTATTTGCCTTTATCAGGATCACTGGGTTTGTTCATAGAAAATTTAGTCAAAGCATCGCTAGCTTTCACAATTTTTAGCGTTTTTACCAACAGTGTTTCACCCCTCTTTTCCATGCTAACTGGCACCAGCATTTTAACCGCCGCAATGACAATGTGGCTTGAAAAAGCCATAAGAGTTTTAATTTGGGTCATAGGCTTTGCAATAATTTTAGATATATTTGGAATTCAAATAGGGCCCATTATTGCAGGTTTGGGGTTATTCTCAGTTGCAGTTGCCTTAGGTGCTCAAGATCTTTTCAAGAATTTAATCTCCGGAATTTTAATAATTGCTGAGAATAGATTTCAGCCAGGCGATAGAATTGAAGTGGAGGGTCATCTTCACGGAATGGTTGATAAAATAGGATTTAGATCAACAGTCATAAGACTTTTCAATACCTCTCCTATGATCATTCCCAATAAAGATTTATCTGATGTAAAAGTTATCAATCACGGTGAGATGTATCACAGAAGAATAGATTGGAAAATAAACCTTGTTTATTCGACAACTCTCGAGCAACTCAAAGTAATATGCTCGAAAATTGATGAGTTTATAATGGACTATGAAGGACTGGTGGAAAACGTAAAGCAAGAATCCTTTGCAAAAACTGTCGCCTTTAATTCAAGCTCTATTGACGTCCAAATATTATGTTTTACTAATCCCTGTAACTTCACTGAGTTCTCAACCATCAAGCAAGATCTTGTTTATTCAGTAATTGATATAGTTAGATCCAGTGGAAGTGAATTTGCCTTCCCTTCAAGGTCAATATATGTTGAATCAGGTGGCTCAGATGGCATTATGGATGAAAATGAAGTGCATGCTTCTGCGGTAATCAATAATGAAGCTGAGGATAAAAAATAATATTCTTTGTTCTCAAGTTTACTAAATTAGATATAATGTCAGCTGAGGATTTATGAAAAAATCATTCCGCATTTCTTTACTTTTATTATTAACGTTTGCTGTTGGTTGTGCAAAACCCATCTTCTGGTATCAAACACCTGAACCATTGAATCTGCACTTTGATTTTGATCCAACACTGTTGAACTGTATTGAATTATCAGAAGAATCTGTAAGAGTTTCTAATATTGTAGAAGATCTTGCTGACAAGTTAGTTAACGAAGCGGATAGAAATGTGTCATCTGTTTTTTTTGGATTTAGGACAAATAATCCTCTGAGTGGTAAAAATTATTTTGGGGTTGGTTCTGAATCTGTGAATCCAGCTGTGTACGAGTTTAGAAGACTTCAATTATTACTCGAACAAATAGAAACCTTGCAGATCGATAACTGCTCTCCTACTGTAATCACAATCACAGAAGAGCAGGGATAATTCTCTTTTTCTTACGAATGGTTTGCTTGCCAAATCTCTTTAAGCCCTTACTATTTTTGATAGCTATTTTTGCATCCACTGCTTTTTCTTCAAAAAATATAACTATTCATGAAGACAGAATTGTTTTTGGAGCCGGTTGTTTTTGGAGCGTTGAAAAAAAATTTGCCGAATTACCAGGAGTGATAAACGTTGAATCTGGTTACGCTGATGGAATCGGTCTTGAGCCAAAATACTCCGAAATTACAAAGTTTAAAAATAAATTCAATGCTGATAATTTTGCTGAGGTTGTCCAGGTTACATACGATAGAAATTCAATTTCCTTAACCGATCTAATTAAGTTCTTCTTTGAACTGCATGATCCAACGCAAAAAAATAGACAAGGTAACGATATAGGAACTCAATACCGATCTCTAATATTATTTAATGATCAATCCGAAGAAATGTTATCCATTGAGTTAAAAGATGAATATCAAATACTGCTAAGAAAAGAAGGTTATGGAGATATAGTTACAGATATAAAGAAGTTGAAAAAGTTTTATCCTGCAGAAGAATATCATCAAGATTACTTAGTTAAGAATCCTAATGGCTACTGTCCAGATCATTCAACCGGTATTGTTTTTAAAGAGGTTGAAAAACCTAAGATCGATAACAGTTATTTACTTGCTGGAAAGTTCATTTTAGTTTTGGATTCAGAATTTTGTCCTTACTGCACTAAGCTTAAAAATGAAGTTTTATCTGATTATGAGGGTTCAATCCCTTTACATTATAGATATTCCTCAGAATTGCATGATCTTCAATTATCATCTCCTACTTGGGCTACACCAACTATCTTTTTTATTGAAGATGGAGTTGAGAAATTTTCTCTTCAAGGATTTGTGCAAAGAGAAAACTTCTATAAGGCTCTTGGTATTTTTAAATTAGGAGAAAGTGAAGCCTATAGCGTTGCTTTTAATCAAGGAACGGATCCAGTCTTTTGCAAAGAATATGAGTTATTTAAAGATACTCCGGAGGGAGTTTTTATTGATAAGCTCAGTGGAGCTCCTCTTTTTGATACAAAAGATAGATTTAATTCCAGAACGGGATGGTTATCTTTTACTAAACCAGTAGATGGGTCGGTTACAGAGCACATGGACTACAGTTATGGAATGACTAGGGTTGAAATTAAATCTAAATCTTCAGGAATTCATCTCGGACACGTTTTTCAGGATGGGCCTAATGGACTTCCTAGATATTGCATCAATGCAACTGTGCTAGAATTCCTCCCCAGAAATATATAGACACGTAGCTCAGTTGGTTAGAGTACTACCTTGACATGGTAGGGGTCCCCGGTTCGAGTCCGGGCGTGTCTACCATTTTAGAATTATCTTATAAGACAAATTACAGATATTATTCTTCGATGAATAAATTGCTTGAATCTTTTCTTCGCTCTGATCATGCTGGCGAAGTAGGCGCTGTTTACATATATAAAGGGATTCTCTCCATTGCTAAAGACCCGGCTTTGGTTGAGTTTTCAAAAAGACATTTAGAGACAGAAAAAGAACATTTACGAAAGATAGAAGAAGTTCTTCCGGCAAGCAAAAGAAGCAAGTTAGTTAGCATTTGGAAAGTTGCTGGCTATCTTCTGGGTTTTCTTCCTTCTCTCTTTGGGCCTAGAATAGTTTTTGCAACAATCGAAGCAGTTGAGTCTTTTGTAGAAGATCATTACGAAGAACAACTCAAATACTTAAGGGCACAGAATGACCCCGATCAAGCCCTTATAAATCTCCTCCAATCTTGTCAGGATGATGAGATTGAGCATAAAAATGAGTCCGCAATTAAAAAAAGGTCTACTCCTGGTATCCTTCTAAACTTCTGGATGAAAATTGTAGGGTGGGGATCTTCATCTGCAGTCAAAGTAGCAAAAATAATCTAGATAAGCCTACTTTTATTATTAAGCAATATACTGTATATTTATACAGTACTTAATTTATTTTTTTATTTTTGCGAATGATATCTGAAGATCAAAAGCGCAGGGTAAATCTGCCTCTTTTCAATGACAAAATTGCTGTTGGTTGGCCTAGTCCTGCAGATGATTACGTAGAGAGATCAATAGATTTAAATGAGTACCTGATAAAGAATTCAGCTGCGACCTACTTCTTAAGAGCTGCTGGCGATTCTATGATTAACGTGGGTATACATAACGATGCAATTTTAATAGTCGACCGAAGTATCGAGCCAACTGACGGCAAGATAGTCATCGCTTCGGTCGACGGATCTTATACCTGTAAGCGATTACAACTTTATCCTGAGCCTAGATTGGTCGCAGAAAATATTAAGTATCCGCCTATTAAAATAGATAAAAAGGAAGATTTTGAAATAATTGGCGTTGTGTTGGCTGCCATCAATCAATTTTGATTAAGAGATGTTTGCTTTAGTAGATTGCAATAGCTTTTATGCTTCTTGCGAGAGAGTTTTTAGACCAGATCTAAAAAATAAACCAGTGGTCGTTTTATCAAATAATGACGGCTGTGTAGTGGCTCTCTCAAAAGAGGCCAAAAATCTTGGTATTAAGATGTGTGATCCTTGGTATCAGATTGAGTCTTCTTATACCAAAAAAGGAGGTTATGCCTTTTCTTCTAATTATGAGCTTTATGCCGATATATCGGCACGCATAATGACAACGCTGGAACGACTATCTCCTAATATAGAAATCTACAGTATTGATGAAGCCTTTCTAGATTTAACGGGAGTTAATAATTGTCAAAATTTGCAGGATTTTGGAATGCAATGCAAAGAAACAATCAAACAATGGACGGGAATGCCCGTAAGAGTAGGCATCGCTCCAACTAAAACTTTATCTAAAATAGCAAGTTATGGAGCCAAATATTATCCAGCCACGCAAGGAGTAGTGGATTTATCTAAACCGGAAAGACAAAAAAAACTATTAAATTTGGTGCCTGTCCAAGAAGTCTGGGGAGTAGGCAGAAAGATTCACAAAAGATTAAACCAAATTGGTATTAGGACTGCCCTAGATCTTGCAATGATAGATACAAAATACGTAAGAAATAACTTCAACATAGTTCTGGCAAAAACAGTCAGAGAACTTAGGGGGGAACCTTGCATTGGCCTCGAAGACCAGCCATCTGCAAAAAAACAAATTGTGGTTAGTCGAACCTTTAGTAAAAAGGTAGATGATTTGAGGACTTTAGAAGAGGCGGTAAGCGACTATGCAGCACGAGCAGCAGCTAAGCTTAGAAGGGAAAATAGAAGATGCCTTTATGTTTCTGTTTTTATCAGAACAAATCCTTTCAGGACGCAAGATCGGCAATATAGAAATTCAGGAACAACTAGGATGATTGCTCCAACTAGCGATACTAGAGATATTATTCAAAATGCAAAAAAGAGCCTCAGAGCCATATATAGATCGGGTTTTAATTATATAAAGGCAGGAATATTACTTTCAGATTTTTACGATGATCAAATTCAGCAGTATGATTTTTTTTACCCTAAAGAAAGGACCTTACACAGCGATCAACTCATGAATACCATAGATAAAATAAATAAGAAGGGATTACCGCCGGTTTATTTCTTAGCTCAGGGGATTAAGAGAAAATGGTCAATGAAGAGAGAGATCCAATCACCTAGATATACAACTTCTTGGAACGATCTTCCAAAAGTCAGTTAGATTTTTTACTCGATACCCACGAAATATCTTCGTCATAATCCGATAGAGTTTGATCAACTCCAAGAATAAGAGAGATCAAAGCCATTCGAACGAGAAGACCATTATCCGTTTGCCTGTATATGGCTAGGTTAGGATTTTCATTCATATCAGTATCAAGTTCATTAGCATCAGGACGAGAGTCTCTTGGAAGCGGATGCATGATGACTGTATTTGGCTCACAATTTTCGGTATAGATATTTTGATTTAGTTTAAGAAGGCCTTTGTATTTATTAGCCTCTTTAGGAGAATCAAATCTTTCTTCTTGGAGTCTGGTGACATAAATAATATCTACATCACCAATACCGGACTCTATTGAATTGAATTCATTTATTTTCATTCCGTTATAGACTAGATCTTGTCTAATTTCAGGAGGAAGTTTTAATTGTTCAGGCGATATTAAGTTGAAGGATATATTTTCAAATAAATTTAATGCCTTACAGAGAGAATGAACAGCTCTTCCAAATTTTAAATCTCCAACAAGAGCAATGTTGCTTCCGTCAATGGACTTACCTTTAGATTCTAGTTCAAGTTTGATGGTGAATAAGTCTAATAGAGCTTGACTAGGGTGTTCATTTTCTCCATCTCCTGCATTGATTACAGGAACTCTTGAGGCCTCTGAAAATTCCTGGACAGAATTTTTTTCAGGATGCCTCATGACTATTAAATCGCTATAGCCGCTTAATACTCTGGCAGTATCGTATAAAGACTCACCTTTTGCTAGCGAGGAAGCTTCAATGCCGGTAGTTTCCCTTACTTCTCCACCCAATAGATTAAAAGCACTTCCAAAGCTAATTCTTGTCCTTGTGCTGGCTTCGAAGAACATATTACTGAGAATAGCTCCTTGAAGGACTCTAGTTTTTTTCTCTCGGTTTGCATATGGGATCATTTTTTCAGCTATTGAAAAAACTTTAACGATATCGTCTTTATCAAACTGATCTATGGAGAGGATATGATTGCCAAGAAACTCCATCTATACATTCTAACATTGAAAGATTGTAAATTCTTTGAATATTCAAAGATGAGACTATTGCAAATTTTTTTGACTATGACATATTAAATCAATGTCACAGGATTGCTTGTTACTCAATGGAAACGGAAAGCCAATAAGCTACTTTCCTTTATCTGTTGTAGATTGGAAAACTGCCATCAAGTTAGTCGTTACCAGAAACGTCATAATCGTTAGAGAGCATCCAGATTGGTTCGTTCATTCACCCAGCATGAAACTAAAAGTCCCAAGCATTATTATGTTGAGGAAATATTACAAGTATACAAATCACGTAAAATTTTCAAGATCCAACGTCTTTCTCAGGGACATGTTCACATGCCAATATTGCAAAGAAGTCTTTCAAAGAAAGGAATTAACCATAGATCACATAATTCCAAAATCAAAAGGAGGGGAATCGAGTTGGGAGAATGTCGTAACAGCATGCAAAGATTGCAATATTGCTAAAGCTGATAAATCTTTAGACTCTTCACCTGTGGCAATAAAACCAAGTTATAAAGCATTGTTAAAAGGCCAAAACTCTCAAATCGAGTACAAAGACGATATGTGGAGAGACTATATAGTTGCCTAAATTATCCGTATTTGACTGAACAACCGTAAGGTCTTGTTTTTGAAACAGATAGAGGTTTGTTCGACTTAATATCATTTACAACTTTTTTTACAAAATTAATAGATTGATTTAAGTCTGTTGTCCAAAACCTTATACCTCCAGCATCATCAATCGCACCTTGATAAACAATGTCTTTATTTTTATCAGCAATAAAAATATGAGGTGTGGTTTTTGCATTAAATTTTTTACCCAGGTCACCATTCTTATCAACCAAAATATGATCAGGAAAACTTCCAAAAGATGCAAAAGTATTCACAGCATCGTTTGGTTGAATATATCCCTGTTTACCTTCAGCAGACGAAATCACTGTAATCCAAATCACATTTTTACTTTTGGCAAACTTTTGGGTAGTTTGCATATTATTTGATCCGTAATGCCTTTTAACGTAGGGACATTCGAGATTTGACCATTCAAAAATGATTTCAGAGTCAATTTGAGAAATATCAACCTCTTTTCCTTCTGAATTTAAAAATTTTATATCTTTGATATTTAAAGCTGAAGCATTGAAAGATAAGAGTAAGAGTAGGATGATTATTTTTTTCATAATTTTCTCAAAGCATTTAAAACCATAGTTTCTGTAAGTATTTCTGGAAGTATTATGGCATCAGTTCCATCGCCTTTAAATAATAAATACAAAGGAACACCGCTTCTTCCATAACTTTCAAGAACAGTTGAAATATTTTCATTCCTTTCAGTCCAATCGTAAACAATGTAATCAATTTTATTTGTATCTAAATATTCTAAAATAGTCGAAGATTTTAATACCCGGGCTTCATTCACTTTGCAAGTAATACACCAGTCAGCTGTAAAATTTACAAAAGTAGGATTCTGAAATTCAAAATCATTTGAATGAGTTATTGTTTCAACTTTTGAGCTTTCCTCAGAACTTGAACTTATAGGAACAAAAAAAGTTAATGAAACGATCGATAGAATGATTAGTAAAGTTTTTACTCTATTAACAAAATGACTTTCTGATTTTTTAAGGTTAGATAGCCAAATTATGAAGATTGTGACTAGGGATCCAATTAAAACTAGAGATAAGTCAAATCTATTCAGCTGAGCTGATAATATCCAGAATAACCAAATAGCAGTCAATCCCATTGGAAAAGCCATAAATTGTTTCAGATTTTCCATCCAAGGCCCTGGTTTCGGCAAAAAAGAAATTAATTTAGGATTGAAACTAAGAACAAGATAGGGGAGACAAAAACCTAATGCTAAAGACAAAAAAATTGGATAAGTTTGATAACTAGGTTGAAGCAGTGCTAAACCAAGTGCCGAACCCATGAAGGGAGCCGTGCAAGGAGTTGCTACTATTACAGCAAGGAACCCTGTAAAGAAACTACTTGAGTATCCAGATGAACCTGAAACTGCATTACCAGTAAAAGCTACATTAAGATTTAGAGACGAAATGAAAAAACCAGATAAAAAGATAAATAAGAAAATTAACAAGGTGAGGAAAATAGGCGATTGGAGTTGAAATCCCCAGCCAACCTGAACTCCAAAATATTTGAATAATAAAATTAGGCTGCAAATTAATAAAAATGTGAGTATTGCTCCAGCAGCAAAGATTAAGCCATGAGCTTTAACTTCTTTCGGGGAATCAGATTTTTCAATAAAGTTAAATATTTTTAGAGATAGAACAGGAAAGACACAAGGCATCAAATTCAGAATAAGCCCACCGATCAATGCAAACAACAGAGCTGTGAAAAAAGAGATTTCATTAATGTTACTTTCTTGAAAAAGGACTTTGCTATCGCTTTTGATTTCATAATTAAAAACACCATCTTGAGTCTTGATATTTAAAACTCCGGATAAAAAATTAAGTTCTTTATTATCAATAGCTTTTTGAATTTCCAAATTATAAGAATTATCAATTTTCGATAAATTTTGTGGTTCAGCATAATTTATAAATCCATACTCATAAGGAAAAAAATAAGATTCATAAATATTTGATGGAAAATCAAAAGATAAATTGAATGTCTCAAAGTTCTTGCCAGACATCACTTTAAAGTTTTTAAGGTTTATCTTTTGGACGGTTCGCGTTTTAATTTCTTTTAATTGTTCGTTGCTCAGAGAATTTACATTTTGATAGGGGAATTTGATTTTCCCTGATCCGGATTGAGGTATGCATATTTCTTTACAAACAAGCCAATTTGCTTGTAGACCTATTTCGAATTGTTTGGGAATGATTTTTGGAGTTTTAAGAATAAAAGGAAATAGTACTTGATCGTCAAACCCAAAGGTCATTAAAGGCGGGAAAGGAATTTTGTCTGGACTTGGCCAGATCGGTCCACTGATTTGAAATCCCTCAGGAAGTTCCCATTCAAACTCAGCAGGATCACCTGAGTCCCCTGGATTGATCCAATAAGTATGCCAACCCTTATCCATACTAATTTCTATAGTTAAAATGTTTTCTGAATTGGCATTAATTTCATTACTCTCAGAGTAGAAATTTAGTTTTGAATGACTGTCATTTATGGATAGTGTTGCCTGAGCAAGCAAACTAAAGAAAAGCGAAATTAGAATAAAAAATTTTAATTTCATGAACTACCTTGAGTTTGATTGATTATTCTAGGATCAAAACCACTAACTTCAGTTAATTTATTAATTTTTAAATTATTGGGCGTATCAAAAAGAATTTCTTGATGGGCATCAGTTATTTCCCATGCATTCTGTGCTATTTCATTTTCTAGCTGATTTGGACCCCATCCAGTATATCCAAAAGAAACAATAAATTTATTCGGAAACTTTCCCTTCAGGATATTTTCTATTACCTGTTTATTTGATGAAAAACCTATCTCATTTGTTACCCGAACATCAGGCTTATTAACTTTATCTATTGTATGAAGTACAAAAATAGAAGTGGACTCTACTGGCCCACCTAGAGCTATTTTCTGATTAAAATGTTTCTTTTCTTTGACATCTAAAAAATTATCATCTATTTTGACATCTATTGACCTATTGACGATTAGACCTACGGATCCTCCCTCATTGTTCTCACATACATATATTAATGAATCAGCAAAATAGTCTTTTTCTTCATATTCTGTAGGAGAATAATATAGGAACTTATTTCTCAAGGAATCATTCATTTATTCAAAATCATATTACTCATTTATAATGGGGGCAGGAACAGTAAAAACAATCAATTACATGGACAGTAGTAATTTTATTTCCAAGTCGCTAAGGCAAGAGCATCTTAAAAAAATTTCTGGATTAAGATATGAAGACGAAGAAAAGTATGAGTTGCAGTCAGAAATTAGAAATCTTTTGAAGAAAAATAATGCTTTATTGATAGCTCATTACTACACAGATCCAGCTATACAAGATTTAGCTTTAGATACTGATGGATGCGTTGCCGATTCTTTAGATATGGCTAAATTTGGTGCCAATACAGAATCAAATACATTAGTTGTTTGCGGGGTAAAATTCATGGGAGAGACTGCAAAAATTTTATCGCCAGATAAAACTGTTCTCATGCCGACTCTGCAAGCAACATGCTCGCTTGATTTGGGCTGTAAAGCAGAGGATTTACAACTGCTTAAGGATCAGCATCCTGATAGAGAAGTTATTGTTTACGCTAATACTTCAGCAGAAGTTAAATCTATTGCAGATTGGGTTGTTACTTCAAGCATCGCCTTGGATGTTATGGATAGGCTTATGTCTGAAGGCAAAAAATTTATATGGGCTCCGGATAAGCATTTAGGAAATTACATACAAAAAGAAACAGGTGCAGACATGATCATATGGGATGGATCCTGTGTAGTTCATGAAGAATTTAAACTAGAGGGCATTATGAACCTTAAGCATTTACATTCTGATGCGTTAATTCTGGCTCATCCAGAATGTCCAGATAAAGTTTTGAATATTTCAGATTTTGTAGGATCTACTTCACAAATTTTAAATTTTGCTAAAAAAACAAATAACCTAAAATTAATTGTGGCAACTGATGCAGGGATCTTTCATCAATTGGCATTGCAAAATCCAAACAAAGAATTTTTTCAAGCTCCTTCATCTGGGAAAGGAGCTACTTGTATTTCCTGTGCATATTGTCCTTGGATGGGTATGAATGATTTACTTAAGTTAAGAGATGTCTTGGTAAATAAAGATAACGAAATATCACTAGAGGAAAATATTTTAGATAAAGCTCAAAAATCAGTTAAAAGGATGATTGATTTTGTTTAATCACAAAAAGATTTATAAAAGCGATGTTCAACTTGCTCTTTCAGAAGACTTAGGAGATAAAGATCTTTCTGATGGAATTATTAGAGATCAAATAGTTAAAGCTTTCCTGAAAGCAAAAGATGATGGTCTCTTTTGTGGTCGAGACTGGTTTGAAGAGTCTTTTATGCAAATAGATAAAAAAATTGAATTTAAGTGGAAATTCAACGACGGTGATTTTTTTAAGAATGGCGACGAAATTGTTGAAATTAAAGGGAATATAAATTCAATTCTAAAATCAGAAAGGACTGCAATCAATTTTGTTCAATTTTTGTCTGGAATTTCAACCAACACTCAAAAAAAAGTTAATCTTCTGAAAAATAAAAAGATTGATTTATTAGACACAAGAAAAACAATACCTGGTCTTCGATATTCTCAGAAATATGCAACCAGAATAGGAGGAGCTCGCAACCATAGGTTTGGATTATATGATGCAGTAATGATTAAAGAAAATCACATATCAATGTTTAATAGCCTGGATGATTTAGTGCTGGATGACATCGATAGAGGTAAATTTTTGGAAATCGAAGTTGATACGCTGAATAAGATCGAGCCAGCTTTAAATCACTCTCCAGATGTTATTATGTTTGATAACTTTTCAATTGAAGACATAAAAAAGGGTATAGATATAGTTGGAAATAAATCAAAGATAGAGGTATCTGGCATTTTGGACATGCAACAGTTCAAAGAAGTATCTAAATTAAATATTCACTTTATTTCACTTGGAGAATTAACTAAAAACATCAAATCTATTGATTTTTCTTTGTTACTTAAGAAACTATGAAAAAGTATTTAATTATCTTCTTTTTTATTTTTGGGTATTCCTGTTCTTACAAAAACAATTTAGATATTGATTCATCTCATTACAAATATTCATGGTGCAATTTAAATGATGAAATGGATACATTGGATTTATTTAAATTTATAAAAGATTTCGAACTGATTTTTAATCAAAGAAAAAATAAGCAAAAAATTACCATAAATTATCTTAAGCCTGAGTTTGATGTAGGAAGTTATGATTTTTTAATTGAATCAACTATTGAGGCTAATGACAAAACTGACATTGATTTCAATTTACATGATCTTTTTATTTTTGAAGGATCTAATACTTTTGATTGTTTTGAATATCTTGAATATGGTTCTGAGAAAGAAAGAGACCAAAGTAAATTAACCAATCCTTTTTTTACATATTTTATTTTCTGTAAATATACTTCAATACCTTTAACAAGAACTGACATAAGTTTGCTTAAACCTAAAATTACTTCCGATGAGTATGACTTTCTGCTTAAAACAGAATTAAAAGAAAATCATTCTTATGATTATATCGATGAAAAATTTGAACTATATTCAATCTGTAATTTATTTGAACTGGATAATTTTAAAGAATATTATTCATACGAAACATTTAATCTTTTTAATAATTGGTAATTTTATGAATTTTCAGCAACTATACATTTTTCTTTTCTTAATCTTTTCTATTAATTTTTTATCCGCCTCAAGTTTCAGTGAGGAGCGTTTGCAAAGGATCACATCGATGTTGGATGATCTTGTAGAGGAGAAACAATTTCCTGGGTTTGTGACAATCATCACTAAAGATGGAAAACCTATATTAAAAGTTGTAAATGGATACAAAGACATCGATAAAAAAATTCCCATGCAGGAAGATGCTTTATTCAGAATTTATTCGATGTCTAAACCAATCACAGGTGTAGCTTTGATGATTTTGGTTGATCGAGGCCTTATTAAATTAAACGATCCCATTTCTAAATTTATTCCTGAGTTTAAAAATACAAAAGTAGTAAACGAGACTGGTGACTTTTTTGATCTTGATAGGCCAGTCACAGTCTTGGATGCAGCCACTCATACTTCAGGGCTAATTTATGCATGGCTTCCTACTGAAACTATTGCCAATGATATCTACGAAGAAAAGAATCTGCATCCTTACTATTATTTAGATCTTGAAGTGACTGCTGATCAAACAGATTTTTCAATTCCAGCAGGAAAACCATTTTCAAATATATGTGAATTTGCACAAGAACTTGCTTCAGCTCCTTTAGTCCATCAACCCGGAGAAAAATGGACTTATGGTGTTGGTATGGATTTGCTTGGATGCATCATAGAAAAAGTATCAGGCATGACTTTTGGAAACTTTATGAAAGAGAACATATTTGATCCTTTAGGCATGAAAGATACTTCATTTGCTGTGCCTGAATCAGAAATTAACAGATTCACGAGTATGTACACACACAAGGGCGCCAGTGTTGGTGATATTCAAAGAGAATTCAACGATGAAATTTTTCCTGACGATTTAATCTTAATGGACTCATACGAAGAAAGTCCTTATTTGAAAATGAACAAAGTTGAAGATGGTGGTTCCGGTCTTATCTCAACAGCAGAAGATTATATAAAATTCGGCCAGATGCTAAATGATAGAGGTTCTTTTGGAGAAACGACTATTCTGAGCGAGGAAGCTTTTACAATGTTATCGAAAAGCTATATGGAAAATTTTGGTTTATTGGGTGTTGTTAGTCTTGGAATGGGTCAGGCTATATGTATGGCAAAAATAACCAACCCTGCTTTTAGTCAATTTTATCAATCTGAAGGAAGTTTAAGCTGGGGCGGAGCTGCTTCTACAATTTTTTGGGCCGACCCAGTAGAAGATATTGTTTTAGTTCACATGACACAAGTTCTCGGCCATCCAGTAGATTTAAGAGTAGATCTTGATAGGCTTACATACTCCTCTAGAAATTGAATAATATTGAAGACAATTTAATTAGAAAAAAATTAATGGATTTTTTATCTCGAAGAGAGCATTCAAAAAAAGAACTTTTTAATAAGCTTTTCAAAAGAGTTAATGATTTGGAACTACTTAATCAAGAAATTGATAGATTATCCAACGAAGGACTCCAATCAGATGAAAGGTTTTCAGAGGCATACATTAGAAGTAAAACTCAAGCTGGTTATGGGCCCATAAAAATTAAAATGGAGCTAGCTCAAAAAGGAATTTCAAATAATTTTCTAGATAAAAAATTTTCTGAACTTGAAATTAACTGGGAAAAAGAAATTAACGACCTGCTTCTTAAAAAATTTCCCAAGACAAAATATAACTTTGAAGAAGAAAAAACAAAGGCAAAGGCAATAAACTTTTTGCAGAGAAGAGGTTTTGATTTTGATCTTTCTTACAGACAAGTGATAGGTTATTAATGACCTATCAGGTTCTTGCAAGAAAATGGCGTCCCAACACTTTTGATGAGGTAGTAGGTCAAGATTACGTAGTGAAAGCCTTGAAAGGGGCATTAGATTTAGAAAAACTTCCTCATGCTTTTATATTTTCCGGAACTAGAGGAACTGGCAAAACATCTCTTGCAAGAATTCTGGCAAAAGCTATAAATTGCTCTAATTCAAAAAAGAAGTCTGAGCCATGCAGGAAATGCGATTCATGCTTATCCATTGAAAATGGCAGTGCTATAGATTTTCAAGAAGTTGATGCAGCATCTAGAAGAGGAGTCGAAGAAACTAAAGAATTATTGGATTCTGTTCCTTACTTACCAACATCTTCCCCTTTTAAAATTTACTTGCTTGATGAAATACATATGCTTTCTAAGGAAAGTTTTAATTCACTTTTAAAAACATTAGAGGAGCCTCCTGAGCATGTAGTTTTTCTTTTTGCTACCACAGAAATAGATAAAGTTCCGCCTACTATTCTTTCAAGATGTGTTCAATTTAATCTTTCTGCTATGAAAGGAGACAATATCAAGAATCAACTCAAATTAATTTTTGATGAAGAGAGAATAAAATATGATGAAAATTCATTGATAAAACTCTCCAGTCTCGCTAGGGGAAGTATGAGAGATGCATTAACTCTTTCTGAAAAAGTCATCACATTCTCTGAGGGAAAAATTACAGAAAAAAAAGTTGAAGAATTAATGGGTTTGCCTTCATCAGAGCTTGTTCAATCCATTCTTAAATCAATAATAGTTAGAGATTCAAAAAAACTTATTGAAAATATCGAGGAGATTAAGATAAATTTTTACGATCCCGAACAAATATTGATTGATCTTTTATCACTTATTCAAGAAGTTGCAATGTCTCAATTTGACGAAAAAGCAGATCTATCTGATTTATCTATTGAACCCGAGAACCTTCAATTGATTTATGATCTTGGCATCTCAAATTTAGAGTATTTTAAGTTATCACCCAAACCAGAAAGTCTACTCACGATGACTTTTTTGAAAATGATTGCTTTCCTTCCAGGAAGCTCAAAAAAAAAAGCTTTAAAAACAAACAAAGACGAGACTGATTTTAGCTGGCCTGAAGAATTCTCAAATCTCGATTTGACTAGATTAACTGCTCAATTTATGTCTCATGCATCGATGATTGAGTATCATGATTTGGAGATACACTTTGGTATCAGTCAAGAGAGGTTAAACATAATTACTGAAAATCAGATAAAAGAAGTTGAGGATGCTTTATCAATTCTGCTTAAAAAGAAACTGAAAGTTAGCTTCAAACCATCTGATTTAACAGAAACTCCTTTTGAATTTGAGAAGATAAGGTCTCACAAAGAATCAAAGCAAGCAGAAGATGACCTTAAAAAAGACCCTTCGCTGAACGAAATGCTTGAAAAATTTGATGGAAAAATTAAAAAAGTTTCAAAGATATAGATGAAATTTAGTCCATTACTCTCAGATTTGATTAAATCTTTGCAAGTTCTGCCTGGTGTTGGACCAAAAACCGCAAAACGAATGGCTATGAGTTTATTAGGAGGTGATGAAGCCGATGCTAAAAATCTTGCTAATAATCTATCCAGAGCAATAGATTTAATCGGCACATGTGAAAACTGCAGGGTTTTATCAGAAGATCAGATATGTTCAATTTGTAATGATTCAAGCAGAGATAACACACAAGTATGTGTTGTAGAAAATACCTCTCAAGTTGTTCAAATTGAAGAACTGGGCGGATTTAATGGAATCTATTTTGTATTAGGCGGATATCTTTCTCCAATTGAAGGCAGGGGTCCAAACGAAGTAGGTCTATCTGAGCTGAATTCAAAAGCTCTAAGCGGTGAAATTAAAGAACTTATTTTAGCTTTTAATTCTTCCTTAGAAGGTGAGGCAACAGCTCAATACATACTTGAGAAATGTTCATCAAATTCTTTAAACATTACTAAACTTGCTCAAGGCGTGCCTCTAGGAGGAGATTTGAACTATGTGGACTCTAATACCCTCAGGCATGCTTTTGATAGCAGGCAAAAATTACTTTAGGTGGGCTTTTATTAAGGCAATTGAACTTGAAATACCAGTATCAATTGTTTTTTCATAGTCGGGTAAAAACTTACTCGAATGAAGGGATGGTAATTTTTTTGAATTATTCAGAAATTCTTTGTAATCCTTCTCTGATACAGCGCCAATCCAAAACAGCAGGGAAGGTATTTTTGGCTCTACTCTTCCAAATTGGCCAAAGTCTTCTCCACCCATGACTTGAGGACCATCAAACACCTTATCCTTTCCTAACTCTTTTGTAAGAATTTCTTTAGCGCGCATAGCTAAGTCAGGATTATTAAATACGGCAGGAGTGTACTCGTCTCTGAGCTTAACGATTGGATAGAGATTTTTTGGTAAATCATTTTGAATTGCAATGGATTCAGCGATTTTTTTAATTCTAGAGATTATAAGCTCTCTGTCCTCGTCACTATAAGATCTTACAGTGATCTGAAGATCAACATGATTTGGGATTATGTTATGTTTGGTTCCTCCATGAATAGAACCAACAGTCACAACTCCTGCATTAATGGGGCTTAAATTTCTGCTAATGATTGTTTGAACGCTCGTGATAAATTGAGAGCTCATTACGATGGGATCTTTAGTTAGATGAGGATAAGCTCCGTGCCCGCCTTCTCCATAAAAAGTAACATCGACTGAATCAACATTCGCCATTGCGAAGCCTGGAGTTATGTGGACCGTCCCAGATTGAGTTTGAGCTGAAACATGAAGGGCTAAATTTATATCTGGATAAGGTATTTGTTTAAACAATCCTGCGTTTATCATTTGTCGTGCACCAAAACCAATTTCTTCAGCAGGCTGCAAAATAAAAACAATAGTTCCTTTCCATGAATCTTTATTTTTTGAAAAGTATTCTGCAGTTCCAATTAAAGATGTCATGTGAATATCATGACCACAAGCATGCATTATTGGCACGTTCATTCCATTCTGTTTAGTAGTTTTGACACTCTCGAAAGAAATTCCTGTCTCTTCTTTTATTGGAAGAGCATCCATGTCTGCTCGAAATAAGACTGTCTTATTTCCTCCATTTTTAAGGATAGCTGCAAAACCATTTCCTCCGATATTAGTGATGATCTCATATCCGTAATCTTCTAATAAATCTTCGAGGTATTTAGTCGTCTCAAATTCTTGGAGAGATAATTCAGGATTTTGATGGAGATATTTATAAATTTCATAAAAATCTTCATTTGATTTTAAAGGCAGTGAAACCACATAAATTATTAAAAATAAATAGTAAACGTTGCGATTTAAATACCTTTTGAAAGTAATCATTAATATATAATAACAGCTTATTTTTATGACTATAAAATCAGATAAATGGATAAAGAGAATGGCTCTAAAGAGTCGTCTAATAGACCCCTTCATTGATAAACAAGTTAAACATACAGAAGAGGCTGGTAGTGCAGTTTCATACGGACTATCAAGCTATGGTTATGATGTGAGATGTGCTGATGAATTTAAGATTTTTACAAATATAAATTCTGCTACGGTGGACCCAAAAAATTTTGATGAAGACAGCTTCATTGATATTAAATCCGAGGTGTGTGTAATTCCTCCAAATTCCTTTGCTCTAGCAAGGACTGTGGAATATTTTAAAATTCCTAGGAACGTGCTGACAATTTGTCTAGGAAAATCTACATATGCAAGATGCGGCATAATTGTAAACGTAACTCCCCTCGAACCTGAATGGGAAGGTCATGTAACTCTTGAATTTTCAAATACAACAAGTTTGCCAGCAAAAATCTATGCAAACGAAGGCGTAGCACAAATGCTATTTTTTGAATCAGATGAATTATGCGAAACAAGTTATGCGGATAGGAAAGGCAAATATCAAGGTCAATTGGGCGTTACTCCTCCCAAAGTTTAAAGACTCTCCCATATAAACTCTCTACCATTAACATTCTGAATAACTTTTAATATTTCTTTTGAGTTATCCTTAAAAAAAAGTTCGAATTTATCCTTTTCTTTTTTTTCCTTGATTTTAATAGTGTCAGGACTAGAAATTGTTTTTACAAACTTTTTTTGTCTTATTTTTCCTCTCTCCAATACATTAAGTGTAATTTCTTCATCAGTCTGAATATTTAACAATCTTAAGTAAAGATGTGCAGTCAAATCATCGTAAATAGCTCCATCATATTGAAGAATTTCGGTTAGCTGACCTTTTATGTACTCAATTTTTTTTGTTACATGATCTATCTTGTAACTTTCCTCTATCTTCCTTAATCCTCCCATAACGATTAATTTTCTTTTTATCTCAGATACCTGAATTAAATTTGTATAACTAAATTGAGTATCTTGACTTAACTTAAAGAAAGGATGAGAGATTTCATAAGTGATATTCCAATCATCGTTCAGATTGGTGATATTTACTTTAAACTCTGACTCCTTATATTTAAATTTATAGCTTTCTTCATTAATAGAAAAAAGGTTGCTAGCTATCACAAAAAGAAAGGTTAAGCTGATTTTATAAATCAAATTCATCCTCGTAACATTTAAAATCTTTTCCATTAAGCTCATTAAGGTTAATTTCTCTTTCAACTATCATCTTGATAATCAATGGGTAAAGTTTATGTTCTAATGAGTGAACTTTAGTAATCAAACTCTCAATATCTTTATATTTGGTAGCTTTAAATCTAGCTTGAGCAATTATTGGACCGCTATCCAAGCCTTCGTCTACAAGATGAATTGTCACTCCGTGATACTTATCATTATTATTCATTACCTTTTCATGAGTTTTGAGACCAGGATATTTAGGCAGAAGAGAAGGATGGATATTTATAATTTTTTTATTAAATTTTTCTATAAAACTATTAGACAGTATCCGCATGAAACCTGCTAAAACAATTAAATCTACTTCATGCTTAATCAGTAGTTCGCTCAGCGCTTGATCAAAACTCTCTCTTGATGAAAAATTTTTATGATTCAGGAAGGCACTATTCAAATTTTCCCTTTTAGCTCTTGTTAATGCATAAGCAGTTTCAATATTAGATATAACAAGTGAAATGTTTGCATTAATTTCACCAATATTTATCGAATCAATGATTGATTGAAGATTACTTCCGTTTCCAGATACTAATACAGCGAGTTTTTTGATATCACCCAAATTGTATCTCTAATTTCTTTGATTTATCGTTTACTACTTTTCCTAGTCTGATAAACGGCTGTCTTATTTTTTTCAGTTTTTGTTCTAAATTAGCTTTGTCAGCGGGATGAATAATTACTATCAACCCAACCCCACAATTAAAGACCTCAGTCATTTCCTTAATTGTTAGGTCAGCTTTTGAGGAAATTAGATCAAAAAGATCTTTATGAAAAGGGTATCCCCTTGAAAAATCTATTTGAGCACATTTACCATTTGGAATGACTCTTGGTAAATTTTCTACGATGCCGCCCCCGGTAATATGACAAATTTGTTTCAGGGGAATAGATTTGGATAATTCACGGATAACTTTTACATAAATTTTCGTTGGTTTAAGAAGTACTTTGCCTAAAGTTGTTTTCCCCATTCGAGCTTTCAAATTTATCTTTTTCGCTTGTATAAGCTTTCTTATTAATGAGAATCCATTTGAATGTAACCCAGTAGATGAGAGGCCGTAAATAAGATCATTATTTTTTACATTGCTAATTTTTAGTATTTTATTTTTCTCTGCTACTCCAACTGAAAAACCTGCCAAATCATATTTTCCTTTTGGAAATTCATCTGGATGTTCAGCTGTTTCCCCGCCGATAAGAGAGCATCCAGCTGCCAGACAGCCTTGTGATATACCTTTAAAGATTTGTTTATTTTTTCTTAAATTAATTTTATCTGTCACAAGATAATCTAAAAAGAAAAGAGGTTCAGCACCTACAGTTATCAAATCATTCACGCACATGGCAACAAGATCTTCACCAACTGTGCTGTGATCATTAAGTTTTTCTGCTATTGAAATTTTTGTGCCAACCCCATCAGTGCAGGCAACAAGTTTAGGATTTTTATAATTTTTTGGTATAGAAGCAAGAGCAGCAAATGAACCTATGTTTGAATCTATTTCTTTTCTAAGCGTCTTTTTTGCAAAAGGTTTAATAATGTCGACAAGCTTGTAACCTAAGTTGACATCAACGCCAGACGATTTATAGGTTATCTTCTTCTGCTTGCTCAATATTTCAATGAATTTTTTTTTGAAATAATCATTATAATGATTTAGCAATGAGGAAGGTATTCTTAATTTTTCTTTTTTCCCAAGCTATTTTTTTAGCCAGTCAATCTGATCTTCCTGAGGTTTATACAGTAAAAATTGAAGATACTGGAAACGATATTTCTTTTTACTTAGATCAAGCAGTTCTAGAAGCAATTGTTAGAGCAACTGGAAATTTTAAGGACACAAGGAATTCAAAAAAAATTATGGATCTTGACTTGAATTCTTACGTCAGGGAATACAAGTTCTTACAAGAGCAAAATAAAAATTTTATTGAAATTAAAATCGATGCTGTAGAACTGAGATCAAAATTATTTAATTTAAATTTTTCTTTATTTACAGAAAAAAAATTAAAAGCAGTCGTTTGGGTAAATTGTAATTTATCAAGCGAATTAAAATCAAAAACATATCAAATGGCCTTAGATGAATGTAACAATTTAAAAAACTTCATTTCTTCTGAAGCCATAAAAAGGGGAGTGAGAGCTATATATCCAATTCTAGACTCAACAGAAATCACCTTCTATGAAGGGAAAAATATGGAAAGCTTTGAAAATATTTATTTCAATAATGAGAAATATTCTCCCGATGGATGGATGTATTGTTATAGAGAAAAAGGATTTCTTTGTTACTTGCCCGAGGAACCAAATAATGTTTTTTCTAATTTAAATCCTTATAACAGCTTTCTTCCTTTCGATGCAATCCAAGGTCTTTTTGACAATATATCGGATCCTTACAGAGTGAAATCAGGATCAAAGAATAAAAAGATTCTCATTACCGTTGAGGGAAATACATCTTTTGACGCTCTTCAGACATTCAAAGAGTTCCTCAGTCAAAATTTCTTGGTTAAAAAGTCATTTCTTCACAGACTAGAGGATAATATGTTTAGTTTCATGGTTACCACTGACTCTGATTCCGATGACCTTGTTGAAGTAATGCTGACAGATAATTTACTAACTTTGAGCAGCAAATCGTCTGAAGAAATAATTTTTCAGAGTATAAATTAAATGCTTTCAAGTATTCCAAATATCCTTACGGTATTGAGACTTCTCTCTGTGTATCCCCTCATAATTTTCATATTAGAGGAACAATTTTTTTTAGCCTTAGGAATATTTTTTTTAGCGGGGATATCAGATTTACTAGATGGATTTCTAGCTAGAAAATTTTCATGGCAATCAAGATTTGGACAAATAGCTGATCCGGTTGCAGATAAAACATTAGTGGTGGCAACAATAATTTCTTTAGGCTCAATAGACCTCATCGAAAACTGGTTTATGTTTATGGTTCTTGGCAGAGATTTATTAATAATCGTAGGCGTAGTATTGGCAAATTACTTGATATCTGATTATCAAGTTGCTCCTAATTATCTTGGAAAATTAAACACAACAATTTTACTCTTATTGGTTGGCATCATTTTAATTGATGCCGTTGGCTTTTTTGTTACTGATATAGCAATTTACTGGATATCAATGCTTTTTATATTCACAAACACCTTTAGCTTGATAGTTTATTTCTTTGATCCAGGCATAAAAATCCTACGCAACATAAAGTGATGGATCAAAAAACTTTCAAGTTCAATTCAGAAATATATCTATCAAAAGAGAATTTGCAGTCCATTGATACCTTTGAGATAAACTTTAAACAGCTTGAGAATTTCTTTTCTGAAACTAATAAATTTATTTTACTTTACGGAGACGAAAGGTCTGGAAAGAAATATATTTTAAATTCGTTTATCAATTGTTTTCATTCTGATAAAAAGATTTTTTATGCTTCTCTAGAAGATGATTATTTTTCTGAACAAATCCTAGAAGGTATATCTTATTTCGATGTAATAGTATTGGATAGGTTAGATCTTGCTCCTACTGATTCCAATTGGGAGTTAGGAATTTTTAACCTATACAACAAATTAAATGAAGCAGATAAAAGTAAAATTATTTTTCTTTCTGATAAACCTCTAAATTCAATCGAGTTTAATCTGAAGGATCTTCAATCAAGAATCTCATCAATTTCTGCTATGAGTTTCGCTGAATTAAACGATGAGGAAAAAAGAATATTGATGGAATTAATTTTCAACAAAAGAGGCATATCGATTGATAAGTCTGTACTATCGTACGCTTTAGAAAGAAGCTCTAGAAACCTTGAGAATATAATTAACTTAGTTCAAAAAATTGATGAATACTCCCTATCAAAAAAAAGAAATATCACGGTGCCCTTGTTAAAAGAAATCTTAGAGTCATGAGAATTATAAAATTATCCTTTTTTTTACTAATCATTACGGCATGCTCCGAATCAGATCTTATGATTCATAAACAAAATGGTTTGATGCTGGAAGATTTAAAGGAAAAGAACACAGTGATAAATTTTTGGGCAGACTGGTGCCCACCTTGTATTAAAGAGATTCCTGAATTGAATGCTTTATATGAAGAGAATAAAGATGAACTTAATGTTTACTTATTTCACTTCGATGAACTTGCTGGAGCAGAATTAGACGAACAACTAATAAGGTTCAATGCAAGGATACCTTCTCTCTTAACAAGTCCCTATCAAATCTTTGGAATTGACATTCCAGAAACTCTTCCTGTGACGGTAATCATTGATAGAGATTTAAATGTGAAAGAAGTTTTGAGAGGTCCACAAACAAAAGAGTCAATAATCCAAAGATTGGAGCTCATTAATTAGACCTTCGGGATCAACTCTTCTTCCCTTAATGAAGATTTCAAAATGTAAATGAGGGCCGGTCACCCTTCCTGAAGAGCCAACGGTTCCAATTAGTTGACCCTTTTCAAGATATTCATTCTCGTTTACAAATATCTCATTTAAATGAGAATAAGAAGAAAGAAATCCATTCCCATGATCGAGTATTATATTGTTCCCTTTGTAAAAAAGGTTTCCTATAAAAATGACTCTTCCATTTAATGGAGCAATTATTTTTGTACCTTCGTTGTTAGCAATATCAAGACCGAGATGGCGGTTTCTAGGAGAACCATTTATAAATCTACGCAATCCAAATCTACTCGAAATATAACCAGAAACTGGCTGAATCATAGGCCAATTTAAATTAATTTGATCTGAGTTAACTGCATATTTGGAATTTAATATTACTTGTTCTTCTCTTATTCTTTTCCTTGATTCAGGAGATATTTTTATAAAATTTTGATCCTCTATAGTGATTCTGGATTCCCTAAATTTTTTTTCTTGAATAACAAAAACTCTATCAGAAACATAAATTCTTTGGTTTTTAAGCTCCAATGGGACTGGGAAAACCAAAGTAAAGGTTTTATCGTTGTTAAAACACTGAATACCTTCAAAATTTTCCTGATAATCATTTGAAGTAACTGTGATGTGTCCGCCTGGAACAAGATTAGATTTAGGAAAGTTACAGTCGTTTTTAATACTTATTATTTTAATTGAACAGGAAATAACAATTAAAAAAATTATCGGCAATAATTTTCTAATCATTATTTATATTTGTAACATCAGCTTCATAGGATATTTTTGCAGAAGTGACAGATATTTTATCTTTCAAAGAAATATCATCTATCGATTTGACCACAACTCCTTTTTTATTCCTGACAATTGAATAACCTCTTTCTAAAACATTGAAAGGACTTAGTTGCTCAATCTGTGAAGAATACGATGTGATGAGATTTTGTTTCTCACTAAGATGCTTTGAATGAAGCGTTTTAATTTTTGATAAATTATCATCTATATTTTCTTTAAATCGAGCCAATTTAGAATTTGGGTTTAATAAATCTATGGACCTTTTTGAGAAGTTTATGATTTCCTTCATTTTATTGAATCCACTCAAAAAAGAATTATGCAATCTAAGAGTGCTCTCATCTAGCTTAAGAAAATTTTCATTTATTTTATTCAATGGATTTATGATTCTTTGACTAAGGTTTTTAACTTCTTGATTAAGAAAATTTAAATTATTAAAAAAAACCTTATTTAAAAATTTTTCATAATTTTCTAAAGAATTAGAAATTTGAAATATTTCTGAAGAAATAATTTCCGCAGCACCGGACGGAGTTGGCGCCCTTAAGTCACAAACAAAATCACATATTGTAAAATCTGTCTCATGACCAATTGCACTTATAGTTGGAATATTTAGTTTAGATATTGCTAAAGCAATTTTTTCTGAATTAAAAACCCAAAGATCTTCAATTGATCCTCCGCCTCTGGCAAATACAAGCAAATCATATTTATATTGTGGTTGAATTTCTTTTATTAGATTTAAGTTGTGAAGGATACTCTGTTCTGCGTCCTCTCCTTGAACAAGAGATGAGAATAAATTGACCTCAATACTCGGGGCTCTTCTATTTAAGACATTCTTAATATCTTGAAGAACCGCTCCTTTTTCAGATGTAATCAATGCAATTTTTTGAGGATAGCTAGGTATTTCTAATTTGTTGCTTTCATCAAATAATCCTTGATTGCTCAGTCTAGTTTTAAGTTTTTCATATTCTTCATAAAGCCTTCCAATCCCATCTTTTTCCAGTGATTCAACTTGAAACTGATAATTTCCTCTTGCCAAGTACATTGAAGCACTGCCTAAAGCAATGAATTCATCTCCTTCCTTGGGGATAAAATTTAATAATGAATTTTTGAACTTAAACATAACGCATTGAATTTGAGATTCCTCATCTTTAAGAGTGAAATACCAATGCCCAGATGGATAAGATTTAAAATTTGATATCTCACCTTTGATCCAGATATCTGAAAATGAATTTTCTAAAGTTTTTTTTGCTGAATTATTTAATTCGCTAACTGTAAAGATGTATCTATTGTCTTTTTGATCATTCCAGTTCATTAGTGCAGTATAGCTAATCTTGAATAAATGCTTAAAGATGAGTGTTCAAAATAAGTATCCTTTTTACCTTTCCACGGTAATCGGTGCGATATTAATTGGATTAGCTCCAATACTTATGCGTTACAGTGAAGTTTCTCCTTCGATGACAGGGTTTTATCGTTTCTTTTTTGCTTTCTTAATTTTACTGATTTACGGAGCTATTAAAGGCAAGAAATTTTTCGTAAATACAAATCTCTATATTCTTGCATTGCCTGGAATATTTTTTGGTGCAGACATTGCACTGTGGCATACGGCAATCATGATCACTCCTGTAACTAATGCGGCTTTGTTAGTTAACACTGCGCCAATATACGTCGGAATCATATCCTTTTTATTTTTTAAGGAAAGAATTAGTAAATTGTTTCTAATCTCCTTAATTCTTTCATTTATAGGCGTTAGCTTAATTATTCTTAACCTTCAAAATTTTGATGTTTTTTTAGGTAAAAACCTTAGGGGCGATTTACTTTCTTTGCTGGCTGCAATTTTTTACGCAGGATATTTGGTATCTGTGAGAAGACTATCCAGCAATTTAGATACATTTCAGCTTATGCTTTACTCAGCTTTGTTTGGTTGCATTCCTCTTTTAGCTCTTGGTTTTTTTGAGACCGGTATAAAGTTTCCAATTTCTTTTCAGGGAGTAGGGAATCTTTTATTACAGTCCACGCTGGTTCAAATCATTGGACAAGGATTAGTCATTTATGGCCTATCTCAGATAAGCGCGCAATTCACATCTCTTATTTTGCTTTTACAAGTTTTAACGGCAGCAATATTGAGTATGTTTCTCTTTAATGAACTGCTCTTATTTCAACAGATCTTAGGTGGTATTATTTTGATTATAGGAATTTATATTGCGGGATTAAACGAGAGAAAGAGTAATCATGACAAAAAATGAAGTAATAAAAATTGCAAATTGCAGCGGTTTCTATGGAGATAAACTCTCTGCTGCTAAGGATATGGTTGATGGAGGTCCGATAGATGTTCTAACTGGAGATTACTTGGCTGAATTAACTATGACCATTCTTTATAACCAAAAGCTTAAAAGAGGTGAAGATCATGGTTATGTGGGAACCTTTTTAAAACAATTTAAGGATGTAGCCGAAAAATGTCACCAAGAAGGAATAAAAATTGTTACGAATGCAGGGGGATTAAACCCAAAAGGCATGGCTTCAATGATTGAAGACATCGTTTCAGAGCTCAACTTAGATTTAAAAGTAGCTTATATCGATGGCGATGACCTTATGCCTGAATTATCAAAGTTAAATGAATCAGGAGAGGAAATAAAAAATATTGATACGAATGTATCTCTTTTTGATTATGATAAAAAAGCTGTAACGGCAAATGCTTACTTTGGCGCTTGGGGTATTAAAGAAGCGCTAGACTCAGGTGCAGATGTGGTTATTTGTCCAAGAGTCACAGATGCTGCGGTAGTAATTGGTCCTGCTGCCTGGAAGTTCAATTGGCAAAGAAATGACTACGATAAATTAGCTGGCGCTCTTGCAGCTGGTCACCTTATTGAATGTGGGGCGCAAGTTACCGGAGGTAATTATTCATTCTTTAGAGAAGTGCCTTCATTCAGTAACGTTGGTTATCCTATTGCAGAAATAGAAGAAGATGGAAATTTTACAATTACTAAACATCCTAATACCGGAGGTTTGGTTTCTGTTGGTACTGTAACGGCTCAACTGCTATATGAAATAAGTAGTCCCGCTTATATTAATCCTGATGTGATTGCCAATTTTGATACTCTAAAAATCGAACAAGAATCCAATGATAGAGTTTATGTCAGTGGTTGCAAAGGAAGCAGCCCTCCACACAAACATAAGGTTTGCATTAATTTAGCTGGAGGTTTCAGAAACGGAATTGAACTTTTATTAACAGGTTTAGATATAGAAGAAAAAGCAGATTTGATTACTGATTCAATTTTCGAAAATGTAGGCGGAAGAGAACAATTTGATAAGGTAGACGTTCAACTCCACAGAACCGATAAAATTAATCCAAACAGTAATGAGGAGGCCCAAGCATTCTTAAGAATTGATGTTATGTCTAAGGATGCTGATAAAGTTGGCAGACTATTCAATGCAAAAATTGTAGAACTAGCCTTAGCTAATTTTCCTGGTTGGACAGGAAGAAGCGGGGTGGTACCTAGCGGACCTTTCATAGAATATTGGCCAGCTTTAGTCGACAGCAAATTTGTTAGGGAACAAGTTCATTTTCTAGGAGAGACGAAAGAAGTGGTTCCAACCAGCCAGCTTGATTACGAAGAGATTCTCTATCAAAAAGAACCTTATTCTAATCCAGAAGTTGATAAAACAATTCTGGAAGAAGTTCCATTTGGCAATCTCTACGGTACACGTTCAGGCGACAAGGGTGGATGTGCGAATGTTGGAGTTTGGGCAAAAAATAAAGACAGCTATGCTTTCCTGTATGATTTTTTAACTGTAGACAAATTTAAGGAATTATTGCCTGATCTAAGAAACTTTGAAATTGAAAGGTATGAATTACCAAATATTCTTTCACTAAATTTCTATGTCCGTGGAATTCTTCAAGATGGAGTTTCTTCTTCGACTAGAATGGATCCTCAAGCTAAATCACTCGGGGAATATTTAAGGGCAAAAATAATTCAAGCACCCAAACAACTTTTATAGGAAAAAATATGACAGATAAATTATCTTTAGAGGGCTTAAATTTTCAAGCAACAAAGTTAAACATTGCCAACAATGTTTTAACTCTTACCCTAAATAGACCAGAGAAAAAGAACGCATTAAACAACGTCATGATGAATGAAATTAATTATGCTTTAGCTTACGCAAAACAAGAAAGAAGTATCAGAGTAGTGATCATCGCTGCCGAAGGCGACGTTTTTTGTGCTGGAGCAGATTTAAATAGAAAACAAGAAGAATCAAATGTTCCGAGAATAGAAGGCTCTGATGACATAAGTATGTCCATAAGGCATTTATATAAACCCGTAATTTGCAAAATTCAGGGTTCTGTCCATGCCGGCGCATTATTGATGGTTACGAATTGCACTCATGCTATTGCAGTGGAAAATGCAAAATTTTCAGCACCAGAAATACTCAGAGGAGTTTGGCCGCATATGGTAATGGCAGGCCTATTTAGAGTAATGCCTAAAAGAGCTGGATTAGATTTCTGTATGAGAGGCCAAGCGATTGATGCAAAAAAAGCAGAGGAGTGGGGTTTAATAAACGAATCTGTACCCAACGATCAGTTAGATGAAAGGGTAAATAGCCTTGCAAGTGATCTTGCTAATCTTGCTCCTGGTACCATGCAATTTGGACTGGAAGCCTATGTCAATCAGGATGGAATGAATTTTGATGAAGCTTTACCTTATTTAGGTAAAAAAAGTGCGGAAACCTTTGCGGGTCCAGATGCTCAAGAGGGCATTTCAGCTTTTTTGGAAAAAAGAGAACCAAAGTGGGACTAATCTTCTAAAATCACTAAAGTTGAGCCGCTCTCAACCTGATCTCCAACAGCAATCAATACTTCTTTGACGTTTCCATCACTTGGAGCAGTTACCTTATGCTCCATTTTCATAGCTTCAAGAATCACTAAAGTTTGGCCAGACTTAACAGACTCATTTTTTTTCACAGGTACATCAACCACTTTTCCAGGCATGGGAGCAGTCAAGCCACCGGCTATTTCGTTTATCGAGCTGGACTCAAACCTTTCTTTCATCTCAAACAATAAGTCTCCCTTAATGGTTTGAATAAGAAACTTACCTTCATGGTACGTAATTTTGGAAATTATCCTTTTTCCATCAATTTCAATATCTATAGATTCTTCATCAAATTCATAAATTCTTACTGAAGCACCATCTGAAAGACAAAAGTCTCCACCTCTTTTTGACTTATATTTGACCTCAATAACATCATCACCAAAAATTAAATCTACTTTTTGATATGGCAGCCTTGCGTTATGCCAACCAGATTGAATGTTAGAAAGAACACTTGCACTTTCTCTGTTTTTAGCTTGATTCCACATGGCTACCGCAACAGCATGATCAAAAATTTCATTTTCTGATAGATCAATTTCTGTGTTTAGATTTACTCTCTCAACAAAGTCGGTTGTTGTTTTTCCTTTGAGAAAATCTTCAGACCTTAGGATTGAAATAAGATAATCACGGTTTGTCCTCATGCCACCAAAATGACTTCTTTCAAGTGCCAAAGCTAGCTTTTGAGCAGCTTCCTCTCTAGTTTCAGCATAGGAAATAACTTTTCCAAGCATTGGATCAAAATTTGAGGACACGACAGTTCCTTTTTCAATCCCTACATCCCAGCGCACAGAAGGGTTATCACACGGATCGAAGGCAATTATATCTCCAGTAACTGGGAGAAATTCATTTGCAGGATCTTCCGCATAAAGCCTAACTTCGATTGATGAACCTATCAATTCAACATCATCTTGAACAAACTCTAATTCATTGCCTTGAGCAATCTTTATTTGTTCTTTCACAAGATCTAGACCAGTTACCTCTTCTGTTACCGGATGTTCTACTTGGAGTCTCGTGTTTACTTCTAAAAAAAAGAATTCTTTGGATTTATCATCAAATAAAAATTCAACCGTTCCTGCAGATTCATATTTAAGTGCAGAAGCAAGCTGAACAGCCGCAGATCCAATTTTGTCTCTGAGCTCTTGATCAATAACTGTAGAAGGAGATTCTTCAACAATTTTTTGATGCCTTCTTTGAATTGAGCACTCTCTTTCTCCTAAGTGAACAACGTTTCCAAAAGAATCACCTAAAATTTGAATCTCTATGTGACGAGATTTTTCTACATATCTTTCTAAAAAAACTCTTTTATCGCCAAAACCGCTCTCTGCTTCACGCTCTGCAGCTGATATGCTCTCTTTTAACTTTTTGGGATCTTCAACAATTCTCATCCCCTTACCACCTCCTCCAGCAGAAGCTTTAACAAGAATTGGATATCCAATTTTTTTTGCATCTTTAGCATCAGAAGTCATAGGAAGAGTTGGAACACCAGCCTTTTCAGCTAGTTTCTTAGATGTAATTTTATCTCCCATTTTTTTAATGACATTCCCGCTTGGTCCTATCCAAATGATCCCTGCTTTTTTCACAGAGTTTGCAAACCCAGCATTTTCAGATAAAAAGCCATATCCCGGATGAATTGCATGAGAACCTGAATTTTTTGCAATAGAAATTATTTCTTTCGCATCCAAATAACTGCCTTCCAATTTATAAGCTTCATCAGCCTCCTTAACATAAGGAGAATTAGCATCATCTTGTGTATAAATAGCAACACATGAGATTCCCATATCTTGAGCGCTGCTGATCACTCTACTTGCAATTTCGCCTCTATTTGCAATTAGTAATTTTTTAATGATCATAGCCTGAACACTCCAAATCCGTCTGATCCCTTAACTTCTTTATTGTTTACAACAGAAAGGCAAATACCAAGCACTGTCCTGGTATCTCTTGGATCAATAATCCCATCATCGGAAATTGCACTTGTGGCTATTAGAGCTTCAGAACCCTTGTCATGAGAAATTTTTTGACCTTCTACAATTTTTGCATCTTCTTTTTCATCGAAGGGGAGACCATCGCGCATAGCTTTTGCTCTTCTTACCATCGACATAACTCCAGCAATTTGTTCTCCTCCCATTACGGCAATCTTTGCTGTTGGCCATAAAAAGGTAAAAGCATTACCAAATTCTTTTCCAGACATGGCGTATGTACCGGCACCGTATGAGTTTCCAAGAATAACTGTCAAATGAGGCACCTCTGAATTTGAAACTGCATTTAGCATTTGTGCCCCTTTTTTTATCGATCCATTCTGCTCAAATTCTTTTCCAATATTAAAACCCGTAATATTTTGTAAAAAAACAAGAGGGATACTTATCTGATTGCATAGTTGAATAAAGTGGGCTGCCTTTTGAGAAGAATCTGGAAATAAGGAACCATTATTTCCCAAAACTCCGACTGTGTGCCCATGAATTTTCATGAAACCACATATAATTGTTGGACCAAAGAGGGGTTTGAATTCTTCAAACCTTGAACCATCTGCAATTCTTGAAATTACTTCACGAACATCAAAAGGTCTTTTCAAGCTTGGATTAACAATACCTAATAAATCTTCTTGATCATTAATAGGCTCTTCATAGATAGAATCGGGAGAATTACCTTCTTTTGACCAATCAAGATGAGACATAACTTCTCTTCCAATTCTTATTGCATCCATTTCATCTTCTGCAAAATAGTCCGCTAAACCGGATTTTTCAGCATGCATCTTTGCTCCACCTAGACTTTCGGCATCAGATTCTTCACCTGTAGCCATTTTAACTAATGGCGGACCACCCAAAAATACTTGAGACTGTTCTTTAACAAAAATATTGTAATCCGACATTCCCGGCTGATAAGCACCTCCCGCAGTGGAAGATCCAAAAGTAATTGTTACAGTTGGAATGCCAAGTTTTGATAGTTCGGTTATCTCATAGAATTGTCTTCCTGACTCAGCAAAATGACCAACATTTAAAGCGACTGAAGAACGGTTTCCTCTAGGTCTCAAATCTCCGCCCGCTGATTCAACAAATTGCACAAAAGGAATGCGGCAGTCTCTTGCAATTTGCATTGCTCTCATCCATTTTTTTACTGAGAACGCTTGCATCGCCCCAGCCAAAACTGTTGGATCATTTGCAAAAATAATACATTCAACTCCTGCAGAAACACCTATGCCGGCTACGCAACCTCCTCCTACAGGATAGTCAGACTTATAACCGGCTAGTGGGCTAATTTCTAAAAATGGACTATCAGGATCTAAAAAATTAAAAATTCTTTCTCTTACAGGAAGCTTTCCCCTAGCAGCAAGTCTTTCATGATGCCTCGGACCACCACCAGCTTCAGCTTCATCGAGAAGTTCATCGATCTCATCAAGCTTTCCGAGCATAGATTTTTTATTTGAAATAAATTCATCATCATTAAGGTTTAAACGAGTTTTTAATGGTTGTGCTTCTAACATGATTTTTTTAAAGAAATTTTAAATAAAATATGCCTCAATATTTCTATATTGTCTATTTTGTTGGAAGCTTGAACAAAGAGATGACTTGAATAAAGTTGAATATTATAATTCCGAATTCTCTGGGCGATTAACTCAATTGGTAGAGTGCCACCCTTACAAGGTGGAAGTTACAGGTTCAAGTCCTGTATCGCCCACCAGAGATTATTAAATCCTTAGTTTAAAACTCAATTGGGCATTCTTTTTAGGTGCAATGAATGCATTTTCTACAGAAAATATAAGCTCAATATTTTTCAACGCTTCTATAGTTTTAATTTCAACTATTTTCTTGCTGTGAGGATCAATTTCAAAAAAATTAGTATTTTGAGACAAAGTATACTCAGAGAAGTTTCTTAACATCATTTTTGCATCAGATTTATTCTCAATTAAAACTTCTAATATTGTTGTTCCTGCCTGGTATCCCAAGCTTTTTATAGATAGGCTGCTATTTAAAAGTGGTAATAAATTATTTTCTAAACCAATTAAATTATTCTTAAACCATACAACAGTTCTTCCTTCAAATAATGCTTGCTTAATTGAATTTTCGGATTTTCCTTTTGAAAGGATCAATGTTACTGGACGATGTTTACCTTTATAAAATGAATAGTCCCAATCAATTAAATTATGAACATCTGAAGTTCCTATAATTGTTAAATCGTTATCTATAGCTATTTGAAAAGCCTCATCTGAATAATTTATTCCGTTTGCAACTTCTATTCCATGTAGTTTATTTTCTTGAATGAGTTTTTTATGAAAATCAGTAAGAACAGAAATTCCTTGAGGGGATTGTGGAGTCCACCAGGAATGATTCCAAAAAATGAAACCTCCCTGAGCGTGTGCTGCATCCACAGCTTTCTCTACCGGCCAAACAGAAGTCAAAGCATAATAGTCTCTGATGGTTTTATTTTCTTCCCATGATGCTGCTTCAGGATATTGTTTTAAAAGTTCTTGTGCCAACGGAATATTAGACTCATCATCATTGAATAATAAATTTGCATCTTTGATGAAAATTGCGTTCATATGACCTGCTGGCGGTATTCTTGTAATTTCAGCTCCATTAATTACTAATAAATCATCATTATTTTTATTAGCCAACAGAGCCTCCTTGTAAGCATCATTTCTATTCTTATTTGGTAAAAATTCAATATGAGGTTGATATTCGAGATGCTCAGTAATTGCTAAAACATCTAAGCCATCTCTCAAAGCTTCTTCAACTCTAATATTTGGCCACACATGTCCATCAGAAAAGACTGAATGAGTATGCAAATCAGAGACAATAACAAGATATTCTTTTGTATTTGGAAATGAGATTTTCCTATCTTCATTAATATCTTTATCCAGAGATAAAGAACCTGCTTCTCCATCAGCAAAAGAGTAAAAACTTAAAATGAGAAAATTGATGAGTATTTTTTTCATATCCTAGTTCTAATAAATCATAATAACTATTGATTAGTTTATGTGATTTTTTTTCTTCAAGGTATGTATAATTGCAACCTCAATTGGACCGGTAGTTCAGTTCTGGTTAGAACGCCGCCCTGTCACGGCGGAGGTCGCGGGTTCGAGTCCCGTCCGGTCCGCCATTTTAAAAAGGATCTAAATTATGAAAATTGAAGATATTTTTTCGGTGAAAGACAAAGTAGTTCTTGTCACAGGTGGATCAAGAGGAGTTGGGGAAATGATTGCTTCAGCTTATTTGGCAAACGGAGCAAAAGTTTACATCACCGCCAGAAAAGCAGAAGCGTGTAACGGCAAAGCCAACGAACTTAGCGAGAGATATAACGCAGAATGCATTTCAATTCCTAACAATGCCTCAACGCTTGATGGGATAGAAGAGCTGTATAAGGAAATTTATCACAAAGAATCTAATCTTGATATTTTGGTGAACAATGCTGGTGCAGCATGGGGAGAGCCGATCGAAGAATTCTCAGAACTTGGATGGGATAAGGTAATGGACTTGAACGTCAAAAGTATGTTTTTTGTTACACAGAAATTTTTACCTTTATTAAAGAAAGGATCTACCAAAGATAATCCATCCAGAGTGATTAATATCGGTTCGATTGATGGTATTAACACACCGGCTTTTGAAAACTATGTTTACAGTGCATCTAAAGCGGCAGTTCATCATTTGACTAGGCATCTATCCTCAAGATTGGTGCAAGATAACATTTTAGTAAATGCAATTGCTCCTGGCCCATTTCCAAGCAATATGTTGGGGTCTGCAGTGGCTCATAACTATGATCCTTTAGTTGAAAGAAATCCTATGAAGAGAATAGGCACTGCTGAGGATGTTGGAGGTCTAGCAATCTTTTTATCTTCACGCGCTGGAAATTTCACTGTTGGAGAGACCATTATTTGCGATGGAGGTTTAACAGCTTCATCAGGTCACGACCTTACATCTGAATGAAAAAAACCCCGCATTATGCGGGGTTTTTCAAGAGAAAGTATCTCAACTAATCTCTTACTAGAGGCGGGACGTACCGGCCTCTAGCCGGAATACGGGTCAACCCGTTGTCAAGAGGCACCCCCTGATATTCCTGCTAAATCGTTAATATTAATTTTGGACCACCTCCTGTACAGGGTAAATTGTTTGAAAGCAGTTCTAGAGAATCCCTGATATTTTTTCACTAGCTGCGACACCTGATCTTATTTTAATACTTGATTGTGTTCAGAACAATTAAATACTACACAAATAACTGAAAAGAATTTGGAAATAAATAATTCAAAGCTAGTAGGAGCAAGCCACAGATTATATTTAAGAAAATACCCGCTCTAACCATGCGGTTTATCGGAATATAACCCGATGCGTAAACAATAGAATTTGGAGGAGTTGCCACCGGAAGCATGAACGCACAACTGGCCGCGATCGTAAGAGGAACTATGAGCAGCATGGGATTGACTCCAATGTTTATACCAATTCCTGCAATGATGGGAATGAATGTAATGGTTGTAGTTAAATTACTGGTCAATTCTGTTAATACGATGACCATTGCGATTACAATGAACAAGACCAAAATTAGGCTTGCTTCGTTTGGTACTAAGTTAGCAAGCCAAATAGCTAAGCCACTATCATTGACCACATAAGCAAGAGTCATTCCGCCACCAAATAAAAAAATTAAACCCCAAGGAAATTTATTTTGGATATCTTCCCAGTCCAGTAAGCGTTTTTGATTTGACGTCAAAAAGAAAAGACTCAAACCACCCATCATCGAGATAACCGCATCCTCTAGTAAAAAAAAGAAAGGAAGATCATCAATAATTTTTCTGAATACCCATCCCAGAGCAGTAAACAAAAAAACAAGAGAAACTATCTTTTCCTCACGGCTCATAACACCCAATTCTTCTTTAATTTCAAAAAGAATTTTTTCTGCACTGCCAGTATCAGAAAAGTTAATTGGAAATAAGAATTTTGTTAGAACCAACCAAATGATTGGTAAAGAGAGAATTGAAAAAGGTGCTGCGATTGAAAACCAATCTATAAAACCTATATCTAAATTATAGTTTTCAAATGCATACTGAATTAAAACCCCGTTGGGCGCTGTTCCGATTGGTGTAGTAATTCCGCCCAAAGATGAAGCATATGCAATTCCCAGAAGTAAGCATACTTGAAAATTTAGCTTTTGATCCTCGGATAAATTTTTAATGGAATCATTGATTGCTTGAATGATAGAGATACCGATTGGAAGAAGCATAATAGTTGTAGAGGTATTCATAATCCACATGCTCAAAACAAAACTCGCTATCATGAAGCCTGCAATTAATCTCTCACTTCTGAATCCTGTAATAGATAAAACAATCAAAGCTATTCTCTTATGCAGATTCCATTTTTGCATGGCGATAGCAATCATGAATCCACCAGCAAACAAAAATTGAACTTTATTCATATACTCTTTTGAAAGAACTCCAATTTCTTCAACGCCCAAAAGAGGGAAGGCGATAATGGGGATAAGTGCTGTTGCGGGGAGGGGTAAGGCTTCTGTGGCCCACCAAATACCCATCAAAATAAAAACAGCTGCAGTTATCTGGCCTCTTTGAGATAAATCATCTGGGTTAAAAAAAATTAAGATTACAAAAAATAAAAGAATCCCTGACCAAAATCCTATTTTTTTTGAATCCATTTATTTAGTGAGTAATTTCTAAATTTGAGAAAGTTTTTGAAATATCATCATGAATTAAAACGTCTGCAAAATGATCAAATTGCGTTTCTTCATTATTAACAATCAAAAGCTTTGCGTCATTTTCTTTTGCGATTAAAGGAAAATTTGCTGCTGGAAAAACTGATAAGGATGATCCTGCAACGATAAAAACATCAGCTTTCAATGTTTCCTCATGTGCAATATTCATTTTATCTTCAGGCATTGGTTGGCCAAAAGATATCGTTGCTGTTTTTATCCATCCGTTACAAGAATCACATTTAGGTGGCTTATTAGTTGATTTAAACTCCTCATGAATAAAAGAAAGTTCAAATCTTTTTTTACAATCCAAGCAAACTGCAAAAGTTGCATTTCCATGAAGTTCTGTAACTGAAGCATCATCTAGCCCTGATTTTTGATGAAGATTATCAACGTTCTGCGTAATGCAATGCCCAGCTTTTTTTGAATTAATTATCTCAGAGATTATAAAATGTCCCTCATTAGGAATTTTTTCTTGAAAATTTGATTTAAATTCTACGCTTTGGGTCCAATATTTCATTCTCATTGATTCTTGACTCATAAAATCCTGAAACATAATGGGAGTATTTGTTTTCCAAAAACCTTTTGGTCCCCGAAAATCTGGTATTCCTGAATTAGTGCTTATACCTGCGCCAGTAAAAAAAACTGGATAATTTGAGTGTAGAATAGACTCAATAAATTGCTCCTCGGTATTCATTAAATAATTATAACTGAGCTAAACAATCTGCATGACAAAATATGTTTTATCTCTTGATGGTGGTGGCGTTAGAGGACTCGCTACTTCAGTTTTTTTATATGAATTAGAAAAAAAAATCGGTAAGCCTCTTTCCTCAAAATTTGATCTAGTTGTTGGCACTTCAACAGGCGGAATAATGGCTCTCATTATTTCAGTTTTAGAAATTGAAGGTCCAAGATTATTAGAAATCTATTCTGAAAAAAATTTAAAAAAGATCTTTACTAGATCTTTTTCAAGTCTCTTTCGAACCAAATATAATGGCCAAAAAAAAATGGAAGTTATGTATGATTATTTTGGAAGTCTAAAAATGTCTAGTTCAGATACCCCTTGCTCAATTGTTACTTACAATTTAAATACCCGCTTTCCAGAAATTTTTTCTGAAAGAGATCATCCTGAAGTGTCTGTTGCAGATATAGCTGCTGCAACTTCTGCTGCACCTACTTATTTTCCAGCAGTTCAAATCGAAGATAATTGGTATGTGGACGGCGCTGTTTCAACAAATAATCCCGCCCTGATTGCTTTAACTGAAGCGGAAAAACTTTATCCAGAAGATGAAATTAAGGTTTTTAGCATTGGGACAGGATTCAATAATAGCTTTATTGATGGATCGAAAGCAAAAAATTGGGGCTCTCTTTCTTGGTTAAGGGGAGGAATAATTCCAATGTTGCTTGAGTCAAATTTAGAGCATCAATTATCAGAAACAATCATAGGCAATAACTATTTTAGAGTTGACTCCAACTTAAATGATGTAGCTACTCAAATAGATATCAAATCGATGAATAATTTAGAACGAATGAGAGAAATGGGCCAAAAATGGTGGTCAAAATATATGAATGCTTCTTTAGATTTTTTAAATGAATGATGCATCAAAAAAAATAGGTATTTTGGGAGGTGGATCTTGGGGGACCGTTCTGTCTGAAATCGCTAGTTCAAATGGGCATGAGATATTAATTTGGTCTAGAAACAAAAAAACTGTTTTCGAAATAAATAATAAGCACACTAATAAAAAATATACTGGAGCCAAAAAGCTTAGTAATAAAATAAAAGCTACTTCTAATCAAAGAGATGTTTTAAAACTAGGACATATCATTATTGCAATACCCTCGTCATCTGTAAGGAGTTTTTTCAAAAAAAATAAATATAACTTAAACAATTCAACTTCTTTTTTAATTGCTTCAAAAGGTTTAGAAAGAAAGTCCTTCAAATCTTTGAGTGAAATATTGTTAGAGGAGATTAGTCCAAAAGCTAAATTATCGGTTTTATCTGGACCAAATCTTGCATCTGAAATTATTGAGGGCATGACTTCAGCATGTGTAATAGCTTCAAAAAATAAAAAATTAGCCAAAGAGTTTGCGATGATACTAGATCAAGATAATTTTAAGGTTTTTCTCAATAATGATGTCAAAGCAATTGAGTTAGCTGGAGCTTTGAAAAATATCTATGCCATAGTGTCTGGGTTATCCGATGGGTTAGGAAATAAAAAGAATACCAAAGCAATGATCTTAACGAGAAGCTTGGTTGAAATGTCACACCTTTTTAAAAGGCTCAAGCTAAATAAACTCACTTTAATTGGGCTAGCGGGCGTCGGAGATTTAATTGCTACATCAAGCTCAGAAAAAAGTAGGAACTATTCCTTCGGATACCTTTTGGGGAGAGGAAAGTCTAGGCACGAAGCTAAAATCGCAATAAACCAGGTGATTGAAGGAGAAAAAACTCTAAAAACCGTTTACGAAAAGATTAATGAAATAAATTTAGAAATGCCCATAGTAGAAAAGTTACACAATATTGTTTTTAAAAAGTCTGCAGTAAGAGAATCTTTTGATAAAATGATTTTGGAATCTGATGGAAGAGATTTATAAATGACTGAAGAAAAAGATAGTTCAAAAGAAAGCAAGGAAGCTCAGCAGGAACCAAGCGTGATTTCTGATGAAGCTATGTCTAATATTAAAGATAGCTCTACATGGATCGATGCCTTACTTGTAATTGTTTACCTCATAGTTTTTTCATACTCAATTTTTCTCTTGTGGATCATCGCAATTGCTCAGTTTTTCTTTAAGTTAATTACAAAAAATCCTAATAAGCATCTTGGCGAACTGACAAATCTTTTTCAGAAATTCATAAATCAAATCATTGACTTCGTTTCATTTGAGACAGAACAAAGACCATATCCATTCAATAGTATTAACAATAAAAAAGATGATTGACTTATATACAACCTCCACACCAAATGGCCATAAAGTGTCATGTACTCTCGAATCTATGGGGCTTGATTACACAACCCATGCTATTGACTTGCAAAAAGGAGATCAAAAAACACCTGATTTTTTAGCTATGAATCCTAATGGAAGAATCCCAGTAATTGTCGATAGAGAGAACGATGATTTAGCAATCTTCGAGTCTGGAGCTATCATGATTTACCTTGCAGAAAAGACAGGGAAACTTCTTCCCAATGATACAGTTAAAAGATCGCAAGTTATTCAATGGTTGATGTTCCAAATGGGTGGAATTGGACCAATGATGGGTCAAGCAAATGTATTTTTCAGATATTTTCCTGAAAAAATTCAACCCGCTATAGATCGCTACCAAAATGAAAGCAGAAGATTGTTTGAAGTTTTGAATACTAGTTTGAGCGGCAAAGACTGGCTCGTGGACGAATTTTCAATAGCTGACATTGCGAATTGGTGTTGGGTAAGGACTCACAGATGGTCCGGAGTATCAACAGACGGTCTTGATAATCTGAAGTTATGGATAGACAGGATTTACGAGCAACCTGGCATGCTGAAAGGTCTTGAAGTGCCTGTTAAAGTAGAGAACCTTCTCAAAGATAAGAAGAAAGCTGAAGAATTTGCAAAAGGGGGCGGTTCAATCGTCCAGAAATAACCTTATTCCTCATATTAACTTTGCTATATTGTAAAATTACATCTAGAGTAACCATCTTTTAAGATTAATTATGAAAAAAGTAGCCAAATTTAAGCCATCTGCTCCCTCAATGGAAGAAGCTAAGGAAGCTGTTAGAACACTTATTGCCTGGGCTGGGGACGATCCAGAAAGGGAAGGACTGATCGAAACACCAGACAGGGTAGCAAGAGCTTACCAAGAATTTTTTGCTGGCTATGAGGAAGATCCAGAAGAAATATTATCTAAAACTTTTGAGGAAGTTGAAGGTTACGATGAGATGGTGATTGTGAGAAACATAAGATTGGAGTCTCATTGCGAACATCACATGGTGCCAATTTTAGGCATAGCCCACATAGGTTATATCCCTAACAATCGAGTCGTTGGAATAAGTAAGCTTGCAAGAATCGTTGATGTTTTTGGTAAAAGACTTCAAACGCAAGAAACTATGACTGCTCAGATTGCAGATGCAATAAGCAATGTTCTCAAACCAAAAGGGGTTGCAGTTGTCGTCGATGCAGCCCATCAATGTATGACTACCAGAGGAATTCATAAATCCGAAACTAGCACTGTCACAAGTAAAATGACTGGTGTTTTTCAAAAAAATACTAACACTAGAAACGAGTTTATGTCCTTAATTCATTCAGGAAATATTCAATAAATTTTGACAATTGATTTTGTTCTTTCCTCAGAGTCAGAGATAAGAAAAAAAATTCTTTCTGAAGCAGGTTTCAAATTTGAAACTTGTAAACCTGAAATTGATGAAGATGAACTTAAAGATAAAAATAAATCACTTTCACCAATTGAACTATCCATTTTGCTGGCAAAAGAAAAGGCGTTTAGTGTAAGTAAATTTTTCCCTGACAAATACATAATCGGTAGCGATCAAATTTGTATTCAGAATAATAAGGTCTTTAGTAAACCAATATATAAAGAGAAGGCAATGGAAAATCTGATGGAACTTTCAGGTAAAGAGCACTTTCAAATCAACGGTCTGGCAATTGTAAAAAATAGTGAAATTATTTTGGAAGATCATTTCAAAGCAGTTCTTAAGATGAAGAATTTAAGTTTAGATGAGATAAAAACATACGTAGAGAAAGACGAGCCTCTTATGGCAAGTGGTTCTTATAAATACGAATCTTACGGAAAAGAATTATTTGAATTTGTTAATGGCGATCCATTTGTTATTCAAGGATTACCGTTGGAGGCCATAAAGAATTTTTTTAGATAATTTGTTAAGGTTTATTAATTATGAAGAATTTCAAGGATAAAGTTGCTGTTATTACAGGTGCTGGGTCTGGGATGGGCCAAGAGCTTGCTCTGCAGTTGGCAGCTGAAGGTTGCAACATAGCCTTAGTTGAATGGAAGGAAGACCTTTTGAACGAAACAAGGGAATTACTTAAAAAATACAACGTCGGAGTCTCTTCACATTTAATTGATGTCAGTGATAAAGAGGCAGTTGATAACTTGCCAAATGAAGTTATTGAAAATCATGGGCAAGTGGATATTGTTTTCAACAATGCAGGTTTGTCTGTAGCGACCAAAGTTGAAGATAGCACTGATGAAGATTGGGACTTCGGACTAGGAATTCTTTTGCATGGTGTTATTAATTCTACAAGAGCTTTTCTGCCTCACTTAAAAGAAAGACCTGAATCTGCAATCGTTAATACATCATCAATATTTGGACTTTTGAGTGTGCCTACACAATCTATTTACCACGTTGGGAAATTTGGTGTTAGAGGTTTTACTGAAAGCTTAGCTTTAGAAATGCAATTGAATAATGAGTCTGTGGAAGTTTATTCTGTTCATCCTGGCCATATAGGAACAAATATATTTTCTGCATCAAGGTTTAAAAATTTTGAACCTGGGACTTCCTTATTTGGTGAGGCAAATACTCCTGAAGAAGCAGGAAAAATTTTTAAAGATAATGCACCTACAAGCTCAAAAAGTGCTGCAAAAATAATTCTTAAAAACATTCGAAAGAAAAATAAGAGGATATTAGTCGGCATAGATGCGCATATGTATGATTTGGCTCAAAGAATTTTTCCGAAGTGGTATATATATCTTCTACCTCTTATTCCATTGATTAGAAATTTATTTCCTAAAGATAAGATTAGTTAAACTTTATAGGGGTTTTAAAGCCTTTAAGTTTGATGCCATCTTCAGAAATTTCAATATCCTCTAATCCTTCAAGGACTTCCTCATTAAATCTATAAATAACTCCGTAATTTCCTTTCTTGCAACTCTCTTGATAGTTAATAGATGATTCACGAATTTTTTCTTTACTTTGCTCGTATTTCAAGTGTTCAGCTTTAGAGAATTCTTGTTTTGCTAAATTAAGTGCAATCTTTGGAGATATTATTCCTGCTGAGGCATTATTCCCTCCAAAACCTTTTGCATTCAGATAAATAGTATCAATAGATTCATTATCTTTTTCGACGTCATTCAATAGGAACTTCAAATTATCTTTGTATACATCCTCGGCAAGTTTCTTGGTTGTATTGATACCCGGTATAAAGCCATGTTTCCAAAAACCAATGGCAGTCATTAGTTCGTCTCCAGCTGCTGGACCCATTGTATGACCTAAAGAACCTTTCAGACCGGTTATTTCCCATTCGCTTAGGCCCATTCCGTTGGCTACTGTCGAAAGTACATGCGACTCAGTGCTTCTGTTTTGAAAAGTACCTGTTCCGTGTGCGATAACAAAACTCCTATTGAGATCATTAGAAAACTTTTTAGTTTCATTTACTGCAGAAGCCATAGTGATGTAATTTCCAATGCCTGGCGAAGAAATAGATTTTTTAATCCCATCAGCATTAATTTTAATCCCTGGAGCCAAAGCATATATCTCTAAGCCAAGTTCAAACGCTTTTTCCAAGCTTGCCACCAATACAAATTGGGCAGCCTCACCTAAGATTAGGCCTGCATTATCTCCAAATGGTCTACATGCTCTAGAGTAATCAATCTCAGAATCATCCCCATTCCTTTGTTGCATTGCTAGAATTTTTTTATCATCAGCAATTCCTGTAGTAGCAACAAAACCATCAGTTACTTCAGGATTTATTGGCGCCTCAGCTGATCCAGCAATACCGATATCTAAACGATTCTCTTTAATACCATTTATAAGTAAGTCTAAGTTATACAAAAAAGTAGCACATGCACCTGCATTTGCACCTGTAACTCCCACAGATCCTAAAATATAGGCATTGATAAAGTCTGCGGACATTTCAAGCAACGACATAGATAAATGTTTAGAACTCGCTCTCTTGCCCTTAAGCCTGGATTGCATTAAGCCTCCCAATCCAAAAGAGTCTAATTGACCTATTGCGGGTCCAGCGAAAACTCCAACTCTTGAAGGGTCAACTATTGGTTTAATATCTTCATCCCAACCGATGCCCGCTAAACCAAGAGCATCAGAGACCCCAAATATTGTAGTTTCTAATCCTACTGGATGTTGTCTGGACTTATAAAAGCTTCCAGATTCAAATCCTCCAGGAAATTGTCCAGCTGCATTTACATTCATCTTTCCGGTCATTAAACCTTCTGGGTCATATTTTTCTTTATTAATTTTTCTAACTAGAGTGTTGGCGAATATATTTTCTTCGTTAGTATGTCCATCAGTCATATTGCTCAGATCAAGAATTACCTCATTTTTTTCTTCTTCTGAAAGGAGATTAAATACCAACCGCTTGTATGCAAGATCGAATGCAGATCTGCCAGCAGAATTAATTCCTCCGTATCCGCATATAACTGGCAATCTTCTTATTGACTTCATAATGTGATATTTTTTATTCCGGAGGAGTTATTTTACTTTAAAAATACAAAAGATTATGCACCCAGGTATAAATGGCCCAAAACTAAAAGATAAACCAGCAATTATTATGGCTGGGAGCGGTGATGTAATCACGCACCAAGAATTAAATGAATTATCCAATCAAGGCGCCCAACTATTTCGATCTCTTGGCTTAAAACCTGGTGACAGTATGGCCTTCATGATGGAGAACCATAAGCTGTTTTTTCCTATTGCATTTGCAGCATGGAGAAGTGGGCTGAAATACACTGCTATCAGCTGGAGACTTCAGGCAAATGAAGTTGAATACATTGTCAAAGATTGTGGTGCAAAAGTATTTATCACATCAAAATTTTTAGAGGATTCAGCCAAAGATCTAGCAAGCTCTCTTGAGGGAGTGCATAAATTTATGCTTGATGGAGAATCAGGTGATTTCAAATCTTTTGAAAATGCGATCAAATCAATGCCCATTGAACCGATAGAAGATGAATGTCAGGGGGCAGCAATGCTTTATTCTTCTGGAACTACAGGAAAGCCAAAGGGCGTTAGTAGAGAAATAAACCTAAGTCCTTTACCTTATGATTCTGCCGATGATGATCTTGGTTTGACTAGAGTTGTGCAAGGTCTTTACTCTGCTGACGAAGAATCAATTTATTTATCGCCGGCACCTTTATATCACTCAGCCCCAATGGGCTTTAATACCGGATTTTTAGCTTTGGGAGCAACAAGCATCGTTTTAGAAAAATTTGATCCCGAGGCTGCCTTGGAAGCTATTGAGAAATATAAAGTCACTCATAGTCAATGGGTTCCGACCATGTTTATCAGATTTCTTAAAAGCGATCCTGAGATTATGGATAAGTACGATTTATCTACTCATAAAATTGCTATTCATGCAGCTGCACCTTGTCCTGTTGAGGTCAAAGAAAAAATGATTGATTGGTGGGGTCCTATCATCCATGAATATTATGCCGGAACTGAATTTAATGGCTTTGTTGCATGCAATTCTGAGCAATGGCTTGCTCATAAAGGAACGGTTGGTCAGTCTCTATTGGGACCAGTGCACATTTTGGATGATGATCAAAATGAAGTTCCTACTGGAGAAGAAGGTACTATATATTTTGAAGGGCCCACATCTACTGGTTTTTCCTATCACAATGATGAGGAAAAAACTAAAGGAGCGACATCAAAGCAAGGATATACAACTCTTGGAGATGTAGGTTATTTAGATGAAGAGGGTTATCTCTATTTAACTGATAGAAAAGCATTCATGATCATATCTGGTGGAGTAAATATATATCCCAAAGAAACCGAAGATACTTTGATCATGCATCCAAAAGTTGCAGATGTTGCTGTGTTCGGAGTACCGAACGAAGAAATGGGAGAGGAAGTGAAGGCCGTAGTTCAGCCAAAAGATATGAGTATAGCAAGCGATGATCTGGAACAAGAATTGATGGCTTATTGCCGAGAAAACATTTCGCACGTTAAATGCCCAAAGAGCATTGATTTTCGCGAAGAACTGCCTCGTCATCCAACAGGAAAACTTTACAAAAGGTTATTGAAAGATGAATACTGGGGAAAAGGAAAGGCTATTTAAATTTAGCCTCGCAACTCTCTAGAGTCTGCATAATCAGTGTGTTTATTGTCATTGGACCTACACCTCCTGGAACGGGAGTGTAAGCTGAACAGATTGAATCTAATCCCTCTTGTTCAACATCACCGTAACCCCCAGGATGAAATCCTGCATCGATTAGAACACATCCTTTTTTTAACCAAGAAGATTTTATAAATTCTTTTTTTCCTAAGGCTGCCACAACAATATCTGAGTCACTTACAATCTCTGAAAGATTTATCGTTTTTGAGTGACAAATTGAAACCGTTGCATTTTCATTTAATAGCATCATAGACATAGGTTTTCCTAAAATCGGACTTCTCCCTATCACGCAAGCACTTTTGCCAGAACAATCTATGTCGTAATGTTTTAAAATCCTGATAATCCCATAAGGAGTGCATGAGCCATAAGCATCAGAGCCCATTGTCATTAAACCAAAACTTTCTGATGTAACGCCATCAACATCTTTTTCTACGGAAATTGCATCAAAACAGACTCTTTCATTGATTTGAGAGGGAACAGGATGCTGAAGAAGAATTCCATGGACATTCTCATTTATATTTAATTCATTTATTTTTTCTAACAATTCTTCTGTGCTAGCAGACTCATTCATTTCAACTTTTAGGGAATCCATTCCAATTCTCTTACAAGCATTTCCTTTCATTTTTACGTAGGTTGCAGAAGCAGGATCATTTCCTACTAATATGGTGGCAAGAATGGGTGTTGCGCCTGACTTTTCTTTAAGCTCAGAGACTCTTATTTTGAATTCATCTTCAGAGAGCGAAGCTAGTTTTTTCCCATCTAAGATTAAAGACATAGAAACATTATATAGATTTTATATTTCATGTTAGTTTTAAGAGTATCAAAAAAAGTATTATTAATTATAATGCCTTTCTTCGGGGTGTAGCGCAGCCTGGTAGCGCGCCTGCTTTGGGAGCAGGATGTCGGGGGTTCAAATCCCTCCACCCCGACCATTGAACGATATGAAAGATTTTTTAAAAGAAATGCTGGGAAATCCTTTTGGGATAAACGAATTTTTGAATTTAAAGTATCTGTCCTCAAAAGGTGAAGAACATTATTTTTCAGTAACGTTTGATGAATCTTCAATGAACCCAAGAGGTTTTGTTCAAGGGGGCATGATTACAGCTGCCTTAGATCAAGCATCTTCTATGGCTTTTATAGGGAACAATAATGGTACTGCTGCTCCCTTATCAACGGATTTACACACTTTATTTCATAGATCTTTACCTTTGGGTGAAGCAAATATCACAGTCAAATTCATAAAAATTGGAAGACAAATTGCCACCATGGAAGCCAGAATTTTTGATAAAAATGAAAAGTTGGTTGCAACTCTAATGCATACTGCTGTGAATTTTTCGATACCTAAGCAAGAAGACTAATTAATTCCTTTTCGATAGAATAGTCACCATCTCCCGGTAGCTCAGCTGGATAGAGCATCTGCCTTCTAAGCAGAGGGTCGCAGGTTCGAATCCTGCCCGGGAGGCCAGAGTGGTGGATGTAGCTCAGTTGGTAGAGCGCTGGTTTGTGGTACCGGTTGTCGTGGGTTCGAGCCCCATCATCCACCCCATTTAATAAGGAGAAGAAATTTAAGTTTTTGTGATAAAGTTTCGCGCTCTCTAAGATTCAGGAATAGTAATGTTTGGGTTAGGTAAAAAAAACGAAATAGAAAAAAAATTAAAATTCACTCTTCCGAAAGAAGAACTACAAAAAGAATATGATAAAAGGGTTGCCAGCCAACAATTTTCATCCACTGTTAAAGGGTACAGAAAAGGTAAAGCACCTAAAGACATAATTGAGCAAATGTATGGAGGCCAGATTAAGGCCAACGTCATTTTTGATGCGATGTCTGAGAGCTTCTTTAAAAAAATAAGCGAAGAAAATATTCCAGTTGTTGGGCAACCTAAATTTGATCCTAAATCTATGGAATTGGATAAGGACGTCAAATTTGAGGCAACTTTTGAAGTTTATCCTGAGATCAAAATAAAAAAGATTTCTCAACTTGCTTTTACAAAACCTGTTTCGGAAGTTGCAGAAGTTGATATCAATAAAACAATTGAAAATATTCGTAAAAGATTTTCTCAGTTGGAATCTAAAGATGGAAAATCAGAAAATAACGATGTGGTAAAAGTTAATTTTGAAGGATTCATTGATAATGAACCATTTGAAGGCGGTAAAGCTGACGAGGTCACCATTGAAATCGGTTCCAATACAATGATCCCTGGGTTTGAAGACGGCCTAAAGAATTTATCTAAAGGCGATAAAAAAGACTTAAATGTTTCATTCCCTGAAGACTATCATGTAGATCATTTAAAAGGGAAGCCAGTAGTTTTTAAAACTGAAGTTATAGATGTTCTTAAACCTAAATTACCAGAAATGAATGAAGAGTTTTTCACCATGGCAGGGATACCATCAAAAGACGAGGCCGAATTTAAACAAACCTTGAAAGAAAGATTGTCTGGCGATTTAGAGTCAGCACTTACCGGGTTGAAGAAAGAAAGAATTTTCGATGCACTAGCTGAAATGAACGAATTTGAAATTCCTGAGTCTATGATAACGAATGAAATGATTAATCTCAGGAAAGGTAGTGCTGCCCAAATGGGTAAAGAATATGAAAAATTAAAAGATGAAGAATTTCCCATTGAAAACTTCAGAGAAAATGCACAAAAAAGAGTGAAGCTTGGCATTATTCTTAATAAGCTTATTGAAGAGCATGAATTAAAAGCAGATGCTGAAAGAGTAAAAAAGCTTATAGAAGATAGATCTAAGAACTACAAAGAACCCGAAAAAGTTGTAAATTGGTATTATAGTAACGAAGAGCAATTAAAAAACATCGAATCATTGGCGCTCGAAGAACAAGTAACAGAACTTTTAGAAAAGGAAGGAAAGTCAACTGAAGAGAATATGGATTTCGATAAAGTTTTAGGAATAAATGTATGACCGATAAAATTTATAATCAATTAGTGCCTATGGTGGTTGAACAAACCCCAAGAGGCGAAAGGGCTTTTGATATTTATTCTAGACTTTTAAAGGAAAGAGTAATTTTTATTACAGGACCTATTGAAGACTATATGGCTAACTTGATTGTGGCGCAATTATTGTTCTTGGAAGCAGAGAACCCTGATAAAGACATTAACGTCTACATAAATTCTCCCGGCGGCTCCATAACATCAGGAATGTCTATATACGACACAATGACTTACATAAAACCAGATATAAGTACTCTTTGCATTGGGCAAGCTGCCAGCATGGGGGCAATACTTCTTGCGGGTGGAACAAGTGGAAAAAGATTTGCTCTTCCTAATTCAAGAATCATGATCCATCAGCCTTTGGGAGGATTCCAAGGTCAAGCTTCAGATTTCGAAATTCATGCAAAAGAAATATTATCGATGAAGAAAAAGTTGAATGAAATCCTGGCCTTCCATACTGGGAAAGAAGTTGATCAGTTAGAAAAAGATACGGAAAGAGATAATTTTATGAATGGCGAAGAAGCTAAAGATTATGGTTTAATTGATAAAGTAATTTCAGAAAGAGAGCATGTGAAATGACAGATATCTCAACTACTGATGAAAAACTTCTTTTCTGCTCGTTTTGCGGAAAAAATCAGAATGAAGTAAAAAAATTAATTGCTGGTCCATCAGTATATATTTGTGATGAATGTGTCTCTTTATGTAACGACATCATTAAAGAAGATTTAGAAAGCAAAGAAGTAGAAAACTCTGAAACAAAAAAATTACCAATTCCAGAAGAGATTAATTCATTTTTAAACGACTACGTAATTGGTCAAGAAGACGCTAAAAAAACTCTATCCGTTGCCGTTTACAATCATTACAAGAAATTACAAAACATGGATGTTGATTCAGAAGTTGAGCTTGGCAAAAGCAACATTCTTCTTCTAGGACCTACAGGAAGTGGTAAAACTTTATTAGCACAAACTCTTGCTAGATTGCTTGATGTTCCATTTACAATTGCTGATGCTACAACCTTGACTGAAGCTGGTTACGTTGGAGAGGATGTAGAAAATATAATTCAAAAACTTCTTCAAAAATGTGATTACGATGTCGAGAAAGCACAAAGAGGTATCGTATACATTGATGAGATAGATAAAATCTCAAGAAAATCAGACAACCCATCCATAACTCGCGATGTCTCTGGTGAGGGAGTTCAACAAGCACTTCTAAAATTAATTGAGGGCACGTTAGCTTCTGTTCCTCCTCAAGGAGGAAGGAAGCATCCCCAGCAAGAATTTGTTCAAGTAGATACTTCAAATATCCTCTTCATCTGTGGAGGAGCTTTCGCTGGCCTAGACGAGATTATTAGATCCAGAAGCGAAGAGAGAGGTATGGGCTTTGAAGCAACAATTTCGAAAAATTCAAATGCCCCTTTTTCAGCAGACTTAGTAAAAAAAGTTCAACCTGAGGATTTAGTTAAATACGGTCTTATTCCCGAATTCGTTGGCAGACTTCCTGTTACAGCAACACTAGAAGAATTGGATGAAGAATCATTAATTATGATCCTAACCGAACCAAAAAATTCTCTGATGAAGCAGTTTAAAAAGCTCTTTTCTATGGAGAACGTTGATCTTGAAATAAGAGACGACGCTTTACTAGAAATAGCAAAGAAGGCTATCGAGAGAAAATCTGGAGCTCGTGGACTGAGATCTATTATGGAGAATATTCTATTAGACCTCATGTACGATATACCTTCTGAACAGAACATTGAAAAAGTCGTCCTCGACTCTTCTTCTGTTTCAGGAGAGTCTGAACCGCTTGTGGTTTATTCACAATCAGAAACACCAAAAGAAAGCTCTAGCTAACAGGCTATTGTTTTTTACAAATAACTCCTCATATAAATAAAAAGCGAGGCAAAAATGCAATTACCTTTAGTACCCTTAAGAGACGTCGTTATTTTCCCTGGAGTTGTTACTTCACTATTTGTTGGCAGAGATAAATCAATTAAGTCCCTCCAAACGGCTATGGAGTCTGACAAGTCAGTGATGTTGGTTGCTCAGAAAAATTCCTCTCAAGAAAACCCTAAAGTTAAAGATTTGTATGAGGTGGGTTCTGTTTCAACCATTCTACAGTTGATAAAACTACCAGATGGAACTTACAAAGTTTTAGTCGAGGGCATTAAGAGGGCGAAAATTCTATCGGTCGCCGAAAACAATGGTTACATGGAATCTGAAGTAGAAGTTTTAGAAGATTATGAGCTAGATGATGATCTTAAAAGCAGCTACTTAAATACTCTTCAAACTCAATTTAAAGAGCTTTCGAAAACATCTTCAAAAATAAGGCCCGAAGTAATTACTCAAATCAGAGCCATTGAAAGATTAGAAAAATTAATTGATAACTTGGTTGGATATTTGTCATTGCAAATATCTGATAGACAAAAATTATTAGAAGAGATTAATCTCGAAGAGAGAGCTAAATATTTAGTATCTTTCCTTGAGAATCAACTAGACCTTACTCAGATGGAGAAAAAGATTCGAGACAGGGTCAAAAAACAAATGGAAAAAAGTCAAAAGGACTATTACCTTTCTGAACAGATGAAGGCCTTAAAAAAGGAAATGGGTGAAGATGAAGACCAAGATGAAATAGAAACCATTACCAAAAATATAGAAGAATCCGGCATGCCTAAGGATGCAAAAGATAAAGTTAATAGTGAATTAAATAAATTCAAGATGATGCCTCCTATGTCAGCAGAAGCTTCTGTTGTAAGAGGGTATATAGATTGGATGACGAGCATTCCTTGGAAAAAGAAATCAAAAATCCAAACAGAAATTACGAAGGCCTCAGAAGTCCTAGATTCAGATCATTATGGACTTGAAGAGGTAAAAGAAAGAATACTTGAGTACTTGGCAGTTCAACAAAGAGTGTCAAAAATAAAAGGTCCGGTTTTATGTCTAGTCGGTCCTCCTGGAGTTGGAAAAACTTCACTGGGTGAGTCTATTGCAAAATCAACAGGCAGAAAGTTCGTTAGGATGTCCCTTGGTGGAGTAAGAGATGAATCAGAAATAAGAGGACATAGAAGGACTTACATTGGTTCTATGCCTGGAAAAATTCTTCAAAAAATGTCTAAAGTAGGCGTCAAAAATCCTCTCTTCCTTCTAGACGAAATAGATAAAATGGGAATGGATTTTCGAGGCGATCCAGCAGCGGCATTATTAGAAGTTCTCGACCCCGAGCAAAATCACACGTTCAACGATCATTACCTTGAAGTCGACTACGATTTATCAGATGTGATGTTTGTTTGTACGGCTAATTCAATGGATATCCCACCTGCACTTCTGGATAGGATGGAGATAATCAGACTACCTGGATACATAGAAGACGAGAAGGCAAGTATCGCTGAAAAGTATCTGCTTCCTAAACAATTAAAAATGAACGGTTTAAATGAAAGCGAGTTATCTGTTTCAAAGAAAACCATTCTTGATGTTATAAGGTATTTCACAAGAGAGGCAGGAGTAAGAGCTCTTGAAAGAGAAATTGCAAAAATTTGTCGAAAAGCTATCAAAAAAATAGGTGAGGCAACAAAACCCAAAAAAATTACTGTTTCACCTTCGAATCTTGAGGACTATTGTGGAGTAAGAAAATTTGACTTTGGTGAAGCTCAAGAGAAGGACAAGATCGGCCAAGTCACAGGACTAGCCTGGACGCAAGTTGGCGGTGAGCTGCTAACGATTGAAGCTTCTAACTTCAAAGGAAAAGGAAAAATAATTAAAACTGGTCAACTGGGCGACGTGATGCAAGAATCTATTCAAGCTGCAATCTCAGTAGTGAGAAACAGATCAGAATCTTTAGGTATTGATCCTGAATTCTATGAAAATCAAGATATGCATATTCATGTTCCTGAAGGAGCAACGCCTAAAGACGGTCCTAGTGCAGGAATCGCGATGTGTACCGCTGTAACCTCAGTTTTAGCTCAACTGCCAGTGAGAGCAGACGTGGCAATGACCGGTGAAATCACCCTTCGAGGAGAAGTATTAAAAATTGGCGGCTTAAAAGAAAAATTATTAGCAGCTAAGAGAGGCGGAATAAAGACAGTAATCATTCCTGAAGATAATGTCAGAGACCTCAAAGAGATACCTGACAGGATTACAGATAAATTAACAATTAAACCTGTTAAATGGGTCGATGAAGTTTTCAAAATCGTCTTTACTGAAGAGCCTCAACCTTGGTCTGAGAGAAATTCAAAGTCATCTGAATCTAATAGAAAAAAAACTAGATCAAAAAAAACTTCTCAAAACACTCTAAATTAGGTACTACAGCCCGATATACTTGTTGAATTAATCCTTTTCTAAGGGTATAAATGATTTCAAGTTTTAATTTATTTAGGAGAGTGTAGTGAATAAAGCTGATTTAATTGATTCTGTAGCAGACGCTACTGACATATCTAAAGCTGAAGCAGGTAGAGCGCTTGATGCAGTTCTTAATGGAATAGCAGGTGCATTATCTCAAGGAGACTCTGTAGCTTTAGTAGGGTTCGGAACTTTTAACGTGAGAGAAAGAGCGGCAAGAATGGGAAGAAACCCGGCCACTGGAGCAACAATTCAGATTGCTGCCTCAAAAGGAGTAGGTTTCAAAGCTGGAAAAGCATTAAAAGATAGACTGTAAAGAAATTATAAAAAAAGCGCGTCTTAGTGGCGCGCTTTTTTTATGGTAGAGTCCACGAATGTCAGCATTAGAGAATATAAGAAAAGGTCTGTCTAGCTCAGGAGCCACTTTAATCGTTGGAATACTGATCGTTGGGTTGGTTGCTACTTTTGGAAATTTTTTGGGAACAGATAATGCCTTTAGCAATCAGAAGGTTCTGGAAATCAATGGACAAGATATTTCCATTCAGGAATTTTCTCTGGAGGCCAACAGACTTAATTCAATTTTTGCAAATCAAGAAATTAGTCTTGAGCAGGATCAAGTCACGCAGATTGCTCAAGATTCTTTAATTCAAAGAATTCTTCTAGCTCAACAATCAGATGATAACGGCTTTTATGTCACTGAATCTTTTGTAAAAGAAATTATTCAGGCTGATCCCACTTTTGCAAGAGATGGCGCTTTTAATTTAGATGTTTTTAGAGGATTCTTATTAAGGTCTGGTCTAGGGGCAGAAGAATTTCAAAATATTTTGAGGACACAATATAAAAGCATTCAATTGAATGAAGTATTAAATGCCTCTGCTTTTATTCCTGATGATCATCTGAATAAATTCGTTTCTTCAATCAATCATCACAGAGACATTACATTTAAAAAAATATCATTAGCTGAGGAAGCAAACAAAGAAAGTTTATCTGAAGAGGAGATAATCAATTATTACAACGAGGAAGGCAGTCAATTTATGGTTGAATCTAAGGCTTCTTTCTCAATAATTGACTTAAATACAAATTTTCTAGAATCAAAAGTACAAGTTACGGATTCTGAGGTATCGGCTGAGTTAATTAATCTAGAAGAGCAAAGCTCAAACTCAGGTCAAAAAAGAATAAGTCATATTCAAGTTGACTTTGATAGCCTTTCAAAAATTGAAGCTCTTCAGAGAGTTGATGATATTCTAAATAAAATTGATTTGGGATTGATTAGTTTTGAAGATGCTGTAACCAACTTTTCCGATGATTTGGGATCTAAAAACCTGGAAGGTGATCTTGGCTATACCGATGGCACCATCTTTCCGATTGAGTTTGAAGAAGTGATTAAAGATTTGTCTCTTAATGAAGTATCATCAGTTATTGAGCTTAGCTCCTCGTTCCACTTAATTAAACTTACTGAAAGCAATGTAGATTCTTTTACAACTAAAGATGCGAGAAATTCATTGATTGATCAAAAAACTCAATCGCTTTTTGTTTCTATCGAAGAAAATATCTT
>CACFWO010000005.1 GCA_902570035.1 uncultured SAR86 cluster bacterium | reverse complement strand
GTTTTAATCTTACCTCTTACGAAGACACTAAAGTAGTGATACTGGGTCAGGATCCTTATCATGGAGCTGGTCAAGCACACGGTCTGAGCTTTTCTGTCAAAGATAATATCTCTATACCGCCCTCGCTCAAAAATATATTTAAGGAATTAAATTCTGACTTAAAGATTAATATACCTTGTTCAGGAAATTTGACTTCTTGGGCTTTAGAGGGAGTGCTGCTCCTCAACAGCTCTCTTACAGTAGAGTCAAATAATCCGAACTCACATCAAAATATCGGATGGAAATTTTTTACCGATAAAGTAATCGAAGTTTTGGGTAATAAAAAGGATATGGTTTACATTCTTTGGGGTAAAAATGCACAACTTAAAAAATCTTTAATAAATACTCAAGAAAACTTAGTTATTGAGTCAGCTCATCCTTCACCATTTTCTGCCGATAAAGGTTTCTTTGGATCAAAGCCGTTTAGCAAAACAAATGATTACCTCATTGATAAGGGGAAGGGGGCAATTAATTGGAAATTAGTTTAATTCTACAGACTTAATGCCTGTATTTTCTGTATTGTCTTTTAAAGAATCAAAATTTTTTGTTTTTCCGCTCACTAAGAATTTGCCTTTTACATATTCAAGGATATTTCCAACCTTTTTATCATTTATAGTAAATACTTCATCAAATGACTTGTTTGTGTCATCAATTTCAACTCTTGCAATGGAAAAAATGCCAGGCGATCTGTAATGCATCCTTGCAATAATTTCTTGTCCAGTAAAACATCCTTTTTGAAAGTCAATTCTTCCGTTTTTATCGTATCCTAATTCCTGAGGTGTATATTTTTCAGAGTTTTCTGAGTATATTTCTGGATCAAGGTTATCGATTATTGAGCTTTTCCAAGTTTCATCATCGATATAATCAATTACATTTTCATCTCCTTCCTCAATTGATACTTTAGAGAAAACAGCATACTTTTTTAAAGTATCCACTAGTTTTTTTACTACAGATTGATGAGTGATTAGATGAAATTGGTCATTACTGATTTTTTTGCATAAAAAACTAGCTATAACTCTCCCTTTTAAGTTGCAAATGGCTGATCGATCGATTTGTTCAATTTCTTGTTTTGATACGTCTGTTGAAATCTGTCCCTGCAAGAAATCAATTGAGTCTTTTCCTTCAACTACTATAATTCTGTGATATTTTGATATGAGCACGCATGAATTTTAACAAAATATGGAATCACTAAGAAACGAAATTAATTTTAGGTCAAGAAGAGGTCTTCAGGAGCTTGATATTCTTCTAAAAAGATTCTTGGAAAAACATTTATCTAATTTAGAAGAATCTAGCTTAAAAGCGCTTATCGAAATATTAGATATGGAAGATAACGATTTGGCAGACTTGTTAATATATAAGACTGAGACCCCTAAAGAAGCTCATAGGGCTATTATCAAAAAAATTTTAAGTGATTGATAAACTTTTTAACAAAAAAATTGTCAAACGAAAGTGAATTCAGAAAAAACATTAATCAAACTCAGTAAGGAAGGCAATAAAAATGCTTTTGAGGCCCTAGTTATTAAACATCAAGATAAGTTAATGGGTTCATTAAACAAACTTTTCAAAAATCCAACTTTTTCTGAGGATATAGCACAGGAAGCTTTTATTAAGGCTTATATAAATATCGGAGGCTTCAAGGAAGACAGTGCTTTTTTTACCTGGCTTTACCGAATTGCAGTAAATACAGCAAAGAACCATCTTTCTAGTAAATATAATAAAAATGAAATTATCGAGTCCGAAATAGATGAAAACATCCTTACTCAGATAGGCATTGATTCACCAAGCCCAGAATCAATTTTAGAAGCCAATACTTTGAGAGATAGGCTGTTTCAATGTCTTAATGACATGCCAGAAGAGATTAAATCTGCCATAACTCTCAGAGAATTCAATGGCCTTAACTACGAGGAGATTGCAAAAATATGTAATTGTCCCGTTGGAACAGTAAGGTCAAGAATATTCAGAGGAAGGCAATTATTGGATGAAATACAAATTTCTATGAATAACGAGGCTAAAGGTAGTAATGGAAGATAGCATAGAACATAGACTGTCTGCTCTACTAGATGGAGAAACGTCTGAATTTGAGACTAGGAGGCTTGTTGAGGAAATAAATAAAAATCCTGAGATTAAGAATCTTTGGATAAGAATGAATAAGACCAAATCCTTACTGACTGCAGAAATAGATTTCTCTCCGAGAAATATAGCTTCATCAGTGATGGAAGAGTTAGATGCTTCTAACATCAAACAAGTAAAATTTTCAAAAGATGAAAAATCAAAACAATTAAAATATTACGGTTTTGCATTTGGTGTTTTATTATCACTGGGCCTTGTTTTTCAACCCTTTGTAATTCAAGAAAGAGAGTCGTTTAAGTCAACTTCTGTTATACCTGCGCTATCAATCGGAAATATCCAGGTTTCATCAAGAGAAAGTTATTTGCAAGAGATAGGTAACAATCTAAAAGGCAGCCTCAAGAAAATAGAATTTATGGAAGAAGGGGACATAATCGCAAATTACGTAGAGAACGATTCAAAAAGGAGTTTTAAGCTTAGAGTTTTATTCAGAGACCTTTCAATAGAAGACAGAATTAAGCTATCTTCTTCAGGTATAACGGTTCATTCTTTGGCAAACGATAAACCAGTAGTCATAAACTTATCAAGTGATGAAATCAATAACCAAGGCTTGGTTGAATTGTCGAACAGGATTTTTTTAAACTTAAGGAAATAAAATGAAAAAATTTTCAATATCAGTGATTTTTCTTCTGCTTAGTATTTCTGCAAGAGCAGATTATCCAGATTTTTCTGACTTAGTTGATGAAGCGGCTCCTGCTGTAGTGAATGTAAGTGTCATTAAAACAATCAGCACCCAGAATAGGATGAGTCCATTCAATAGAAGACAAAATCCATTTGATGATTTTTTTAATTTCCCTTTTCCATTTGAAGATGAACCCAGAAGAGAGCAAGAAAGAGAGGTCAGATCAGGTGGCTCAGGTTTCATTATTTCAAAAGATGGTTACATAATAACGAATCATCATGTCGTAGAAGATGCTTCACAGATTTTTGTCAGCCTAAACGATAGGCGAGAATTCATAGCAGAACTCGTTGGAAGTGATAAAAAATCTGATGTTGCCCTATTGAAGATATCTGCAAAAGAATCCTTACCTTTTTTAGATTTGGGAGACTCTGATGATGTGGATGTAGGTGACTGGGTTCTAGCCATTGGTTCGCCTTATAGATTAAATTTTTCGGTCACAGCAGGAATTATTAGCGCCAAAGCTAGAAGTGTTCCTGGTCAAGGAACTTCTTATATCCCTTTTTTACAATCTGATGTTGCGATTAATCCAGGAAATTCAGGAGGTCCTCTATTCAATTTAGATGGTGAAGTAATCGGTATTAACGCAATGATTTACTCAAACAGAGGGGGATACATGGGGATTTCTTTCACAATTCCTATCAACTATGCCCAAGAAATTATTGATCAATTAAGAGAAGATGGATTCGTTAAAAGAGGCTGGTTAGGAGTAAGCGTTCAAGAAGTAACAAAGGATCTAGCGGATTCTTTTGGATTGGATGTACCTAGAGGAGCATTAATTGGAAGCGTTTTAACCGACAGCCCTGCTGAATCTTCAGGCCTTAAAGATGGTGACGTGATTGTAGATTTTGATGGGAATGAAATTATTTATTCAGGTGATCTGCCAATGGTTGTCGGTAGAATCTCCCCTGGAGAAGAAGTCAAGGCTAATGTTTACAGAGACGGTAGAAAAAAATCTATCAGAGTGACTGTAGGAGAACTAGAAGAACCTGAAGAGGATAGTAACCCAATTGCTTCAGCACCAAAAAATAACAGACTTGGCATGATGGTTGAAGATTTTGAAGACATAGCTGAAAGAAGAAATACGGACGTTGAAAAGATAAAAGAAAATTTTGGCGTTAAAGAAGGCGTAGTGGTAAGCAGGGTAGTTTCTGGGCCTGCCTTTGATGCAGGGCTGAGAAGAGGAGATGTGATCACAAGAATCGGCATGACTAATGTTTCGTCCAAAACAGAATATGAAAATGCTCTTGAAGATTTGAATAATGAAAATGTTATCCCCTTAAGGTTTGTAAGAAACAAAAATGGTGCATTTGTTACGATAAAAATTAAAAAATAAGGGATAATTGTCCAGCTTTTTTAAAAAGCACTAAATAATGGACAACATAAGAAATTTTTCGATCATAGCTCACATCGATCACGGCAAATCCACTCTAGCTGATAGGCTCATAGAACACTGTGGAGGCTTATCTTCTAGAGAGATGAAAGAGCAAGTCTTAGATTCTCTCGAGCTTGAAAGAGAAAGGGGCATAACAATCAAGGCTCAATCTGTTTTTCTTGAATACTCAACTAAAGAAGGTACTAATTATCAATTAAATCTAATTGATACTCCGGGACATGTAGACTTTTCTTACGAAGTTTCGAGATCTCTGGCAGCATGCGAAGGAGCAATTCTCCTTGTTGATGCTTCACAAGGCGTTGAAGCTCAGACAGTTTCAACTTGTTATACAGCGATAGAGCAGGGCGTTAATATTTTTCCTGTATTGAATAAAATCGATCTTCCTCAAGCCGATCCAGATAAGGTTAGGAAGGAAATTGAAGAAATTATAGGAATTGATGCATCTGATTGTCCTGAAATCAGTGCAAAGAATGGTCAGGGCATTGATAATCTTCTTGAACAATTAGTAGTTCAAGTTCCGCCCCCAGATGATGCAGATGATTCTCTACAAGCTCTCATAATTGACTCATGGTTTGATCAATACCTTGGGGTAGTGTCTCTGATAAGAATTTTTTCTGGATCAATAGACCTAGGTCAAAAAGTAAAAATTAGTTCAAATAATCAAATTCATACTGTTGAAAAAATTGGTGTATTCACTCCAAAACCTGAAGATAGAAAATCACTCTCCAAAGGAGATGTTGGATTTATTTGTGCGGGGGTAAGAGAGGTAAGAGGAGCTCCAGTAGGTGACACTATATGTTTACCTAAAGATACAAAAATACTTCCTGGATTTAAAAAGATTAATCCTCAGGTTTTTGCTGCTTTATACCCTTTAGACTCAGGAGAATTTGAATCATTTAGAGAATCTTTAGAAAAATTAGCCATTAATGATGCGGCTTTATCTTTTCACCCAGAGCAGAGTCAAGCTTTAGGGTCGGGTTTTAGATGTGGGTTTTTAGGCACCCTTCATATGGAAATTGTGATTGAGAGAATTAAAAGAGAGTATGGCATAGAGCTTCTCGCTACAGCTCCTACGGTTGTTTATGAAATTGAAAACAAGGGAGGAGAGATTGAGGAAGTTGAAAACCCTAGCAAATTTCCTGATCCTGCCTCTATCGAGAAGATTCGTGAACCTATTGCGAAAGCTACCGTGCTAACTCCAGAAACCTATGTAGGAAACGTAATCGAATTATGCGTTGAAAAAAGAGGCGTACAGAAATCATTAAGGTATGTCGGTGGACAAATTGAATTAGTTTATGACTTACCTATGAATGAGATAATTTTAGATTTTTTTGATCGGCTAAAATCAACTAGCAAAGGATACGCTTCTCTTGATTATGATTTTGATCGTTTTCAAGAAAGCCAAATGGTGAAAATGGATATCTTATTAAATGGAGAAAAAGTTGATGCCCTTAGCTCTATGGTTCACAAATCCCAATCTGATTTTAAAGGAAGGCAACTCGTTAAATCGTTAAGAGAAGTCATTCCTCGTCAGATGTATGATGTCGCTATCCAAGCTGCAATAGGAGGAAAGATTCTTGCAAGAGAAACAGTCAAAGCTTTTAGAAAAGATGTTACTGCTAAACTCTATGGAGGAGATGTTACTAGAAAGAAAAAACTTTTAGAGAAACAAAAAGCTGGGAAGAAAAAAATGAGACATATTGGAAAGGTTGAAGTTCCCCAAGAAGCTTTCCTTTCAGTCCTGAAAGTAAATAAATAATGAATTATTATTTTCTTCTTTATTTTTCTTTGCTGATTTCTTTATTAGGCATCGTTGGCTGGTTAGTTTCCGAGGCTAAATACGAAGGACGACACTCAAAATTAATTAACAGAATAACCTTTGTTTTTCCATTTTTTGCTCTTTATGCTTGGTTAAGACTGAATCTAGACTTTGGTATAGTTCTTGTTTTTTTGACTTTTGGCTCCCTGTTGATTTGGCTGCTTGCCAAATATTTTGTCATTCCTAGAGCAAGCAAAGAGAGTAGAAGTTTTTTTATCATCATATTAGCGATAATGATCTTTCGTTCTTTTTTATATGAACCTTTCCAAATTCCTTCATCTTCTATGTTTCCAGGATTGAAAATAGGAGATTTTTTGTTAGTAGAGAAATTTACATATGGATTAAGAAATCCAATAAATCAAAAAACTTTTATTCCTACGGGAAATCCAAAAAGAGGTGATGTGGTAATTTTTGTTCCAGAACACACTAAATGTAGCTCTGATTTTGATATTGCTAATCCTAAAGGATCTTATTCATCAGATAGAGAGAAAAATCAGAGAATGTATTACTGGAGTATCCTGTCTGAAAATTGCACATCACAGGGTGTTAAATATATTAAGAGGGTAATAGCTGAACCGGGCGATGAAGTTATCTACAGAAATAAAGAATTCATCATTAACGGCATTAAACTTGATCAAAAAATTCTTGATAAGAGAGATCAAGAGGAATTAATCGAGGAAATAAACGAAGGCAAGGAATATATTGTTCGAAAACTTTCTAGAAAACCTGAGAACGGTTCCTGGAATGTTCCCGAAGGATATTATTTTCTTGCTGGAGATAATAGAGATAACAGCCTTGATAGCAGAAGATGGGGACTAGTTCCACAAGAAGAAATTACCGGTAAAGCCTCACTAATCTGGATGCATTGGGAGTGTTTTTCGTGTTTGCCGTCATTATCAAGAAATGGGCTTATCAAATAATTTAGATTCTTTAGAGGAACTACTCTCATATAAATTTTCTAAAAGAGAATTATTAAAACTTTCACTAACTCATAGGAGTTTTTCTCAAGAAAATAATGAAATTTATGAATTTTTAGGCGACTCAATTATTAATCTGTGCGCATCAATCTGGCTAATGAATAAAAATAAAGATTTTAGTGAGGGTGAGCTAAGTTCTCTAAGATCAAAAATTGTTAGCAGAAAAAATCTAGGCAGGCTTGCTAAAAATTTTAAATTGGAGGAATTTGTAATACTGGGAAATTCAATTAGTAGAAAAAAAATCCATCAAACAGAAATTTTAGGGAATACTTTTGAGTCATTAGTTGCCGCCATCTACTTCGATTCAAACTTTGAGAATACTTCTAATTGGTTGTCTCAAGTTTTTGAAAAATTCAACGATTTGATGGATTTATCTCTGGAAAAAGACCCAAAAACAGAGCTCCAAGAGCTCCTGCAAAAAAGGCAACTACCTTTACCAAAATATCTGAATACTTCACCGAAAGAAGGTTTATTCGAAAGCTCCATAGTATCTGAACAAAACAAACACTTTTTAGGTAAAGGCTCGAGCATCAAAGAGGCAGAGAAAGATGCTGCTGAAAATTATTTGAAACACTTGATGAAAGATGAGTAAGTTTGGATTTATATCAATAGTTGGAAAAACTAATGTTGGTAAATCTACCTTGCTCAATAAAATTTTGGAAAGAAAGTTAGCGATTACATCAAGGAAGCCTCAAACCACAAGAAATAGAATTCTTGGAGCATGGAATCATGAAGATATGCAGGCAATATTTCTTGATACGCCCGGTGTTCATACCGGGCATAAAAAAGCTCTAAATAAATATATGAACCAGGTGGCAATGCATGCTTTAAAGAATGTTGACCTTATTTTGTTCATTGTCGATCGAGATAGATGGGGCGAGGAAGAAGAAAGAATTATCAAGCAATTAAACGGATCTAAAATCCCCGTAATTTTGGTGATAAATAAGATAGACAGGATAAAGAATAAAGAAGATTTATTACCAACAATAGAAAAATTAAATGCAAAGTTCGATTTTGAAGAGATCATCCCTATATCAGCCCTGAAAAATAAAAATGCTCCAAAAGAGCTGTATGAAGTAATTAATAATTATCTACCTCATGGCCAACCGCATTACGAGGAAGATTTTGTAACAGACTTGTCTAAGGAATTTTTTATCTCAGAGATAATCAGAGAAAAGGCCATAAATAGGTTGGGCGATGAACTACCTTACAGCATCAGTATCATCATAGATGCCTTAAAGGAAGATAAGAAATTACTCAGTATTTCTGCAACTATATACGTGGATAGTAAGTCACATAAACCTATATTGCTGGGAAAAAAAGGGGATATGATGAAATCTATTGGAACGGCAGCAAGAAAAGAAATTCAATTTGAGTACGATAAAAAAGTATTTTTAGAATTATGGGTGAAAGTCAAAAAAAAATGGACCGATGATGTTAATTGGATCTCTCAACTTGGCTACGACTTGAAAAAATATGAAAACTAGAAATAGTCTAGCCTTTCTTCTGCATGCAAGAGATTATTCAGAGACAAGCGTTATAGCAAGTTTTCTGACAAAGGATTTTGGAATCCTCAATGCCTTGTTAAAAGGCGCTAAACGAAAAGGGAGTAAATTTGCGAATATCTTATCTCCAGGCTCAGAACTTTATATCAGTTACTCTGATAAAAATGCTCTGAAAACCATCTTCGAATGTGAAATAAATAAGCAAATTCCAATAGCTCCCAAAAATCTTAAAATTCTTATTTACCTCAATGAACTGATTTTAAAAATTTTTGAAAAAGAACATGATATTCCTGTCGTATTTAAAGACTATGATGAATTAATGAGCCTTATGACATTAGATAATAAAGATGAGATCCTAGAACTATCTTTAAGAAATTTTGAATATAGATTAATTACAGATTTAGGTTATGGTTTTGATTTGACTAAAAATGATGTCGGAAGATCAATTGAACCCGATCAGGATTATCTATTCAGTCCATTAAGAGGTATATATTCCTTGAATAAAGGAGAATTAGAATCATCCTTTAAAGGGCAGCATTTATTAGATTTTATGTCTGGAAAGTTTTCAAATAATATCACTAAGAAAGTAATAAAATCTATTTTTAGAGAATCATTGGAAGCGATCCTGGGTAAAGAGTTGAATGCAAGAAAATATTTCAATTAATAAAAAGTTGAGAAGTGGTATAGATCTCATCGAGATTAAAAGACTAGAAAAATCTTATGAAAAATTTGGAATGCGAATGCTAACAAGACTTTATGATGAAAGTGAAATTGATATTTTTTCAAAAAGAAAAGGTTACAACGGTGCAAGGTACCTTGCTAAAAATTTTGCTGGAAAGGAAGCTGTTTCAAAAGTTTTAGGGTATGGTTTCACGAACGGAGTTCGTCCTAGAGATATTATTATTCACAGACGTTACGGCGGCCCAGAAGTGGAACTTAAAGGGAAAGCGAAAGATATTGCTAAAAAAATAAAATTAACTGAAATATCCATAAGTCTAAGCGATACCGATTCTCTTGCCGTTGCCGTTGCTCACGCCATAAAAGAGGATACCTAATGAGAATTATTCTACTTGGGCCACCAGGAGCAGGAAAAGGAACTCAAGCTGAAAGCATAATACAGGCTCTCAATATACCTCATATCTCCACCGGAAATATGCTTAGAGAAGCCATTGAGGAGGGGTCGCCTTTAGGAATTGAAGCTAAAAAGGTCATGGATAAAGGAGCACTTGTTTCTGATGACATTATTGTAGGATTGGTAGTGGAAAGATTAAAAAAACCTGACTGCTCAAATGGAGTCTTATTTGATGGTTTTCCAAGAACAATTCCTCAGGCCCAAGCATTAGATGATGCCAATATAGGAATTGATTTAATTATTGAAATTCAGCTAGATGATGAAAATATTATTGAAAGAATGTCCGGAAGAAGAGTTCACATATCGTCTGGCAGGAACTACCACGTTAAATTTAATCCCCCAAAAAAGGAAGGTTTTGATGACTTAACTGGGGAAGAGTTAATTCAAAGAGATGATGATAAAAGAGAGGTGGTTGAAGAGAGATTGATTGTCTATAGAAATCAGACTGAGCCATTAATAAGTTTCTATAAAGCCAAGCAAACAAATAATGATCTTGATTATCTTACAGTTGATGGCTCCGGTAGCGTTGAATCAATCAGTCAATTTATTCTAAATTTCTTCAGAAATAAGTGAACGTACTTGCAATCGAAACGTCTGCAATATATTGCTCAATTGCAGTTTTCAAAGATGGGCAAATATTTTTTGAAGAAGATACGAACAAAAGTCAGCACGGAAAAGTCATTCTTGCATTGATCGATGAGCTTTTGGACCAATCTCAATTATCCCTGGAGCAATTAGATAAAATTTTAATAAGTTACGGTCCAGGATCTTTTACGGGCTTGAGAGTCGGATGTGGAGTTGCTCAATCTTTTAATTTAATTCACAGAATTAAATGTTTCGGAATTTCTAGCCTCAAAGTTCTAGCTTCAACTGCTTATCAAAATGAATCAAAAGGAAAAGTAGTCAGTTTAATTAGCTTAGGTATGGGAGAATTTGCTGCTTCAAAATTTGATGACAAAGAAAGTCTTTTAGATAGCAAAACTGAGGAATTTATCTTGCAAAATCAGGACCTGGCAACTTTCTTAAAGGAGCATAAAGATTATCATGTGATAACTTCGTCAGAAAATACAGATATGATGAATATTCTTAAAAGCAAAAATTTTTCTTTTATACAACCTGAAGCAAAAAGTATGTTCGAGTTTATTACCATCAGTGATGTAGCGTCTCCACAGGGCAATAGCTTTATAGTGCCGAATTACCTATCCAATAAAGATCACTGGAAATAGTTCCACATGGATTTAATTCAGATAGTCGTTTTATCAATAGTACAAGGAATAACCGAATTTCTTCCTATAAGTAGTTCAGCTCACTTAATCCTAATTTCAAAGTTGTTTGGCTGGCAGGATCAAGGAATACTCTTTGACATATATGTTCATGGCGGTAGCCTTTTTGCGATAATTTACGCCTTTAGAAAGGAAGTCAGCGTATTAATTCAAAGAGTATTTTCCCCTTACAAGCAAAATCTATTATTGTGTTTAATAGTAGCAACCTTACCTGTTGCATTAGTTGGTTTCCTAGGAGGGGATTTTATTGAACAGAATTTTCGTTCTTTGGAATTTCTAATTCTCACCACTTTTTTATTTGCAATTTTTTTATTCATTGCAGATAAATACGGTAGAAAAACGAATTCAATCGAATCCATTGATCTCAAGGATTCTTTTATCGTTGGCATTTTTCAAATATTTGCTCTCATGCCAGGGGTCTCAAGATCGGCCATCACTATGATCGGAGCTTTAATATTAAGTTATAGCAGGGAAGATGCAGCTAGATTCTCTTTTCTTTTATCAATACCTACATTGTCGGCAGTCTTATTGGGAAGCTCAATAGAAGCAATTCAATCAGAAGAGACTATTGACTGGTCTATTTTAATTCTTGGCGGATTAATTTCCTTTGCTATATCTCTTTTATGCATTAATTTATTTTTATCTTTCATACAAAAAATAGGATTCACTCCCTTTGTTTTGTACAGAATTATCCTATCGATCACATTAGTTGGAATCTTGTGGATTTAGTAATTGATAAGCTTGACGATAATTTAAAACTTAGAGAATTTGCTGCTAGGCATCAGATACCTGCAGTATCGGATATAGGTTCATCGAAATTGAAATATTTAGTTACTGAAAGAAATGAACAATTTCTGTTCAAAGATCTCAGAAGAAAAAAATCACATTTTTTTTCTTTAGATCTCAAGCCTATGAATGTTGATAAAATTTTTAAATCCAATTTTTCAAAATGCTTCCTTTCCCTTGATAAAAATTTACAAGTATTTGACTCTACGGCCGGTTTATTAAATGATTCTGTTCACATTGCTAATATGGGTTTCCAAGTTACCGCAGTAGAGAAGATCTCATGGCTGTATGAAGTCATGAAAAATGAGCTAGATTTAGCAAAATTAGGAGACTCTGTATTAGAAAACATCAATCTCCAGCACGGAGATTCGCTTGAATTAGCAGAAAAAACGAAGCCCGATGTTATTTATTTTGATCCGGTCTTTGATCTCAAAAAAAAAGCAACTGCTAAACAACCCATGGAACTTCTGAGATCAATAGCATCAGATAAAAATTCTCAAGACTGCATTGAACAACTTTTAGACTGTTGTTCAGAGAGATTAATCTATAAACGACACAAAAAACAAAAATCAACCCTTCAAAAATTTATTACTTTTTCTGTTACAGGAAAGTCTGTTGCCTTTGACGTGTACCAAAAATAAAAGAGGCTGCAACAGCAGCCTCTTTATGGAAAATAATATTAAGCTGTTTCGCCATTTATAACTTTCCCAGAATTTATCTCAATCTTCTTAGGTTTTTCTGATTCAGGAACAATCCTTTCCATGTTAATGGATAAAAGACCATTATTTAAATCAGCCCCTTTCACAAGAATCTCAGGAGATAAGGTGAATTGAAGCAAGAAAGATCTTGCTGCTATTCCTCTATGCACAACGTTACTTTTTTCGTTTTTCTGATTATCGTGCTTGATGGATAAAACATTATCTTTAGTTTCTACTTCGATATCTTTATCACCAAGACCAGCAACAGCTACTTCAATCGTGTACTCATTGCCGTCCCTTCTTAAGTTATAGGGAGGATAACTAGAAGACCTTGTCTCAGGTAATTCGCTGAAAGTTCTAAGTGAATCGAAAAGGTTTTCAAAACCCAGCCATCTTGATGAAAAGAAAGGATCAGAAAGATCCAATAAACTTCTATTAGTCATAATTTTACTCCTTAATAAAGCAAGTTAATTTCAAATGGCACCTCTAATGAGCGCGCCTCCAATGGATAGATCCATAAAGCAATCTATCTCAAAACTTATATAGGGATTAAATAAGAAAATTCAAGAATTATAGGAAGTTTGATTCAACTCCTCGCGCCAATCAGGCATTATGAATTTAGAGGCAGCAACTTGCATTTTTTTTGTAATTCTTGATGCGTAAATTAGTCCGCGCTCATCTTCTTTAACAAAGCGTTGTTCTATCAGCTTTGATAAGAATTGCATGAAAGTCCATCTATCTGAAAATTCTGGTGCCATCCAGTCATACTTAGCTTGAAGATTCATTGCTATTTCTTTACAAGATATTTCCAATTGATTCTTGGAAATATGCTCACTTTGATTTTTCCATAGCTGCAACATAAGAATATAAAACCTATCTATTGTTGGTTGGATCATTCTTCCTAGAGATTTTGTTTCCAAATAATGAGGCGAATCAAAAGAAGGTCTCTTGTATAAATCTCTATCATTAGACAATAATTTTAGTGCTACTAAAGCATCTAACCGCTTATCAATTTCAAGTTTTAGTTCCTCGTTATTCCATTTTAAAAACAGCTCTCCCTTCAAATAAGGATAGAGCATTTCTATGATCTCTATGATTTCATTCTTCGAAACTTCTTCTCTCGCCTGAAAAATGCCGCAAATAAAAGATTCTAATGCCAGCAAATGGAGAATGGTATTTCTGTAGAAACTCATCATTGCTCCTTGTGCTTTATCTAATTTAACAAGAGACTTTTCGCCATCCTCTAGCTTCGGAATTAGTTTTAATGCATTAACTTGTTCAAGTAATTTTTTGCTTGATTGATTCGGGAGGATTGTTTTATTGGAATATCGTGATGAATTCATCAGAGAAATATATAGATCTATTCGACTCTCAAGTTTATCTTTTGGAAGACTATGATTATTTGAATTTAAAAGGGCTGCTGCAACAAGACTTGAAGAGGTTACTACAGTGCTCTCGTTTATGTTCATCATGATTTTCTCACCTAATTTTGGCGTTGCATTAAATAGCCAAGCATTATCGTCAGAAGATGACCCATGAGTTTGCGAATCATTGTTTTCCCAAGCTGGGTTTTGGGCATCAAGGAAATCTTTTAGATCAATTGGATCCCCAAATTGCAAATAGGCATTACCAAGAAAACCTCTAAAATCACTGGCAACTCTGAAGATATCTGAAATTCTCTCTTTTCGTTTTTTCCCACCCATGAGTTCAGATAAATATGAATTTCCCTCAAGAACTTTCTCATAATTAATACTTACCGGTATAAATTTCACAGGTTTTTCTGTTCTGCTCTTAAATGATCTTATCAACATGGAAAGAAGACCAGGTCTTGGTGGAAGCAGCTTGCCTGATCTGCTTCTAGCGCCTTCAGGAAAAAACTCGATTGAATTACCTCTTATTAAAAGTTTTTTTAGGTGTTCAAAAAATACAATCGAATAAAGTCTATTTTCACTAAAAGATCTTCTCATGAAGAAAGCACCGCCGTTTCTGAGAATTCGGCCGAGAATAGGTAAATTTAAATTTATACCAGCCGCTATTTGAGGCAGCATTAAGTCATTTTTATAAAGGATGTATGAAAGTGCTAGATAATCAACATGACTTCTATGGCAGGGAGTAAAAATTAATGAGTTATCGACAGCAAGATTTTTTACTTTTTCTAGCCCTATAAACTTAAGTTCCTCATATCTGTTATTCCAAAACCAGGATAAAGCTGCATCGTATAACGAACCTACCACCGTATAGGACACGTCTGAGCAAATCTCTTCTGCATATTTTATTGCTCTTCTATTGAGAAGCATGGCTTTTCTCTTATTGCCTCCAGCCTCAGATTCAATGTATTTATTTATTTCTTTTGAATTCACTAAAGTTTTGATCCAATTTCTTCTGTGAGAAACATCCAACCCGAGAATAGCTTGTTTATTTTTTCTGAAACGACCTCGCAACAACCTTTCTGTCTTAAGAAGAATTTTTTCTGGAGATTCTCTATCTTCGAAAATATCTTCCATCTCTAATGCATTTAAAAATCTAACTTTTACTTGTCTACCGTTGATAAGTAATCGAAGGTATCTTTTAATAATTGATGTTCCTTCCCAAGATTCAGAAAATAATTTTTTCATAAGGTTGTCTTGGCTTTCCGCACCTTTTCCCCAGTAAACATCTACCGGAATTATTTTTAATTTTTTAGAAATATCTGGATATCTGCTTATTTCATACAGATCATCAGAGTGTTTTCTTTTTGATCTGGCCCAGGGAAGAAGTTGTTTAGGTTCCCTCAATTGAAAATAGTTTCTTTTGATCGGAGAAATTGCTCTTCTATTACTGGGTCTTATAAAGCCCATTTTTTTGCAGATCTTATCTACTGCCGCAAGATTCGTAGAGGAGTCATTAGATAGAGCAAAAATAAACTCACCCTTGAGTAATTCAGGGATATTGTCATTTTCAAATTCAGCTTCAGCGCGAATGAATGCCTTAAGAAATCCATTAAAGATGTTAATATTCGCCATTAGATAGAATCCGCTAAGTAAATTTCAGATTTCGATTGAATTTTACATGATTTGCCGGAGTGGCGGAATTGGTAGACGCGCTCGATTCAAAATCGAGTGCCCGCAAGGCGTGAGAGTTCGAGTCTCTCCTCCGGCACCAAAAGTGAGGAATTATGAAAGAAGTAGAAATATTAACTGCCCAAACATCAGGTTTTTTTGGAACGCAACTCATAATGATTTTTGGGTTTATATTGTTGCTCTATTTTTTGCTAATCAGACCACAAAATAAAAGGCTCAAGGCTCATCAAGAGTTAGTAAATAACTTAGAAATTGGAGACGAAGTTATCACCTCCGGAGGCATAGTATGCACCCTAGTTAAACTTTCAGATGCATATGTGACTGCCAGAACTGGAAATAATCAAGAAATAGTTTTACAACGCCAGCAGATCAACAGCGTTCTTCCAAAAGGAACCGTAAAATCATTATTTGAGTAAAATTGAATAATTTCTCTTTATGGAAATACATCCTTGTTTTGGGTGTGTTCTTATTTGGAATTATTTACGCTTTGCCAAATCTGAGCCCGCCAGATCCAGCTGTTCAAGTTTCCCTCCAAAGTGCTGGCGATTCTTTTGATAGTCGCCTAGTTCAGTCTGTTAAAAATATAGCCAGAAATGAAGGTATCTTAGACAAAAATATCGAGGTAAATCAGAAATCATTACTTATAAGAACAGATTCATACGAAGAACAAATCAAATTAAAGGATGAATTAAGACGTGAATTAGGGCCAGATTATGTTGTTGCTTTGAATTTAGCTTACTCAACACCCGATTGGCTACAAAATCTTAATGCTTCTCCTTTAAAACTTGGTTTAGATTTAAGAGGAGGAATCTACTTTTTATTAGAGGTAGATACTGACTCACTTATCGAAACAAGGCTTGAGGCTAACGCAGAAGATTTTAAAAGAAGATTCAGAGAGGAATCTTTAAAGTTCAAATCCATAGAAAGTGATAAAGAATCAGTTACATTTCTTTTCGCAACTGATGAAGATAAATCAGACTCTTTGTCATTCCTCCGAGGCTTCTTAACAGACTTTGAAATCATCGAAGAATCTGAATCATTTAAAATAAAATTTTCTAGAGAAGGCATTACATCAATACAAGATTATGCAGTTCAGCAAAATTTAACTACTCTCAGAAATAGAGTTAATGAGTTAGGCGTATCTGAACCTGTAGTTCAAAGGGAAGGAGCCAAAAGAATTTCTGTTCAATTACCTGGAATACAAGATACTGCTGAAGCTAAAAAAATAATTGGTAAAACTGCAAACTTAGAATTCAGACTCGAAGCAAATAATCGCACGCTGAGATCAAGAAAAGAACCCTTTGACTTCAGGGGAGTTAGTGTTGATCTCGAAAAAAATATTATCATTTCAGGAGACAAGGTAGCTGATGCAAATGTTGGATATGATGAAAGCGGATTTCCACAAGTTAACATTACTTTAGATGGAGAGGGCGGAGCCAAAATGCATAGGTCGACAAGAAATAATGTCGGCAGAAAAATGGCTGTTCTTTTCATAGAAAGAAAGTCGGCAGCTAAAGAAGTTGTTCTTCCTGACGGAACTTTAGATTTGATCATTGAACCAGTAATCACTAAGAGGGTTATAAGTCTAGCAACAATTCAATCTGCACTGCCTAATAGATTCAGGATCACTGGACTTGATTCACCTAATGAGGCATCCGAATTGGCATTATTGCTGCGTGCAGGTGCTTTAGCAGCTCCAATGGAGTTTGTTGAGGAAAGCACAGTAGGCCCAAGCCTCGGAGCTGAAAATATTCGATTGGGAGTTCAGTCGTTAATACTGGGGCTCTTTTTAGTTCTGATATTCATGGTCGTTTATTACAAAATCTTTGGACTATTTGCCAACATAGCAGTAATTTTTAACCTAATTCTCATTACAGCAATCATGTCAATTTTATCCGCTACTCTAACCCTGCCGGGTATTGCAGGAATTGTTTTAACCGTTGGTATGGCAGTCGATGCGAACGTGTTAATTTTTTCAAGGATTCGAGAAGAGCTCAAAAACAACTCAAGAGCTACAGATGCAATAATTGCTGGCTACGACAGAGCTTTCGTTACAATTCTTGATGCAAATATTACTACTTTAATTGTTGCTGTTATTCTCTATGCTATAGGCACAGGCCCTATAAAAGGCTTTGCTATCACTTTAAGTATTGGAATAGTTACCTCGATGTTCACATCAATTTTAGGAACAAGAGCTATGGTTTCATTGATATATCGAAAAAATAACGTAAGGAGGCTTTGGATCTAATGAACTTTAATCTAGATTTTCTAAGATTTAGATTCGTTGCGCTGATTGCGTCGGTTTCTTTTATTTTGGTATCTCTTGCTACGATTTCGATTCAACAACTGCAACTAGGTTTAGATTTCACTGGAGGAACGCTAGTAGAAGTAGGATTCACTGAAACTGTTGATCCAGAGGAGATTAGAACTTATCTTGAAGGGAAACAAATAGATGCATTAGTTCAAGCTTTTGGTTCTGATAAAGACTTACTTATTAAAATTCCGAGTTCAGAAAATATTGAAAATGCGAATATTGTTATCGATTCTTTGCAGCAGCAATATTCATTTCAATTAAGAAGATCAGGCTTTGTCGGCCCCCAAGTTGGTGGCGAATTAAGAGATCAGGGAGGCCTGGGTCTTTTAGCAGCGCTGTTAGTAATGATGATATACATCATGTTTAGGTTTCAATATAAATTTGCAATTGGAGCTGTAGTTGCCCTTTTTCATGATGTGTTGATCGTTTTGGGTATATTCTCGATACTTAGATTGGAATTTGATCTTTCAGTCTTAGCAGCACTGATGGCGGTCATTGGATATTCCTTAAACGATACAATTGTCGTATCCGACAGGATTAGAGAAAATTTTAGAGCCAAGAGAAAGCTAAATAGCGAGCAGGTCATTAACAGATCTCTTAACAATACTTTAGGAAGAACTTTAATCACCTCTCTGACAACTTTATTAGTCCTTTTTTCACTATTATTTTTAGGCGGGGAGATTATTAGAAATTTTGCAATTGCCTTATCGATTGGTGTGGTTGTTGGAACTTATTCATCTATCTATGTCCTAACAAATGTTTTGCTGTCGATGAATATTACTGCTGAAGATCTTGCAGAAAGAACCAAAGACAGTTTTGACGATGGAATGCCTTAAGTGGTTGCGTCTCTAAAAGACTTGATCATTTGAGGCATGCATTTAGGACTGCAGGCAATTAAATGATGGCTATCATAGGGATCAGGGTTTCCCAAAAGATCACTGACCAGTCCACCTGCTTCTTTGACTAGCAATATTCCAGCAGCAACATCCCACTGCTTCAAGCCATAACCCCAAAAACCATCTAGATACCCAGCTGCTACGTAAGCAAGATCGAGAGCAGTAGATCCAGTTCTCCTGATAGTTAAACCGTTTGAGTATAAATTTCTCATAGCCATCAATTGATCTAATTTAGGTTCGTTATCTTCATCTAAATGAGACGATGAGGAGAGAAGAGATCCCCTTAACCCTTTAATTTTACTTACTCTTATTCTGGTTTGATTGAGATAGGCTCCTTTGCCTTTGCTAGCAGTGAACTCATCATTTCTAGAAACATCGACGATAATTGCATGTTCAGGTTTTCCATTGATATAACAAGCGATAGAAATAGAAAAATATGGAAATCCATGAATAAAGTTTGTGGTTCCATCAAGCGGATCAATTATCCATTTACACTCAGCCTTAGGATTTCCAACAAACCCCAGTTCTTCGCCCAGAAAAGAATGATCAGGAAATGATTCCCTTATTGTATCCACAAGTATTGTTTCAACTTTCTTATCGACTTGAGTTACAAAATCAACTGGAGCTTTCTCAGATATAGTCAGCTTTTCTCTTCTTTTATAAAAGTAGTGAATTTCCTTAGCAGCAAGACGGGCAGCTTTGATTGCGATGTTTACTTTTGGCTCCATAAGGGAGGCTAGTGTAACAGACGATGATGAATCATAATTAGATTGGTAGATTTATTATGAAAATATTTCAAAATTTAAATTTTGTTCTGGTAGAAACATCTCATCCTGGAAACATAGGAGCATGTGCCCGAGCAATGAACTCGATGGGTATCTGCAACTTATCGCTAGTAAATCCAAAGGAGTTTCCAAGCACAGAATCTGATGCAAGAGCTAAATCAGGGAAAAAAGTTTTAGATCAGGCGAACATTCATGACAATTTAAATGAGGCCATTAATACATCCAACTTAGTGATCGGAACAAGCGCACGATCACGTTCCATGCCATGGCCAATGATGGAGATAAACAACTTGGGAAAAATCATCAATGAATCTTTAGCCAGAAAAGAAAAAGTTTCGATAGTTTTTGGCAATGAAGCAATTGGTTTAGATAATGAAGATCTTGGAAAATGTGATTTCCATCTGCAGATTCCCACCTCAGATGATAGTTCATTGAATTTATCTCATGCAGTTCAAATAGTTGCTCATGAAATTTATAAAGGATCATCTTCATCAGATCTTTTTACTCAAGCTAGAGAAGTTGAATTAGCTTCAAGTATGCAAAAGGAAAAGTTGATGGAACATATTGAGTTAATTCTGGAGTTGTTAGATTTTTATGATCACCAAAATCCAAAGCAAGTGCCTGCACGATTAAGAAGATTGATAAAAAGAATGCAGCTCGACAAACTTGAAATAGGTATCCTTAGAGGAATTTTGTCTAAGCTTGAAGACCGGCTTAACAAATAACTAAAGCGTGTTAAAATCGCTCACCTGTTAAGTCCCCTTCGTCTAGTGGTTAGGACACCGGGTTTTCATCTCGGCAACAGGGGTTCGAATCCCCTAGGGGACGCCACTAAAAATATTGATCAATTATAAGGCAAAGCCTTAATATCCATCTAAAACGCTTATTTCATAGGTATTGTTGATGCACTAATTTAGTTCAATCTACTTTTAATATTTCCTTAACATTATGAGTGCTTAGTTGATGAGCTCTTATGAAGTTACTTACTTTGATTGTGAAACCATCGAAAACTGAATTAGTAAAGGAAGCTTTGCATTCTTCAGGGATAGGTGGTGCAACAATTATAGAAGCTTCAGGTTATGGGTCACAAAAAGGTCAGTCTGAAACTTACCGGGGGACTGAGTATCGAGCAGATACAAATCCTAAAGTAATGTTTCAAGTAGCTTGTAATGATGGAGACACTTCTTCAATCATTGAAGCTGTGAGAAATGCTGCAGGTACGGGCAAGATTGGCGACGGGAAAATTTTTATAACTGAACTCACTGATGTTGTAAGAATTAGAACTGGTGAGACAGGCTCAAAAGCTATTTAATTTTAGGAGATTTTAATGGATGAAATAAAATTTGCGGTAGATACCTTTTACGCAATTATGGCTGGTGCCTTAGTTATGTTTATGGCTGCTGGTTTCACAATGTTGGAAGCTGGATTGGTTCAAAAGAAAGACGTATCAGAAATCGTAACAAAAAATTTAGGTTTATATTCAATTGCTTGCATCATGTATCTAGCATGCGGATTTATTTTAATGTATCCCGGATCCTCACTAATCGATGGAGTAATTCCTGGTATTGGATCTTCATGGGGTCTATCAACAGCTCTTCCTATCGAAGAAATTGGAATGGAATACGGTATGGACTATTCTCAACAAGCTGACTTCTTTTTCCAAGTAGTCTTTGTTGCAACAGCTATGTCTATTGTTTCAGGAGCAGTAGCTGGAAGAATGAAACTTTTACCATTCTTCTTGTTCGCTATTATCCTTACTGGTTTCATTTACCCTATTCAAGGTTACTGGAATTGGGGCGGTGGCTTCTTGAGTTCAGGTGGTTATTCTGACTACGCTGGTTCAGGAACAGTTCACTTATGTGGAGCAGCTGCAGCTTTAGCTTTAGTCACAGTCCTCGGTCCCCGAAACGGAAAGTACGGTATGGACGGTTCAGTAAATGCTATGCCAGGTTCCAACATTCCGATCGCCGCATTAGGAGCATGGATACTTTGGTTGGGTTGGTTTGGATTCAACGGTGGATCTGAGTTAATTATTAGTGACGAATCAAGCGCTATAGCAGTCAGTCAAGTATTCATGAACACAAACATGTCTGCAGCAGGTGGTGTAGTTGCCGCATTACTCACAAGTCTTATTCTTACTGGCAAATCGGATGTCACAATGGCCATCAACGGTGCCATAGCTGGTTTGGTAGCCATTACCGCTGGTCCAAGCGCACCTACAGGTGGTGAGGCAGTCATCATCGGTGCTATCGGTGGTGTTATAGTCTACTTCTCAATTTTATTCTTTGAGAAGACCTTAAAAATGGATGATCCAGTTGGTGCTATTTCGGCCCACGGTACTGTAGGTATTTACGGAGTAATGGTTGTTCCATTTACTTCAGATGCCTCATTCTTATGGCAGCTCTACGGTGTTGTTGCTATCGCAGGATTCACTTATGTTGCTAGCTTAATAGTTATCTACGTCATCAATATGTTCTTATCAATAAGAGCTACTGATGAAGAACAAGCGGCAGGTCTTGATTCCACTGAAATTGGAGTAGAGGCTTACCCAGAGTTCGACTAAGTTTATTTTCCTCCCGCAAACAGGCGAGATTTTATCTCGCCTGTTTTTTTTATTTTTTTAAAAAAATGGTATAATAGTTCTACGTTCATTTAGTAAACTTCACTAAGTTTATTAAACGGAAGTAGGGAGATAGGAAAACCTCTTTCTTTGATCTTAAAGAAAGGTAAGCAAGTACCAAGAAATTGGGAACGAGACCGAATATCTACCGAAGGAACGCGTTGATAAGGGTGTATACCGATTGGTATATGTACGTTTGAAACGAAAACTGGAGGAACGATATGACTACTTACTATAGAGGCGTTGAAGTTTCTGCTGATGTTAAATCAAAGTCTGAAAAGACTTCTGACTTAAACTACAGAGGAACTAAGCACAACGCAAACGTTGTCAAAAAGTCGTCAAAAACACCTGGTATTTACCGTGGTGTCAAGACTGCTGCATAACTGAAAGTTATGAATTAAAGGGAGGTTTTTTAACCTCCCTTTTTTTTGTTAGATAAATTTAAGGTAGAATTCAAAAAATGGCTGAATTAAAACATCTTCCATCAACTTCATCTGTCGATAGTATTCTAGAAGTGCTTGAAAGAGATGCAGGGGTTATCATTGATAATGTTGTTAATTTTGATTTTCTAGTTGAGCTTAATGAAGAGTTAAATCCTTTCTTGTCGAGTGACAATCTAGGTCGTGATGAGTTCACAGGTTTTAAAACTAATAGGATAGGGGCCCTCATTGCGCGGTCAAAAAAATGCAGGGAATTAGCTTTAAACAAATTAATCAATGAAACTGCCACTCAATACCTAAAACCGTATTGTGATGGCTATCAATTACACTTTACATCTGCGGTGAGTATTGGGCCTGGTGAATCTTCACAAATACTTCACAGGGATAGGGGAATATGGGGCGGATATTTACCCAGAAAAGTAGAGCCTCTTTTAAGCACTATATGGGCAATAAACGAATTTACAAAAGCAAATGGAGCTACACAAATAGTTCCAGGCTCTCATAAATGGGATAAAAACAGACAGCCGCTTGAAAATGAAATTGCTTTTGCTGAAATGGAAGCAGGCTCTGTATTAATTTATACAGGCACTGTGTTACATGGCGGTGGAGAAAATACAACTAAAAATATCACAAGAACCGGAGTGTTTCTCCACTATGCAGTTAATTGGATAAGGCAGCAGGAAAATCAATACCTATCTTGTCCACCAGATATAGCTAAACATTTGAGCCCAGAATTAAAATCTTTAATAGGATATTCGAAGGGCGGTTATGTTCTTGGTTTTTATTCTGATCCTTATGATAATGAAGCAAGGTTTGAATCTGTATCTCCGGAAAATATGTTTTCCAAATCTAAGGATAGATTTTCTGAAATCCCAGATCCAAAAGATCTAGTAAATGATTCTATAAAATAAAATAATAGATCTGTTTTTAATCTTTGGAAATTTCATGAAAATTCTGTTTTTTATTACTATTATTTTCTCTCAATTCTTATTTACTGAGGAAGAAGTAATAGTTACAGGGTCGTATATAAATAATTCTGATTCCGATCTAAGTCCAATTGAAATTTTTTCTATAGATGATTATCGTAAACTCAATACCATAAGCTTGGCTGAGATTTCAAGATATGTTCCATCTGTTTCAGGATCTCATTTTCAAACTAATGCCATGGATGGTGAAGATCAAGGATTGTCATCGATTACCTTGAGAGGACTGGGTCATGCTTCGACTCTTCTTTTAATTAATACAAAGAGACAAACCTTTTCAGGAACACCTTCACGAGAGGGTGAGGGATACATTGATGCAAATATAATTCCTGATATTGCCGTTAAAAAAATTGAAATTTTTAAAGAGGGAGCAACTTCTTTATATGGATCTGATGCTGTCGCTGGCGTTGTTAATGTTATTACTTATAAAGATTTTGAAGGATTTCTTTTTAGATCTGATAACCAATTTGTTGAGTCTTATTCACAAAATGATAACAAATTAGGATTTTTGTATGGCGTTAAAGAGGATAAAAATCATCTAGTTGTAGGGCTTGAAAGTTTTTTTAGATCGCCATTGTCAGCAAAAGAAATCAATGGAATAGCAGATCTTTCAATTAGTACCTTTGGCAAAACATTTATAACAACTGAATCTGAAGAAATTTTATCTGGTGATTACCAAGGTTCCTATGATGCCAATGAAAAGATCCCTGACCCAAACTGTGAGATTAATGGAGGATTAATTCTAGGGGGCTTCTGTAAGTTTGCCTATGGTGAAAGATTCAATATCATAAATAAAGAAAGACATAACAAAGGATATTTAAACCTAACTTCCAATATTGAAAATTCTTATCTTAAAAGTAATGAATTAATTTTGATTTATGCCAAAGTAGATGTTTTAGATAATCCCCAATCTCCTTCTTATCCAGCACTACCTTTTATTTCAAGAAACATATTGCCGAACGAAGGAGGTAGCCCATTCAAGAATGAAATAAAATGGAGAGGTAGACCTTTAGGAGCCAATTATCCATCGCCTAATTCAACAAAAGATATTTCTCAATATCATATAACTAATACGTTAAAGTTTTCTTTTAAAAACAGTCAATTTTTTGAGTTGTCAATTTCGCAAAGTTCTCATAATAATTTAGCCATTAGACCCGACATTATAAATTCAAGATTTTTGGATGCTCTCCAAGGAAAAGGGGGTATAACTCGAGACAAGCTATGGAATTTATTTTCTGACACAAACTCAAGTGAGTTAGTAGAGTACATAAAAGGCAACTTAATTGCTGAAAAAGGAGGTGCTCTTTCCTCTATAGATGGAATATTTTTATCTTCTACAGATTCTCTAAACTATTCGACAGGTTTTCAAATCGCAAAGGATGTTTTAGATATCAAGTACAATGATTTAAGTAGAATAGAAATTGATTCAAATGGCAGCATCACTAAACAGGCCGATCTATTTTTCCTAGGTGGGGGAACAGATGTTTCACAAAGTAGATCTAAAGTAGCTGCCTTTGTTGAAATCAACCAAATTTTTTCAAATAACCTAGATTTGAGATTTGCATTAAGGTATGAAAATTTCTCAAGCCAAGAATCTTTGGATCCAAAAATATCTATAAAATATCAACCGAGCGATGTCTTTGCTGTAAGATTTTCCTCAAGTTCTTCATTTACGATGCCCTCCATGGCTCAAATGTATGGATCAGATATTGTTCTTGGAAGTGTCAGAGACGTTACAGGAAGTGTTTTTGTTAGACAGGGCCAAATTGGAAATCCAAATCTTAAGCCAGCAAAGTCAATTAATACCAATTTAGGATTTTTGATTTTTCCATCAAATGCTTCGTCAATCAGCTTTGATTTTTTTGATTTTCGTTACAAAGACAGAATTGAGGCAGAAAGCGCTCAGGCAATGGTATTAAACAATCCTTTTAGTCCTAGCATTTCCAGAAATTCATCTGGAGAGATTACAGGCGTTACAGCCTCATACATCAACGAGGATAGATCTTTTATAAACGGATTAGATTTTTCAGTAAACGTAATTCACGAATTCAAAAAATTCGGAAGTTTAAACTTTAAAGTTTCATCCACGACATTATTTTACTTCTTAACTCCTCATCCTGAAGAGAATAATAACAAGGAAGAATTGATAGATAGAGTAGGTAAATTCAATTACGATGCGCACACCCATTCTTTACCAAAAAATAAGATTAATATTTTCTTATCTTGGAATTATAATGAATTCAGTCTTGATTGGGCTTCAAGGTATGTCTCTGGATATTCAAATGAAAGAGTAATAAGCGATTATGCAAAATCCTTAGGATACACAAATGAAGTTGATGAATTCTTAGTCCATGATATCTCTATCACTAGATCATTTTCATTAGAAACAGGGAAACTCGATTTAAAATTTGGGATCATTAACTTTTTGAATAAAAAAGCGCCAAGATTATATGACGCGCCCGATTTTAGTTTTGACACCAGGTTGCATGATCCAACCGGCAGAACGTATAACTTTTCTATTCAGTATCAACTTTAGGCTCTTTCACAACCTTATTTGTCGATGCATTTTTCATTAAAATGGCAGTACCGAGAATCCAAACAGAAAGTGCTACTTCAACAAATAATTGGGATGTAACTTCGCTTCCATGATGCACGACATGATAAATATTTAATCCAAGAGCGATTGAGTAAATAAGGCCGCAGGCTACCAACCAAGAAGCTCTGAAACTAAGAAAAGAGAACAAGCAGAAGACTGCAGTGCCGCTAAAAAGGGCAATGTAATCTCTGTAAATTGAATTTTTTCCTTGATCTGAAAGAGCATCGTAACTAATTCCGAAGCCTGCAGCAGTTCCACTCGGGTCAATAAACCATTGATAAGCAACAAGACCAAGTAAAATGCAAGGAACTAATGAGAGCAATCTAATGACAAACTTATTCTTCATACAAACATTCTATATCTTAAATTATAAAAAACACTACCTGCTATACCTCCTGCCATGACATGTAGAAACGTACCCAGGGAAGTTCTGTTACCTGCGATTACTTCAGTTTGATAAAGAAATTCAACTGTACTTATCAATACTAGCCACATAATTAATGACGAAATAAAGAAATACCAAATGTTGGCAGGTAAGGGGATAAATTTAATTGTGTATTTAGAGATAATTAGGCCTAAGCCGAAAGGCAGCAGAAGAATTAAATATAAAATAATTCCGAGATTTAGAAGATCCGCAAGTAAAACTGAAAAAACCTCGCTTAGTCCAACCGGCATCTCCATGGAACTTAGCCAAATTAGGTTTGATGTACTTGTAATTGGAACTATAAGAATCGTAAGCAAAGCTACAGATGTTAGATATATGATCAAATTTTTAAAAAAGATTTTCACTTTCAGTAAGTATTTTGTGAGAGAATCCGATTTTATATTTATTCCTCAATATGCTCAAAAAATTATTTTATTTTTTTATTCTCATAAATTCTTTTACGACATTCTCACAGGATGAAAATTACGAAACCAAAACCCTTTTAAGCGATCTAAGTCATCCTTGGGGGATAGACTTCATTTCCGACGATGAGATTTTATTTACTGAAAAAATTGGGAAACTCAATTATTTCAATATTTCATCTAGAGAGTTTAAAGAAATAAGTGGCTTGCCCGAAATTTATTATCGTAGCCAAGGCGGCCTATCTGATATCAAAATAAGCCCATCGTTCAAAGAAGATAACAAAATTTTTTTTTCGTACACATCTTTGAATAATAACGGAACTAATACTCTTGCTATTTCATCAGCATTTTTAAATAAAGAAAACTTTGCTCTAGAGGATGTAAACGAGATTTTTAGGGCTGTCGCCAATAGAAAAACCGGCGCCCATTACGGAGCAAAAATTTTATTTTTACCCGATGATACTATTTTAATTTCGAGTGGAGACGGTTTCGATCACAGAGAAGATGCACAATACTTAGATAATCACTTTGGAAAAATGATTCGAATCAATCAGGATGGTTCCATTCCTGAAGATAATCCTTTCTTTGAAAACGATGAAGCTCTTAATGAAATTTATTCATATGGTCATCGAAATCCTCAAGGTTTAATCATTGCATCTAATGGCAACATTATCGAACACGAACACGGACCTTTCGGAGGAGATGAGATTAATGTAATTCAACCTGGAAAAAATTACGGATGGCCAGCCATTACATATGGAAGAGATTATTCTGGTGCTGTCATTTCACCTTTTACTGAAATGGAAGGAATGGAACAACCTATCAAATATTGGGTTCCATCAATTGCACCTTCTGGGATGATTGAATACAAAGGCGAAGCTTTTCCTCAGTGGAAAAATTCCCTCCTGATTTCAGCTTTAAAAGCAAAAAAAGTCACCCGAGTTGATTTATCTAGAGATAACATCTTAGAGGAAGATATTTTTACAGAACTTAATTTCCGTATTAGAAATTTGATAGAAAGTCCAAATGGAAACTTAATTCTTTTAACAGATGGTCCTAGCGGCAAGTTAATAGAAGTTAGTCCAATAAAAAACCTTGAAGTTGTTACTCCTGATGGAATAACTTCCTTTTATTTAAAGAATCCTAAATCAATAGTTGTTCCAAGGGAACCTTACGATGAGAATGCAGACGCTGATTTATTAATTACTCAGGCTCTTTCCAAGTTGACTTCGAAAAAGAAACTCCTTTTGATTCTGGGGGGGAATTGGTGTCCGGACTGCAGGGTTTTAGCAGGAATGCTCAAAAATAATTCGGTTCAAGCTCTTCTTAAAGATAATTATGTAGTAGAGCACATTGATGTAGGCCGCTTTGATAAAAATCTTCATATTCCAAAGAGGTTTGGTATTGAGAAGTTATACGGAGTTCCAACGGTGCTGATCATAGACAAGGAAGAAAACGTGATGAATACCCCATTCATTTCCGATTGGACTACGGCAAGAGCAAAAAATCCTGAAGATTTTTCTTTTTATCTATCTAAATGGCTAGAAGGATAAAAATTGAAAGAACTCGATGAAAGACTTGATCATGAAGAAGCTGTAGATTCTCCTTCTAGTCCTGAGACACTTTCCGTATGGGGTTTAGCTTGGCCATCAATACTAAATAATATTCTTTTTGCTTTTGTAAGCATTGTTGCCCTTAAAGCAGTTGGGGCATTGGGCACTGAGGCAGTGGCGGCTGTAGGGACAGGACAAAGAATTTTCTTTTTTTTACAGGCAGTTCTCATGGCTACGGCAACAGGAACACATGCATTAGTAGCTCGAGCCATCGGTGCTAATAAGCCCAACGAAGCTGCTGAGGTTACGCTTCTGTCAACAATAGTAGCTATTTTCTTTGGTGTGTCTTCTGCTTTAATTTTTTGGATATTTGGAGAAGAAATAATAGGAGCTTTTGGTCTCGATGAACTTAGCCGTAAATTAGCCGTTGATTACCTGCAAATCTCTTTATCTTTTGTTCCAGGATTTGCAATTATGTTTATAGTTGGCGCTTCTCTAAGAGCAGCTGGAGATGTGATAACTCCTCTCATCATAAATCTAATTGTAAATATTATTAATGTGTTTCTCTTAATAGCTTTGGTAAATGGTCAATTTGGCTTCGAGGCACTGGGCGTAATTGGAGCAGCCTATGCATGGGGTATTTCTTTTACTATAGGATCCATCTTATCTATCGCTATTTGGATAAGCAATAAGATCGTCATTCCGATACCCTCGATGAAGTTCTATACCTTTGAAAGACTAAAGCAGTTGATCATTATCTCAGTACCTGCAGGCATAGAATCGGTTATTTTTAATTTCGGCCTTCTTGCTTATTTTTGGATCATATCTATTTACGGGAACGAGCCAATTGCTGCATACAATGTGGCTATAAATATTTTAATGATTAGTTTTATGATAGGCCATGGCTTCTCTATAGCAGGAGCTACTTTAACTGGACAATACTTAGGAGCAGAAAATCCCGTAGAAGCTAGAAGAAGCGGTTGGAAATCAGCAAGATTGACTGTCTTTTCAATGACTCTTGTAGGGATAATAATTGCTTTATTTTCTAAACCTATTTCTGGTTATTTCATAGACGACCAAGAAGTTATCAGGTTGACAGTAATTTTTCTGTGGATTTTTGCACTCATCCAACCGCTTATGGGGATAGAATTTTCACTAGGTGGAGCTTTAAGAGGCGCTGGCGATACCAAATCGCCTTTGATCATCACTATGATTGGCCTGATTTGTTTTAGGCTGGTATTCGCATTTTTATTTTTAATCCTCAATATGCCAGTTGAAGTAGTATTTGCTTCTCTGATAGCAGATTATTTGGCTAAGGGTATTTTATTTACTTTGCGCTTTAAATCTGGCAGATGGGTAAATGCTCTAAACTAGATTTTTACAATTTATTTTGGCAGAATCTAATAATATTAATTTATATATAAATTTTAACTTATTTAAATAGGTGAATTATGGGAGAAATATTAGCTGTTGACGATTACGTAGGTATATCGTTTTGGTTAGCTGCCGCAATAATGTTAGCTTCGACTGTTTTCTTTTTTGTAGAGAGATCAGACGTACCAGTAAAATGGAAAACATCTTTGACGGTTGCTGGTTTGGTTACGGGTGTAGCTTTTTGGCACTACCTCTATATGAGAGGTGTCTGGATTTACGCAGGTGAGACTCCAACAGTTTTCAGATACATTGACTGGTTAATTACTGTACCGCTACAAATAATTGAATTTTATTTAATTATCGCTGCGGTTACTGCTATTAGTTCAGCAGTTTTCTGGAAACTCCTTATTGCTTCTCTAGTCATGCTTATCGGTGGTTTCATCGGTGAAGCTGGTTTAGGTGATGTCGTTGTATGGTGGGTTGTTGGAATGATCGCTTGGCTTTACATCATTTATGAAATCTTTTTGGGTGAAACTGCAAAAGCAAACGCTGGCAGTGGAAACGCAGCAAGTCAACAAGCATTTAATACAATCAAATGGATTGTTACTGTAGGCTGGGCAATTTACCCAATCGGTTATGCTTGGGGTTACTTCGGAGATGGCTTAAATGAAGATGCTCTTAATATTGTTTATAACTTAGCAGATTTGATCAACAAAGCTGCCTTCGGTTTAGCAATATGGGCTGCTGCTATGAAAGATAGAGAATCAAGCACCAGTCACGCTTAACATTTGTTAGCTAAAAAAACCCCAGCATTGCTGGGGTTTTTTTTATATCGTTACCTCAGAACCAGCTTCTTTAAAAGCTTTGATTCCATTATTTGAAAATAGCTCAAGATTCTCTTCACCTATCTTTAAAAAATAACTAATTAAACCTTTTGTTTCTGAAGGATCTGAACCTTGGATCATTATATTTTTGCATTCTAGTTCTTCTAATATTTTGAGAGTAGCTTCTGAAGAATTTGATAGGGGCAACAGGCCGAGAATTTTCACTTCCTCGGTTGTTAAGATAGCGCAATCGGCCTTTAGACCTTTTTGTCTGATGCGAGAAGGTTTATCAACATGACTTTCAAAATATAAAACTTTTTCTTCTTGGATTATCTCAAAGCTAAAAGTCCAAAGATAATTATAAGGAAAGCCAGCATCATGAGCTTTGATTGTAAGATCACCTATATTTTTTTGAATTCCAGCTTTCAACACTTCAATATTATTAAAACCCAGTTTCCTTAATTTTTTTTCTGAAGGTTTGCTGGTTAAGATAAACGTATTAGGATCAAATCTTTTCAAACTTTTTTCATGAAAATGATCTTCAAAAGGAGCACTTATTAAGATACACGATACCTTGCTTATCATGTCTTCAGTGATAAGAGCATTTTCATTTCTGGCTCTATTAATAAAGAGATTTGATTTAGGTTGCATTACCTTATCTAGCCATGGGTCAATAATTATTGCTTCGTCATCAGACTCTACGTACCAAGACTGATAATCATCAATTTTTATAATTTTCATGAATCAAAATACTTTATGATAGCTATTAAATTAAGCATGGAAAGTATATTAGAAAATATATTGGTTTTTGAAGATTTATCACTTAGAGGATTTGTCTTTGGCTTTGTCCACGTTGCACTTATTCTTATTGGGTATTACACAGGATGGAGTATCAATAGATTTTTAAAGATTCTTTCTAAAGGTTATATTGCTGGCATTATAGGTGCTGCTAGTGCTCATGTTCTTGCTGATTTAGTAGCATCCCTAATTGATCCATCAATCAGACCTATGACTGTAGGCATAGTCATAGGAGGAATTATTCCCTTATTATTTATACCAATATTAGAAAAGTATGTGATCAAAAGTGATGATCATATAATGGTGGGAGACCATGAAGATATAAAGAAGGATTTAAAACAAGAGCATTCTTGAAAGAAATACTAACTAAATCTACCCGAGACCATTTCTAAAAAAATCTTAGCTATTTGAGGCTTTATCCACTTTTTATTAACAGCAATCATTGCGTTGAGTTTTTCCGGATAGTTTCTTATGGGAATAGTCTTAAGTTGTTCCTTAGAGTTAAGTAAATCAAATTCATAAAAAATCCCTATACCATCTCCTTTTTCAACCATTCTCAGGTGTAGATTTTGATCAGCTGAAACCAAAGAAACTTTATCAACAATATGAGAATAGGGAACGTCTTTTCCTACTTCCTTTTCATAAAAATTATGAAACCATGCAGGTGGAAGGGTGGTATAAATATTGTGATCAAAAATATTTTCAATAGAAATTTCATTTTGATTGAAAATCTCATGATTTTCTCTAGCATAAAATTTTGGAGGATTAATTTTTATAGGAATCACATCTAAAGTATCTAAATTCTTATTGGAATTAAGACTATATTCACGCTCGTCAAAACTGATTAATATATCGAATTTATTTGCTTTTAACTGGGCAACACCGGAATAGGTTGAGAGATAAAAAAATCTATATTTAATATTTGGATAAATTCCCATCATTTCAGAAATTATAGGTTCAAGGATAGTTCCAGATAAATAAGGATCTAATCCAATCTTCAATAAGCCTACATCTGAATTATTAATCAAGCTTATTTGATTGACGATTTTTTCTTCAATATCGACTATCTCATCTGTCAGAGAAAGAAGCATCTCACCGTACACAGTTGGCTTTGTTTTGCCATTTTCTCTTTGAAAGAACTTTACTCCGTAATGATTTTCTAATTTTTTTATGTTTTGGCTCAGAGCAGATTGGGTTAGACCAATGCTTTTTGAGGCTTTTCCAAAGGATTCATGCCTAATTAAAGCTTGCGCTGATTTGAATAATTTAATGCTGCTCATCTATTTATAAGTAAGATTTATAATTAAAATAAGAAAATTTAATTATAAGTAAAACTACTATAATTTCAATTAAAATAACAGAAATTAATTCGCTAATGATTTCGAATATAGCTTGAAAAGGTAATATTTAATAGGTAAATTGAATTATCTTTTGCGAGTATAGCTCAGCTGGTAGAGCGCGACCTTGCCAAGGTCGAGGCCACGGGTTCGAACCCCGTTACTCGCTCCATTACAATAAATTGTCAGCTATTTCGTGGTTCTTATCACGATGACCAGCTTCATCGTTTCTTACGGCCACGACAACATCTCTAAGGGTAGCTTTATTTCCAAGATTCCAATAATCAACCGCAATCTTAGGAGCAGCTACGTTTTCAATAGTTCCTTTATCTATTTCATCGAGAAATTCTGTATAAGAAGTAACTGCTTCCTCCTCAAAATATCCTATCATTCGATGAGCTGTTCCTCTGAAAAATACGTACAAGAAAAAATAAAAGGTTGCGAAAACAATCTGAGCACCCAAAACAAGAAGTCTTTCAAATAATGTGGGTTTTGAAATTTCTATGAAAGTCATAAGATGCATTCTCTCGTTTTCAGCTTCATCTAAGAGTTCTTTAATAATTCCGTCATCATCAGTCATGCTACGCAGACTCTTGAAGTGATGAAGCATTCCAGCGACCATTCCCGGCACAGCTGCTACTGTCTCTAAAACAACGGCCCTATGTCCGTATCTTTTTCTAAAGAAAAGGTCTGCAGCAATTCTTAAAGCTCTAGTAATCAAATATGCCGATCTGTCACTTAATCCGTGGGGATATTTGTGTGTACTGTCTTGATCAGTAAATCCAATTGTTTTTTCGAATGGAGAGTTTTTCATGCCCACATGATATATACCTTTAAGTTATAGATAAAATATTTATTCTATAAAATAGATATATATATCTTAAGAGAATAAGGAAAAATTAACTCTCTATGTAGCTAATTAAAATATCTCGGTATATGTCCTTGAGAACTTCAAGATGATCAATTTTTATGTGCTCATCAATTTTATGTATTGAGGCATTGATCGGCCCTAGTTCAACTACTTCAGCTCCATGGGGGTGCATGAATCTTCCATCGGATGTGCCACCGCCTGTATCTTCAATAGTATTAATACCGGTAATCCTTTTAATAGATTTTGTAACAATATTTCTTAGAAAAGGTTTATCTGTATAAAAAGGTTTTGCATTAAGCTCCCAATCTAACTTGTAGTTTTTAATATATTCTTCAATAACTTTTACTACCTCAGCTTTAATTTCATCTTCTGTTATTTCTGGAGAAAATCTAAAATTGAATTCAATCTTTGAATCTCCCGGAACAACATTTTTTGCTCCAGTTCCTGCATTAATATTTGATATCTGGAAGGATGTTGGAGGAAAATTTTTATTTCCTTGATCCCACTGTTTTTCTGAAAGCTCTTTTATAATTCCACCAGAGAGCATAATAGGGTTTATAACATCGCTAGGGTAGGCAACGTGACCTTGTTTACCAACAATTGTTAATGATCCAGATAAAGACCCTCTTCTGCCAATTCTAACCGTATCTCCAAGTTCATTCTTTGAAGAAGGCTCCCCAGCCAAACAGTAATTGATTGCATTGTTATTCTGTTTTAACTCATTCAAGACTTTTTCAATGGTTCCATCTTTAGCATCTCCTTCTTCGTTGGAAGTAAGCAATATGGATATTTTTTTTCTATTTTTACTTAGATCAATGTCTTTAAGGGCAAATAAAAAAGCAGAGATACTGCTTTTCATATCCGCTGCACCTCTTGCAGTAATAACATTTTCCTTAATTTCTGCCGCAAACGGATCGCAAGACCATGATTCAACTGGTCCAGTAGGTACTACATCGGTATGACCAAGAAAGCAAAAATTCTCTCCAGAACCAATTTCAGCATAGAGGTTTTCAACGTTGAGGTAATTAATTCTTTTTGTTGAGAAGCCCAACTCTTTGAGCTCTGGTTCGATTAAATCAAAACATCCCATATCTCTGGGAGTAATAGATTGTATTCGTAATAATTTTTGTGTAAATTCAATCAAGTTCATACAAGCACATTCTATTGTAAAAAAATACAATCTGAAATTTTTCTATTTAAAAAAGAGGAGCATATGACTGAAAGAGTTAACGAAGGAAAATTAAGTATCAGCACATCATTGCATGCTTTATTAGAGCAAGAAATTGCTCCCGATCTCAACCTTGATACTGCAAAATTCTGGCAAGATTTTCAAAAAATTGCAGAAAAATATATTCCTATCAATGAAGATCTATTAAAGAAAAGGGAAGAGTTGCAAACGAAAATAGATGAATGGCATTTAGCTAATAAGGATTTTGATTTCGATTCATATAAATCTTTTTTAAAAGATATAGGATATTTAGTTGAAGAAGGCGCTGACTTTGAAATTTCTACCGCAAATGTGGATGCAGAAATAGCTCAAATCGCCGGTCCTCAATTAGTAGTACCTGTCATGAATGCTCGATTTTCTTTAAATGCTGCTAATGCCAGGTGGGGCAGTTTATATGATGCTCTTTATGGAACGGACATGATATCTGAAGATGATGGGGCTGATAGAGGAGGTGCTTACAATCCCGTAAGAGGTGACAAAGTTATCAATTTTTCAAAAAACTTTTTAAACGATTACCTTCCTTTGACTGAAGGTAGATATCAAGATGTTGTTTCTTTTCAAATATCAAATGGAGACTTGGAAATTTCTTTATCAGATCAATCAAAAACCTCTCTAAAAAATGACTCAGCATTTGTTGGTTTTAAAGGTGATGAATCAAATCCTGAAAGCATATTGTTGAAAAATAATGATTTACATGTAGAAATCAAAATTGATAGAAATGACTCAGTTGGTTCCACAGATCCTGCAGGGATTAAAGACGTTTTTCTAGAATCTGCTGTAACCACTATTCAGGATCTAGAAGATTCTGTCGCTGCTGTGAATGGCGAAGATAAAACTGATGTTTACAAAAATTGGCTTGGTCTGATGAAAGGAACCCTTGCAGAAACTTTCGAAAAGGGCGGGTCAACTCTTACAAGAAGTCTAAATGAAGATTTATCTTTTTTATCTCCAGATGGAAAATCGATGATGATAGCAGCTAGAAGTCTAATGCTTGTTAGAAACGTGGGTCATTTGATGACTAATCCGGCGGTTTTACTTGATGGTAAAGAAATACCCGAAGGAATAATCGATGCAATGTTTACAATCACGATAGGAAAGCATGATTTAGATCAAACGGGATCTGTCCAGAATTCTAAAACAGGCAGTATATATATTGTAAAACCTAAGATGCACGGCCCTGAAGAGGTTCAGTTTACTTGTGATCTGTTTTCCGATGTTGAAAGCGCTCTTGGTTTAGAAAAAAATACCGTGAAGATAGGGATAATGGATGAAGAGAGAAGGACAACGGTAAATTTGAAAGAATGCATCAGAGTTGCAAAAGAAAGAGTTATTTTTATCAACACTGGATTTTTAGATAGAACCGGTGACGAGATTCACACAAGTATGGAAGCTGGCCCAATGATAAGAAAGGCAGAAATGAAACAGCAACCTTGGATCTTATCTTATGAGGATTGGAATGTAGACAATGGTTTATCTTCAGGTTTCAAGGGTAAAGCTCAAATTGGAAAAGGTATGTGGCCCATGCCCGATATGATGTTAGATATGTTTAATACTAAAACCATGCATCCAAAAGCAGGAGCAAATTGTGCTTGGGTGCCTTCACCTACTGCAGCAACCTTGCACGCAATGCATTATCATCAAATAAATGTCTCTACTGAACAATCAAATTTAATAAAAAGAGATAGGGCGAGCCTTGATGATATTTTAACAATTCCTTTATTAGAGGATGCAGGGTCGCTTTCAGCCGATGAAATACAGGCAGAATTAGACAATAATGCTCAAGGAATATTAGGTTATGTTGTTAGATGGATTGATCAAGGAATTGGATGCTCTAAAGTTCCTGATATTAACAACATAGGTTTAATGGAGGATAGGGCAACTTGCAGAATATCCAGCCAACATATGGCAAATTGGCTTCATCATGGACTTTGTTCAAAAGAACAAGTTATAGAAACCATGAAAAAAATGGCCTTGGTGGTGGATGAGCAAAATGCTGGTGATCCAGAATATGTAAACATGGCGCCTAGTTTCGATGGTGTAGCATTCAAAGCTGCATGCGACCTTGTTATTGAGGGAAGGGTCCAGCCTAGCGGTTACACAGAACCTATTCTCCATGAAAAAAGACAAGAGTTTTTAAGCGGCTAATGAGTAATCCGCTTGATCGCCATTTAGAATGGTTGAATCAACATACGGAAGAGATCATTGATGCTGAAAGGCCAATAATTGATCCTCATCATCATTTATGGCCTGGTGAATCTCAATACTTATTGGAAGATCTTTGGGACGATACTTCATCGGGACACAATATAAAACATACGGTATTCATAGAGTGCACTCAAGAATTTCTTACTTCTGGACCCGACCACTTAAAACCTATTGGGGAAACAATTTTTGTCAAAAAAATTGCTGATGAGGCAAAAAAAGAACCATCCAAATCACAAATATCAGGAATAGTTTCTCACGCTGACATGACTTTAGGAGAGGGTATCATTGAGGTTTTAGATTTACATTTTCAATATGGAGAATCTTTATTCAAAGGTATTCGTCATGCTGGAGGCTGGGATCCGCATGAAAGCATGAGAAATTCTCATCATAGTCCACCAAAAGATATGTATTTAAGCGATGTTTTTAATCAATCTCTTAAAATTCTTGGAGAAAAAAATTTAGTTTTTGAGGCGTGGCAATATCATCATCAGATTAATCAGGTTGCAGAAATTGCTGATAGAAATGAGAACCTTACAATCATTCTCAATCATTTTAGCGGGCCGATAGGAATAGGACCTTACGAGGGAAAGGAAGATGATATTTTTAAAGTATGGCAAAAAGATATAAAAGAGCTGTCTAAAAGACCAAATGTATTAGCAAAGCTAGGTGGACTTGCCATGCCAGTAAATGGCTTTAAATTTCATGAGCAAGAAACGCCAGCAACTTCAGACCAAATGGTAGTAAAGCAAAAACGTTATTACCTAGAATGTATAGAATCTTTTGAGCCATCTAGATGTATGTTTGAAAGTAATTTTCCAGTTGATAAGCAATCTATTTCCTATCATGTCTTATGGAATTTTTTTAAGAAAATCTCAGAAAATTTTAGCGAAGATGAAAAAAACAGTATGTTTTACGATTGCGCTAAAAAAGCTTACTCAATCTGATGTTTACTGATTAAAACCCTGCAATTCTGCAGCTTCCTCTCTAACAAGCTCTGGACCACCAAGAATTTGTCTATTTAATCCAATTCTTTTAAACCAGTAATGCAATCCTAAGAGATCTGTAAATCCCATGCCTCCATGTACTTCTGTTGCTTTTTTAGAAACCATTTTTGCAACCTCAGCAATATGTGATTTTGCCTGACAAGCCTGCAAGCGAGCCTCGTCAGGGTCATGATCAAAAGAATGAGCAGCTTGCCATAGCATTGCGTAACACGGCTCTAAATCAGCAGCCATCTCTGCACACATGTGTTTTACAGCTTGAAATGATCCTATTACACGATTGAATTGCTTTCTTTCTTTTGCATATGAAACTGCTTTCTCAATCATTGTTTCAGAAGCACCTAGCGAGTCTGCCGAGAGAATAATTCTTCCCGCGTCTATAACCTTCTGGATAACATAAGGATTATTTTCTGTTTCTTGCAGCACCTCAGCTTTAACATTGTTAAGATTAAGTTCTAAATACAATCTAGTTTTATCCACCGTGGTTAGCTGAATGATTTCAAGACCTTTTTCATTTTTATCAACGATAAACATGGTTCCACCCTTATCCGATAGAATAAAGAAATCTGCATCGTCTCCATCTATCACAAAAAGGGCTTTACCCGAGGCATTGCCTTTACTTAGTTCAATGCCAGAATCCTCCCTTGCAGCAACGTACTCACTAAGACCAACACCAAATTTAATTTCATTTGATGCAATTTTTGGTAGGTATTTATCTTTTTGATCATCATTACCACCAAGACTTAATGCAATTGGAGCCATAACATAAGATCCAGCAAAGGATATTGGTCCTACTCCGGTGCCCAGTCCTTGAGCAATGGACACTGCGGATAATAAATCTCCGCCTAAGCCACCATAATTTTCAGGAATTAATAAGCTACTTAATCCAAGATTCATCAAGCCAGATTTAATATCTTCATGAAGTTTTTGATCATCTCCGTTGGCTATTTTTCGGATTTCATCTACTGATACATTATCTGATAAAAATTTTTTTACGTAGTCTTGAAACTGATTTTGCTCTTCAGATAGCCCAAAATACATTATGAAGCCTCTTGTACTTTAGGTTCTTTAGGCATTCCAAGCCCTCTTTCAGAAATGATATTTTTCTGAATCTGATTAGTACCTCCTCCGATTATCAGTCCAAGGAAATACATGTAATGAAATTGAAATGATCCGTTTTCTTTTAATCTTGGTGTCTCCTCATACAAGGTTCCTATTTCACCGAGAACATCAATCGCCAAAGCTTCCATTTCATGTCTCAGTTCTGTCCCGACTAGTTTCTGAATCATGCCACCTAATTTTACATTCTGACCTGGATTAATTTTTGAAGAGAGCAACCTCAAGGAGTGAGCTTGATTAGCCATAACTTTACCCTGAACTTGCATAAGACGATCTCTATAGGATGGAATATCTATCAACCTTCTACCATCGATAGTCTCTTCTTTCATCATATTGATAAGGGTATTGAGTCTATTCATTGTTGCATTAGGGTCTGCCAAAGATCCTCTCTCATGTCCCAAAACAGAATTGGCTACCGACCAGCCATCTCCTCTTTTGCCCACAATATTTCCTTCAGGAACCGTAACATCAGTAAAGAAAACCTCATTAAATCCAGCATTTAGGGTCATATCTACTAACGGTCTAATCTCAATACCTGAAGTGTCCATAGGAATTAATATAAAGCTTATGCCAGAGTGTTTTGGTGCTTGTGGTTCAGTTCTAACTAAGCAAAACATCATTTGTGAGTATTGCGCCGTACTTGTCCAAATTTTTTGTCCATTTATAACCCAATTGCCGTCCTTAAGCTCACCTTTAGTTTGTAAGCTTGCCAAATCTGAACCGGCATTAGGTTCAGAATATCCCTGACACCAAATCATTTCTCCGTGCAATGTAGGTTCAATGTACTGTTGTTTTTGTTCCTCGGTTCCCCATTCCAACAGGGTCGGTACTAGCATATCTATTCCTTGACCGCCCATACCTCCAGGAATTTTTGCCTTAGAAAACTCTGTAGCAATGATTCTACTTTTGATGATGTCTGTTTCGCCTCCAAAGCCACCATACTCTTTGGGAATGGCTCTTGCTATGAAGCCTTTCTCAATAAGTATTTTCTGCCATTCAGATCTAGAGATATTTTTATTTGATGTATTTTCAAAAGAGATACCCTGGTACTCCTTACAAAAATCTATTACTTCGGCTCTAAAATCTTCGTATTCTGGACCATATTCAAGATTCATATAAAACTCCTTTTTTTGTAATTATTATTCTAATTAGATTTAGTCTTTATTTGTATTATTTTTGCTTTATATTATGCGACTGCAAAGATTATGAAAAATACAACATATATATTTAGAATCAAATGTCCCGATGCTTATGGCATTGTTGCCAAAGTTTCGACGTCTTTAAATGATATGGATATTTTCATTATGGACTCTTCTTTTTTCAGTGATCCTTCAACGAAAAGTTATTTCATGAGATTAAAAATATTCTCAAGCAAAGGAGAGATAGAATTCTCTAATTTTTCAAATGCTTTTAATGAAGCCTGTAGCGATCTAAAGATGGAGTGGACTTTAGAAAATGAGGCCTCATCACCGAATACATTAGTTTTTGTATCTAAATATGGGCACTGTCTACAAGACTTACTTTATAAAAATAGCATTGATTCTTTGAGGATGAACGTATGCGGGATCGTTTCAAATCATGAAAATTTAAAAACTATCTCAGACAATTATTCAATTCCATTTTTTTATATTAAAAATAATTCAGAAATAAGAGAAAAAGCTGAAGATAAAATTGAAGGATTAATTAATGATAACAATATCGAGTTAATGATTTTGGCAAGATATATGCAAATTTTTTCACCTGATTTTTGTTCAAAATATTCAGGTAAAGTTATTAATATTCACCACTCTTTTTTACCAAGTTTTAAGGGAGCCAAACCTTATAAACAGGCATATGAAAAAGGAGTGAAAATAATGGGCGCAACGGCTCATTACATTACTGAAGAACTAGATGCTGGGCCTATCATTGAGCAAACTGTTGAGAGAGTTGATCATTCTCAGAGTCCAGAAGAACTTGAGCTTATCGGTCAGGATATTGAATCCATCACTCTAACAAGAGCAGTAAAAAAGCATTTGGAAGGGAAGGTTTTTATAAACGATAAAAAAACTGTTGTGTTTGATTAATTTAAAGCGTTATCTAAATCATTTATTAAATCATCTGCTGACTCAATTCCAACCGACAATCTAACAAGTCCATCGGTAATGCCAATCTGATCTCTAACTTCTTTTGATATTGAAGCATGAGTCATTAGAGCGGGATGTTCAATTAAACTCTCAACTCCGCCAAGGCTTTCAGCAAGAGTAAAAAGTGAAGTCCTTTCTAAAAAGTTTTTTGAAGCCTTCAGTCCATCTTTAATCTCAGCAGATATCATTCCTCCAAAAAAATCCATCTGTTTTTTAGCAACAGAATGTTGAGGATGACTTTCTAAGCCAGGATAAATAACTTTAGAGATCTTAGGATGAGATTCTAAGAAATCAGCAATTTTTTCTGCATTTGAAGAATGTCTTTCCATTCTAAGAGCAAGAGTTTTAAGGCTCCTTAATGCAAGGTAACTATCAAAAGGACTGCTTATGGGCCCCAAGGAATTGTGTATATTCGAAATTCTTTTGGAATTATCTGACTCAGCATCTTTCATTACTAAAACACCCATGATGACATCTGAATGACCGCATAAGTATTTTGTTGCAGAATGGATTACATAATCGAAACCTTTTGTGAGAGGTCTTTGAATATAGGGCGAGCAAAAAGTATTGTCTGCAACGGTAATGATATTTTTAGATCTTGCAAAATCAGCTAACTTTTCAAGATCAATAATCTTTAAAAGGGGATTAGTAGGCGTCTCCGCAAACAGCATTTTTGTATTAGGTTTAATGGAAGCTTCAATGTTTTTCTCTTTCGACATATCAACATACGAAATCTCAATACCTTGAGAAATGCTTTTAATTTCATTGAAGAGTCTTACGGTTCCACCGTATAGATCGTCCATTGCAATGATATGGTCGCCAGGTTGCAATAGCTCAACACAAGCTGAAATTGCAGCAACACCCGAAGAAAAAGCATGCGCTTTCTCGCCTTCCTCTAAACTAGCTACGCAAACCTCAAAAGCATGTCGGGTTGGATTAGAAGTTCGAGAGTAATCATATCCTTTGTGTTCTCCTGGACTTTCCTGAGCATAAGTGGAGGTAGTATATATCGGAGGAATAACTGCACCTGTTACAGGATCAGGATCCTGACCAACATGTATAGCTTTTGTCTCAAAATCTAAATCTTTATTTTTCATTATAAGTTCTCACTCAACCAAGCATTATTAAAAGCCTTAGATAAATATTTATTTCCAGTATCACAAATTAATGAAACTACAGTTTTGTGACTTTTCTGTCTCTTACAGTAATCTACAGCTGCTTTCACAAGAGTCCCGCAAGAAGAGCCGGCTAGTATACCTTCCTTTCTTAAAAGAAGATTAACCATTTCAAAAGCTTCTTTATCTGAAACATAGATACCTTCATCAATAATACTTAAATCCAGGTTATCCGGAATGTAATCCTCACCAATTCCTTCAACTAGCCACTGTCCACCCGAATATTCGAAAGTTCCATGATTTACAGCATCTGCAACAACAGAACCTTCTGGATCAGCAACAATAATATCTATATCTGGATTCTGACTTTTTAAATATCTTCCTATCCCGCTGATGGTTCCGCCAGTACCAACGCCAGCAACAAACGCATCTACTTTTTGATTTGTTTGATCCCATATTTCCGGTCCTGTCGTTGTTTCGTGTATGTATGGATTTGCAGGATTAGAAAATTGATTTGCAAAAAAAGAATTTGGCGTATTCTTAACTAATTTTGCTGCAACTTCAGTGTAATACTCCGGGTCTCCTTTTTGAACATCTGAGCGAGTTAGAATGATCTCAATTCCCATTGCTCCTAGATGAGCTAATTTTTCTTCGCTCATCTTATCTGGGATAACTAAAATCAGTTTATATCCCTTCAAAATTGCAGGAAGAGCCAATCCCAAGCCTGTATTTCCCGCAGTACATTCAATAATTGTTCCTCCGGGTTTCAAAAGACCGTTTTCTTCTGCGGATTCTATTATGCTTTTCCCAACTCTATCTTTGATAGAGCCTCCCGGATTTAGATTTTCCAATTTTAATAAAAGGTCACATTTTCCAGTATCAATATTATTGACTTTAACCATAGGAGTATTTCCTATGCTTTCTAAAATGTCATTGTGTAGATTCATCTTCCTTGATAGTTTTTTTTCTATTGTATTTACTTTTATCTTTAAAAACCTTTGGTTTATTAAATTTATAGAGATTTTTTGCGACTGGATTTTTTTTGGATTTTTTCTTTTCTGTAGGCACGACTTTATGAAAGACGCATGTAGGCTTCTTCTTTTAGAAGCCAGATTCTATCTTGACCCCAAACATAAAAAGGATTTGAGCCATCTTCATTGGTTATTTTATAACTTGGCACTCCCCAGCAGTTACCTGAATACATATCTTTAAGATTATCCGATAACACTTTTTTCCATTCTTCTGTATCAAGATGAGGTTCCAACTCGTCCCAGCTGATATTTAACTTTTCAGCTATTGCTTTCAATTTATCAATCTCACCTATGTTAATTCCTTGATTAAAAGAAGCATCCATCAATAGAGCTATGTACTCAAAACCTTTTCCTAAAGAATCAATAACCGGAAAGAGAGAATAAGCTCTTCTGGCTGGTTGACCTAGAGGCGAATAAATTTTATCAATCTCTTGCTCGTACTTTCTTCCTTCTCTAGCCGCATCAGAAATTATGTATTTGGCTTTATATAAAGGAATATACATTTCTCTCATTAACATAGGAAGGACAGGGCGCGTAATGAGATTTAAATTATATTTAGCCGCAAAATCTCTTGTTCTATTAATGCTCACATACGTGTAGGGACTGTTTAAAGATGGAAAAAAATGCAAATTCAATTTTTTTTCTGAAGTAATCTCAGCAGGAGCAGTTAATGCAGGTGAAATGATGTAGTCGTTAAAATTTTCTTTATTTAATTTAAGATCTATCAGCCTATCTTCTAGATGATTGAGCCTATCGAGGCCCCAATAATTTTCTCCTTCGTAATGAAAGGCTGAGCCAAAATAATAGCCAACTTTATCTCGTACCGTGTTTCCTTCTTTAAGGGCTTTTTGAATTTCTGTATCCGATAATTCATTATTTGCTAGTTCGTTGGACATTTCATTTCTATCTCCCCATATAACCTTGGCAATTTCTAGGGCATTATGGATGAATTCTTTTTTGTTGCTTTTGATTAGAACAGAGTTAGCTTGCTGAACGAGTTTATTATCTGGATACGTATCTTTGTGATAATGCACGTCGTAATACGGTCCAATTCTTTTTGCATCATTCAAACAATGAACGTCATACATGCTGGGTTCATGAACTGTCTCAGAGACATCATCGCCAACTAATATCGGGGTAACTTCGACGTTAAATCTTTTGCTTATTTCTCCTGCATAAGATGCAGTTAAATAAGAGTAGGGATCATCGACTTTATGAAAATATAAAACATCATGAGGACGATTTTCTTTAGCTCTTGTTTCTTCAGCTTTTAGTCTTTGATCAAGAAAAGCCTGTTTATCTGCAAAACCCATCATATTGCGATTTCGCACTGGAGCTGCGATTGTCGATCTGTTAAAAAATTTCAAAAGGGTTTTTAACATTAAAATCTTACATTGCCCGATTGGATGCTTTTGTATAACTCTTCATTAATTTCTTCGTATTTATCGCCATTTAAAAAATACACTGGATCTTGAGATTTAGATGGATCAAAACCTAATTTTTTTAAGTCTTCTTTTTGATGCTTAAAGGTACCAGTTGTCTGCATTTCTTTTGTTAGACGTAAAAAGTATGGTTTCTGAAAACCGTTAAGATTTTTTTCTACGTGGTTAGCAAACGAACTTAAATTAAAGCTTTCGCTGACATTCATCTGGGCCATACCAGCTCGTCCCTCAGTATTCTCAACTTGAACTCCGTAAACATTAGCATCAAGAACACCTTCAGCTTTATTAACTATTGCTGCTACCTCCATGGTTGAAACATTTTCTCCTTTCCATCTAAAAGTATCGCCAACTCTATCGGCAAAAGACAACCAATTGTTTTCATGGAGAGTTAATAAATCTCCACTGTTAAAATATCTGTCTCCATCCTTAAAGCAATCCGTCAGAATTTTCTTTTGAGATGCTTGCGAATCCAGGTAACCGTCAAAAGTTGCTAATTTTGAAATTTCACTGATATAAAGACCAGTTTCACCAACGTTAACCTTTTCACAACGACCTTCTTCATTTCTTATTAATTCACCGCTTTCTAAATCACATTTAACGATCTTATCAGCTGATCTATGCCTGCCGATCATGCCAGGTCGGCCAGCTCTGTTTATAAAGCCGGTCACTCCTTCCGTAGCACCATAGATTTCCCTTATTTCAGGAATCTGAAATCTTTCTTGGAATTTTTCCCAAATATCAGGTCTTAGGCCGTTTCCAGAAATTCTTCTTATTTTATGACCTTTCTCCTCGGGAACTTCTTTAGAGTTCAAAAGATATCTACATAGTTCACCCACATATGGAAAAATTGTAGCTTGGTATTTCTGTATGTCTGACCAAAAGTCAGAAGCTGAAAATTTTTCTTTAATCACAATAGCATTTCCAGCCCTTAAAGATGCTGCCCAACAATAGAGAAGACCAGTTGCATGATAGAGCGGCAGGGTATTGTAAAGAACATCGCTCTGTTTAAAATTAAATCCTAAAAATTGACCAAAATAAGTCATTCGAACAGCTCTCTCGTTTGTAATTAGGGCTGCTTTTGGTAAGCCAGTTGTTCCAGATGTATACATATACATACATGCTTCTTTGAATGTCGTAGTTTCTTCATCGCAAGGAGTCGAATTTTTTTCTAGATTTGTTAAATCTTGGATATTTGATGGAACTTGCTCTTGATCTTCTATACCTACAATAATTAAATTTCCCCTTTCTTCATCTGTGAGAGAAGAATTAAATTTATCCAGGTGAGAAGCACCGATAAATACAGCTTTGGCATTTGCCACGTTCAAAACGTGTCTTAAACCTTCACCTCTGACAGTCGTATTTATTAATGCAGCTATAGTTCCTGACTTAACAGCAGCCAAAATCAATAAAAGATACTCGATTCGGTTATCCATTAATAAAGCAAAAGAATCTCCTTTGTTTAAGCCCAGTGATCTAATCACTCCAGAGTAATTGTCGATTTTGTCTGAAGCCTGCTTCCAAGTAAGAACTTCTTCTTTGAATAGAAATGCGTTCTCGTTTGGATATTTTTTAATGTTCCATTTAACAAACGTATAAAGATTAAGAGGAGATTTTTCACCCCAATAAAGAATGAAGCGAGGGAGGGCAGTTACGTAATAATAAATATCCTCAAATATTCCATGAAATTTCCAATATAAGTTCCCCATTTTTATCCCCTAATTTTTAATTTAAACCGCGTTTTCTCAGCAAAGAACTCACGTTTGGCTCCTCACCTCTAAATTTTTTATATTGATTCATCAAATCAACTGAGTTACCTGAACTATAAACAAAATCTTCCAGTTTTTCAGCATATTCACTGTCATATAATCCTTCTTTATCAAATATCTCAAAAGCATGAGAATCAAGAACTTCAGACCACATATAGCTGTAATAACCCGCAGCATAACCTCCAGCAAAAATATGACCAAAATAGGTGCTTCCATACCTGCTATCTATTTCGACTGGCTTTCCAATTTTCTTGAAAAGAGTTTGCTCAAATTCTTCGGTGTTCTCTACTGGCGTTTCAATTGTGTGCCAAGCAAGATCCAGCATTGAAGCTACCATATATTCAGTGGTAGCAAATCCTTGATTAAAAGTGCCAGCAGATGACATTTTTTCCAACAATCTTTTTGGAATAGGTTTGCCGGTTTCAAAATGCTTTGCAAATTCGGCTAAAAAATCAGAATGTCTTATCCAATTTTCCATTAATTGTGAGGGAAACTCGACATAATCTCTTGTAACACTTGTTCCTGATAGATAAGGGTAATCCACATCCGAAAGTAATCCATGTAGGGCATGACCGAATTCATGAAACAGAGTCTCGGCATGTTCAAACGTTAAAAATGCTTTTTCACCATCATTGGGTTTTGCAAAATTACAAACATTCAACACAATAGGTCTAACTCTTCCATCGAAATTGCTTTGATCCCTAAATGTATTCATCCAAGCACCACCTTGCTTGGATGGTCTGGCAAAATAATCCGTTAGAAAAACTCCTAAATGATCTCCATTTTTATCTAGTACCTCAAAGGTATCTACGTCAGGATGATATTTAGGAATGTCATTTTTTTGAATAAACTTTATTCCAAATAACCTGCTAGCAAGCTCAAAGGCAGAATCCCTGATTGCATCCATTTCAAGATACGGTTGAACCTCCGCTGAATCAAAGTCATATTTTCTTTTTCTAACTTTTTCAGAATAATGCATCCAATCCCAAGCTTGAAGAGCAAAATTATTACCTTCTTCTTGAATAAGGTCTTGCATATCTTTTATCTCTTCCTGGGCCATTGCTTTTGCAGGCTCCCATACTTGATTGAGAAGAGCGTTAACTCCGTTCGAAGATTTTGCCATGGTTTTCTGTAACGAGAGTTCAGCGTGGTTTGTAAAACCCATCAGTTGAGCTTTTTCTAACCTCAAATTAGCCATTTCTCTGACAATTTCTTCGTTATTGAATTCATTAGGATTTTTTCCTCTGTTTACATACATTTTATAAAGTTGCTCACGTAAATGCCTATTTGTAGAACTTGTTAAGAACGGATACATACTAATTCTTGTGGGGTTGAAAACCCAACCGGATGAATAACCTTTATTCTTTGCTAAACGTTTAGCTTGGTCCTTAATTTTATCTGAGAGACCGCCTAATTCTTTTTCATCGTTTATGTACAATTCAGAATTATTGGTATCTTTTAAAACGTTTTGATCAAACTTTATAGAAAGCTCAGTAAGTTTTTTATTGATTTCAATGAACCTTTCTTTGCTCTGTTCAGATAGGTTTGCACCATTCATCTCAAAGTTTCTAATCATCTCATCGGTTAATCTTTGTTGTTCTGAACTTAAAGAAGAGTACTCATTCGTTTTAATGGATTTAAGTCTTTTGAATATTTTTTCATTCAGGAATAACGAATCTCTGTGGGCAGAAAGTTTGGGACCAATCTTTTCAGATAGCTTATCTAAGTCATCGTTGGTATCTGCAGATAATAAATTATAAAAAACAGCAGTAACTTTGGTTAATAATTCTCCAGATTTCTCAAGTTCAGCGATTGTGTTTTCGAACGATGGATTTTTATCGTTATTTGAAATATTTATTATCTCTTTTTCATGTGCCCTAATGCCTTCCTCAAATGCAGGTAGGTAATGATCTATTTTTATTGATTTGAAATTAGGTACTTGAAACTCGTTTTTATAATCTTCATAGAATGGATTTGTCATCTCACTTTCCTCCGAACAACTTAAAATTAGAAATGAAATAAGAAAAATGTAACTTATTTTAAACACAATGTTTATTTTTTAAATATTGCTTTAATTTTATTGGATATAAACTTTTTTTCACCAGAATTGCTCAATGATGCTTTTGCGAAATAAGTCATATGATCATTTCCCGAAGGAAAAGACGTATCCGAAAAATATACTAAGCACCCATCGGGATTAGGTGGGCAATCGAAAGTTTTCCATTTTTCTGCTTCACTCTGACCGCTTTTTGATCGATAAATATCCACAAAAATCGTTAAATCCTCTGATTGATTGCTCTCTGATGAATTTCTGACAGATAACTGTAGTCGTGGGTTCTTAGATAGCGAATATTCATTTAACTCAATAAAGGCATCATTTTCTGTCTCTTGAATCAATAAATTAAGGTCCAGATTGTATTTTTCATCGAATATTTCTATTTGACTAAAAATTAAAGTAATGGCGATCAGAGCCATCGCTAAATAAGGAGCATTTTTCTCTAAGTTCATTTCTTTAATTTATCCCAGACTGCAAAAGGAGTATATATCAATGCAAAAATTATGAATGCAAGAAGAACAAAAATTGGAATTTGAGCTGGTGGATCAGGAAGAAAATCGGCAATTGATGCGCCATCAGGTCTTGCCATTAAGTACCAATAATTTGCAGGGTCACCCTCAGCAAAATAATTTATAAAACTATTAATAGAGTAGACAACTGGAGATATGAAGACAGTAATGAAAAAAATCTTTATAAAAGTTTTAAAGTAGGGTCTTACTTTGTAGACAATTAAGGAAAAGAATATTCCCAACCACATTAATCCATGACCAAAGAAAAAAAGAATGAAATTTGGGTCAGGAAAGGCAAATCTAATATCTGGCTGTGTATTAGCAATCAATCCGCCCGCAATTCCCCAAAAAAAAGATATTTCAAAAAAAATCTTCTTTCTTAACAGTAAAAAAATGGCTGCACAGATTGCTGATAAGTGACAAAAATGAAGAGGCAATATCTTTAATACAGAGAAATAATCAGGATAAAGTGCGGGGTAGTATACTGGTTTGGAAAATTCATTAAGTAGAATTAATAATGCCAACGAGGTGGAAATTACATTTTGCGTTTTTTCTTTCAAGGTTAGAACTAAATAGGGAATAATGATTATTGAAATAAATATCAAACCCAGAGCTACCAAGTGATCGGATCCAAATATTATGAAAGGCTCGTCAGTAAACATGATTAGATCTTATGTCAAAGGCACATACTTATTCTATATCTTTTTAGCTTTTTTAATTTCGTGCTCTGAAAATCAGGCTTCAAATAAAATCAGTTGGGAAGGAGATTCTTTTTACGTTAACAGAGAGAACGATGAATATAAAATTGATTATTCCGTCACTTTGGATGTAACTTCTACAGAAATTGGCACGAAGATAAATATATTTTCCTTTCCTGAAGGAAAAATTATCGATAATTTTTCTGTCGAATTAATAGAAAAAGAAGTGAGAGTAGATGGAGTAAAATTTTGCAGAATCTGGGGAAATTCAGAGATATATGTATCTATGAACTATGTGGTCGTCAATGACTGTCTTTATTAGGATCAGCCGATTCTATAAAATCAGTAAACTGTGTTTGTAATCGTTGCATGCCTGAAATCCACCTGTCGCGGTCATTACCTTTTCTGGATACATACTCAAGAACTTCTTTATGCGGAGCTGCTAAAAATCTTTCGTTGATTATGGCATCCAAAACTTCGGCGGCACATTCTTCAGGTTCAATCATTCCGTCAACTCCTGCAACACCAGGTCCATTAGCAGTCATTGCCGTTCTTACCGCCTGAGGGCACAAGCAGGTAACGCCAATTCCATTCGACCCGTATGTAATCTTTAGCCATTCGGCAAAAGAAACAGCGGCTGCTTTAGTAACTGAGTAGGGTGCGGCTCCGATTTGAGTCAAAAGTCCAGCTGCTGATGCGGTGTTCATGAAGTAACCGGATTCGCGTTTGAGCATGTTAGGTAAACAATATTTAGCTGCATGAATATGAGACATAACATTGATATTCCATATAGTTTGCCAACCTTGCGCAGTAGTATCGAGGAGACCAAATTCTCCTCCAATACCAGCATTTGAACAAAATATATCTATGTCGTTTTCTTTATAGACTTCTTCAATCAAGCTCTTAATTTCTGATTCTTTTGAGACATCAGTTTTTATTGCTATGCCATCCATTAAATCAGCCGTTTCTGCTAATCCTTCTTCATTAAGATCTGCTATGTAAACTTTATCTGCTCGAGCATTTTTAAAAGCCTGAGCAAGAGCTCTTCCAATTCCGCTAGCAGCTCCAGTAACAACTACAACTTTATTTTCAATATTCATATTATTTTCCTATGGTAGTAACTGCTTCTTCCCTCAGTTGTTTTTTTGCAATTTTTCCAGAAGCAATTCTCGGAAGCTTTTCTGTTTGAAATTTCATAAATTCTGGAATTTTAAATTTAGCTAGTTTGGATGCTAAAAAGCCTGATAATTCGACTTCATCAATCATTTGATCTTCTCTACAAGATACAACAGTTGCTAGTTTCTCACCAAGTCTTTCATCAGGAATTCCAAAGACAGATGCTTCTAAAACAGAAGGGTGCTCAGTTATAGCAGCTTCAACCTCGAGACAAGCAATATTTTCACCACCCCTGATAACAATATCTTTCTTTCTATCTTTTATATATAAAAAGCCATCGCTGTCTAATAAGCCTAAATCTCCTGATCTAAACCAACCTTCATCATCTAAAACTTCATCAGTGGCATCCTGATTTTTCCAATAATTTTTAAAGTTACATGCGCCTCTGATACAGACTTCTCCAATTTCGTCTGTTCCAAGGTCATTACCATCGTCATCAACTATTTTTAAGTCTATTAATTTTGGTAAAGGAAACCCTGTGCTTGAGGGTTTTTCTGAATATAAGTCTCCGGCATTATTGGCCGCTAAGGCGTTTGTTTCCGTGAGACCGTAACCAATTCCAGGAGATGTATCTCTAAAATTTTCTCTCATTTCTTTTACTTGCTCTGGAGGTCGAGCAGCGCCGCCACCGTTTAATCCTCTCAGAGAAGATATATCTCTCGGATTCTTTTTTTGTGCTTCAACAAGCTCATATGACATTGTTGGCACACCAGTAAAATCAGAAATTTTCTCTCTTTCGATCAAGTCCAAGGCAACTTCTGGATCCCATTTATGCATGAGCACTGTTTTCCTGCCAACAGGAATCGATAATAAAAATATGGCATGAGAACCTGTCACATGAAATAGAGGAACGCTCACAAGAACAGCAGCTTGATCTCTTTCGCCCATAATTCCTAGATTATCTTCATGTGAAGACTCCTTTAACAAAGTTTGAAGAGCAATCCAATAAAAAGGCGCAAACATTACCGATCTATGCGATGAAACAACTCCTTTAGGATGCCCGGTGCTACCAGATGTATACATTATTGATGCATCATCATCAGGACTGACGGCAACTTCATTATCAAGAGTTTTATTCTGATTTTCGATAACTTTATAAAAATCTATGTCTGAATGATCTGGATTTTCAGATCTCACCGAAATTCTTTTAATTTCAGGACACTTATCTCCAAGTCGTTCTAAGCGATCTTGATCAGCAATGAATAATTTTGACTCGCTATTATTCAATCCGTACTCAAGCTCATCTCCTTGCCACCAGGAATTTAAGGGAACAGCAACTGCACCTATCGATGTCACCGCCATGTATGCGAACATCCACTCAGGATAATTTCGCATCGAAAAAGCAACTTTATCTCCTTTTTCAATACCGTAAATGTTCTGAAGAGAGTTTGCCAGCTGATAGGATCTTGAAAGAGTTTCACTATAAGGAATTTGTTGATCTTCAAAAACGACATGAGTCCACTCGCCATGAGTTAAACCCAGTTGATAATATCCTAAGAGATTGTCTGGAGATTCTGAAAAAACATAATATTCATTCCCTCTAACTGTCTCTTTACTAACTTCGAGGAGCCCTTCAGAAGAAATCTTTTCAAAGGTCTCTAATCTTTTTTGAGGATCAATCAGATCCAACTGGCCAGCCATAATTTACTTACCTGTGAAATTCGCTGGTCTTTTTTCTATGAAATGTTTGACTCCTTCTTTGAAATCATCAGACCCGAAGCTTTCAACCATCTTTTTAAATGCTTTTTGAATATGATCATCAAATGACTCTTCCAGAGACGCATACATTTGCTCTTTCATAATTTTCACGGATCTTGGCGAAACATTCTTTGCTAGATCTTCTGCGTAAGCAATGACTTCATCCATGAATGAATCAGCTGGAATAGCTTTATTTACGAGACCGATTCTTTCAGCTTCTTTTCCGTCAAATTTTCTTGCAGAGAAAAGAAGATCATTTGCATGAGATAAACCAATTATCCTGCTAAGCATCCAGCCAACGCCCCATTCAGCAATCAAACCTCTCTTAGAGAAAGCTGTTGAAAACACAGCAGTCTCGGATGCAAATCTGATGTCACAGTAAAGAGATAGGATAAAACCAACCCCAGCAGCAGGACCATTAATAGCCGCTATAACTGGTTTATCTAAATTACGCACATAACTGAATCCTTTCCAAGGCTCATCATCTTTAGATTGTTCAGAGGAATCTGATTTTCCCTCAGAGGTACTAGCAAGACCGTCCATGTCGGCACCTGCAGTAAATCCTCTCCCTTCTCCGGTAAGAACGATTACTTTAATAGAACCATCCGCACATGCTTGATCTAAGATCTCCTTGAGCCTTGCACTGAGAGCAGGGGTAATTGCATTTAATCTTTCCGGTCTATTTAATTTAACCAGTCCAACACCATTTTTTAAATCTTCATATAAAACTAAATCTTTATTACTCATAACTAAACTGTTGTGCCTCCATCGACGACAATTGTGTGACCATTCACATAACTACCTGCTGCAGATGCAAGAAATATAGCAGCTCCTCCAAGCTCATCAGGCTCACCGATTCTATTTTGTGGTGTGCCTGTTAGAGCTGATTTTAAAATCTCAGGGTTTTCCCATAAAGCTCTTGCAAAATCAGTTCTGATTAAACCAGGAGCAATGCAATTTGTTCTCACGTTGAATTTACCAAATTCAGATGCATAATTTTTAACAAGCATTATGTCTGCAGCTTTGGAGACATTGTAAGCTCCAATTACCTGGCTTGCTCTCATGCCTCCTATAGAAGAAACAATAATAATATTTCCGTCTTCTCTTTCAACCATCTCAGGGATCACCATTTGACATAAATTATGATTACTTTTGATGTTGTTATTCATAATTTTCTCAAATGCTTCATCAGGGATATCTTTGATAGAGCCAAAGAAAGGATTGGTTGCAGCATTACAGACCAAAATATCAATCTGACCAAGTTGGATTCTTGTTTCTTCAACTAACATCTCCAAAGCAGCTTTATCAGAGATATTGCACGGAATCACAATCGCTTTTCCGGGACCATCCTTGCAAGCTTCGTTAATTTCATCAGCTGTTTCCTGGCATACATCAGCTTTTCTACTGGATATAACAACTTCCGCACCATGAAGCGCCATGGCTTTGGCAATAGATTTCCCAATTCCTTTGGAAGAGCCGGTAATAATGGCTTTTTTGCCTGTTAAATCAAATAACTCACTCATTTACTTACCTTTCCAGTTAGGAAGTCTTTTTTCGGCAAATGCTACAGGGCCTTCAATAAAATCTTCACTACCAAACAATTCTTTGACAGCAGAATAGTGGGCTTTCATAGATTTTTCTAGATCAGGTTCGTTGAAATTTTCATAAGCAACTTGTTTAGTTGCCCTAATTGACATCGGTGAACATTCTTCAATTTGTTTTGCCCAGGCTTTTGCTGCGCTTAATAAATTTTCTGGTTCCACAACTTCATTAACAAAGCCTAAGCTTTTACCTTCATCAGCAGATACGTGTCTACCAGTAAGCATCATGCCCAATGCATTTTTCATACCGATTTGTCTTGGAAGTCTTTGCATGCCTCCAGCAAGTGCTGCCAAACCAACTTTAGGTTCAGGTAAAGCAAATTTTGCATTAGTAGATGCGACAATCAAATCGCAAGCTAATGCTATTTCAAATCCACCACCCATCGATACGCCATTCACAGCAGCAATTAAAGGCTTGGTTAAATTGAATCTAGAAGTCAAACCAGCAAACCCTGAAGAAGCCATATTAATATCCATCTTACCTCCAGCTTCAGCTTGGAACTTAAGATCGTTTCCTGCAGAAAAAGCACGATCACCTTCTCCAGTAACAATACCAACCCAAAGATTTTCGTCTTTATCAAATTCATTCCAAACTTCATCAAATTCTGCATGAGCTGGGGGATGCAAAGCATTCATCCTTTCAGGTCTATTTATCGTGACAGTCAAGATATGACCATCTATATCGGTTTTTAAAAATTCATAATCTGTTTTCATAAAATCTCCCTACTTTTAATCTTGGATTTATATTAAGGAATAGTTTTGAATGAGTAAAGGCGTTCAAAAAAATTCTAAAAATGAATTGAGCTTAATTATTGGCATGTTAAATTTATGTTTCTAAAGAGGAAATATTATGGATATTGAAAATAAAGTAGCCCTTATAACGGGAGGGGCATCAGGCCTAGGGTTTGCATCAGCTCAAAAGCTAATTGCTGCGGGTGCAAAAATAATGGTTATGGATCTTAACGAAGACAATGCCAAGAAAGCTTGCACAGAATTAGATGGTGAAACTGATTACGCAGTTGCGAATGTAGCTGAAGAAGCTAGCGTTCAAGAAGCTATCAACAAAACAATAGAGAAGTTTGGAAAAATTGATATTGTTTTGAATTGTGCTGGTATTGGAAGCGCTAGTAAAACTGTTGGTAAGGACGGAGCACATCCTTTGGATTATTTTAAAATAGTACTGGATGTGAATCTTGTGGGTACTTTTAATGTACTAAGACTTGCTGCAGTTGAGATGGGCAAAAATGAACCAGAAAAAGATAATGAGTGTGGTGTAATAATAAATACTGCTTCTGTTGCAGCATACGATGGACAGATTGGACAGGCAGCATACAGTGCAAGTAAAGCTGGAGTGGTAGGGATGACTCTCCCCATCGCTCGTGATTTAGGAAGAATGGGTATAAGGATAAATACAATTGCACCGGGTATTTTTGACACTCCTATGATGGCTATGGCTCCCGATGAAGTAAGAAAACCTTTAATCGAGATGACTCAATTTCCAAAAAGATTAGGAAATCCTGAGGAATACGCATTGTTGGCTATGCAGATAATTGAAAATCCTTACCTAAACGGAGAAACAATCAGACTTGATGGTGGCATAAGAATGCAACCAAAATAAAAGAATTTTCGAAGGAGCGAATAATGAAGTTAGTAAATTTTTTATATAAAGGTGAGAAAAACGTAGGAGCATTACTAGACGATGGCGTTTGCTCATTCAAATCAATCTCAGATAAATACTCCATATCTATGCTTGAGTTTATTGAACAAATACACGAACTCTCTCCAGAAGTATCAAATTTTATTGATTCAAATCCAGAAGTAATTCCGTTATCTGAAATAGAGTTTCTCCCTGTTATTGAACGACCAGGAAAAGTCTTGGCAGTAGGATTGAACTATAAAGATCATGCCAAAGAGACAGGCATGGATCTACCCGAGGTTCCAATGATATTCACAAAGCAATCGACCTCAGTTTTAGGACATCAAGGAGAAATTCATAAACCAAAAGTTTCTGATGCGGTTGATTACGAGGGAGAAATGGCCTTCGTGATTGGTAAAAAATGTCGACACGTCAGCAAAGAAGAAGCCTTGGATGTGATCGCAGGAGTTACCATTTGCAACGATGTCAGCGTAAGAGATTGGCAAATTGCATCACCAACTTTTACCATGGGTAAAAGTTTTGATACCCATTGTCCGATTGGACCGTATATCGTAACCATGGATGAAATATCTGACATCCATAATTTAAAAATTAAAACTTATGTCAATGATGAATTAAGGCAAAATTCATGCACTGATCAATTAATTTTTGATTGCTTTGATTTAATTGAACACATCACTAAGGCTTTTACCTTAGAGCCAGGTGACATTATTGCTACAGGAACTTCCAGTGGGGTAGGTGTTGTTTTAGGAAAGTATTTAATACCTAATGATGTAGTAAAAATTGAACTTGAAAACGTAGGAACCCTTGAGAATAAAGTAATCCTCGAACCATAATTTGAAATTGTATTTTTTGCGTCACGCCAAATCTTCTTGGGATGACCTTCATATTGATGATTTCAAAAGACCTTTATCTGAAAGAGGTTTAAAAAATTCTGAAATGCTTAACGCATTTTTAAAATCTAAAAAAATTTCTTTTGATAAGGTTTATTCTAGCTCTTCTGTTAGAACTGAGATTACCTGTTCGGTTGGTTTAGAAGGGATTCATGATTTTGAAAAGGTAACTTTTTTGGATGATCTATATCATGCTTCTGCAGAACATCTAGAGGATTTCCTTCAGAGAAAATTAAGCGAAGAGTCTGTCCTAGTCGTTGGGCATAATCCTGGATTAAGCGATGTAGTAAGTCATCTCACACACAGAGATATTTATTTAAGGACTTGTGATCTCATCAGTCTTAAATCAAAGGAAAATGATTCTAAACTGTTGTGTGATTTACTTTGGTCTTGGAGTCCAAAGAAAGGATTTATTGAAAATTAAAGTCTTTATATTCGGCTGATGCAATTTGTCTTGTGTTATCTGCATCTGTGATGACACCCCAACCCCAGATCTCTTTGATATCGATGTTCAAGTATCTTTTAAAGTCTTCAACAAGATTAACTTTCTCTTCTTTCCAGATATCTACTCCATCTTGACTATCTCTAAGTGCAATGTTGATCTGTTTTGAATTCCACGGATTAACCCAAACTGTTCCTTTTTCAACTGAATCTGTCCAAACGTAATTAAGACATCTCTTTTGTGTAGGGAGTATTCCGTCTGATTTACAAAAAATGATTCTAGCTGCAAAGTCATGATTCCGTCTCAAGCGTTCATTAGCCTCAAGGGGAATTAAAACTTTCCATTGCCATGAGGCTATATTTTTATCTAAAACATCAAAGGTATCAGTAGTAACGAAAACACTGTTACCTGAATTGGTATAACTTCGCACATGATTATCACTGATCACTTCATAGTCTGTGGTTCCTCCAAAGATGCCTCTAGAAAAAAAATCATTAAAATCAGGATAGGTATTTGCAAGAGGGGCGATAAAAAGGGAGATCAACAGAATAAAATTACGCTTCAATGTGTCCATGATGTGATATCTATATAGCTATTTAGTGATAATTTTCGCTTGTGATTGCTTACAAGATTTTTGCATTGTATTCTAATCATCCATACATTATATGGAAACTACAAAAAAGCATTTTAGATCTATATTTCTATCTGACATACATTTGGGGACACGTGGTTGTCAGTCGGATCGTTTACTAGATTTTTTATACACTCATACCTGCGATAAATTATATTTAGTTGGAGATATAATTGATGGCTGGAAGCTTGAACAAAGTATTTACTGGCCTCAAGAGCATACAAATGTAATCAGAAGGTTTTTATCTTTTGCTAAGCAGGGGACAGAAGTTATTTTTGTCACAGGTAATCATGATGAGTTTCTGAGGACTTTTACTCCCTTGAATCTTGGTAATATAAAAATGATAGATAAGGCTGAGCACATGACAGCTGATGGAAAAAACTTTCTTATCGTCCATGGTGATGAATATGATTTAGTTACGAGATATAGCAAATGGATTTCAATTTTAGGAAGTTGGGTCTATGAAGTTTTAATGTCTCTAAATACCTTCATAAATTCTTTGAGGAATTTTTTTGGACTCAAAAATTATTGGTCTTTTTCTGCATTTATAAAATACAAAGTTAAAAGCGCTGTGAATTTCATTAGTAAATACGAAGAAAGTCTTGTGAAAGCTTGTAAAAACGGGTCTTTCGATGGTGTTGTTTGTGGACATATCCACCATGCGACTATACAAGATTACGATGGAATAACTTATGTGAATTGTGGAGACTGGGTTGAATCATGTACAGCCATTGTTGAGTCCAGTGATGGCTCACTATCGCTAATTGATTACTCTAAGGAAGAATTAACGATCAATACCAAAAGAATCGAGACTGCTGAAAAAGCAGCGTGAAAATATTAATTGCCACAGATGCTTGGACTCCCCAGGTCAATGGTGTAGTTACAACTCTTACATCATTAGTTTCTAAGTTATCTGAAAATCATGAAGTCAAAGTTATTGAGCCTAGTTTATTTACTTCTTTACCCATTCCAGTTTACCCAGAAATCAGAGCTTCTATAGATGTTTTTAACTCAAAAAAAATATTAAAAGATTTTCAACCTGATGCCATCCACATCTCTACTGAAGGCCCAATAGGAATTTATTTGCGAAATTACCTCGTAAGAAAAAGAATTCCCTTCACGACTGCAGTGCACACAAAATTTCCTGATTATTTAAAAGACTTAATGGGATTACCAACTTCTATTACCAATGAGTTTTTGAAGTGGTTTCATTCTGGTGCAGTTAGAACTTTGGTGAATACGCCTTCTCATCAAAGAGAGTTAGAGTCTATAGGAATTCAAAATCTTAAAATTTGGAATAGGGCGATTGATAAAAGTATTTTTAGACCATTATTATTAGAGGAGGTAGATCCTTACTATCTTTATGTTGGCAGGGTTTCAAAAGAAAAAAATTTAGAAGCATTCTTTCGTCTTGACTTAGACTTACCAAAAGTTGTCGTTGGCGAAGGCCCGCAATTGAAGGAGTATAAGAAAAAATTTTCCGATGTAAATTTCATAGGATATAAATTTGGAGATGAACTCGCTGAAATTTACAGCAATGCAAGAGTTAAGGTATTTCCTTCACTAACAGATACATTCGGATTAGTTATGTTGGAAGCTAACGCTTGCGGAACTCCGGTAGCTGCATATCCTGTCACAGGTCCTATTGATGTGATATCAAGCGGTTTAAATGGATATTACGACCAAGACTTAAAAAATGCTATAGAAAAAGCTAGCTCTGTAGATAGAACTTCCTGTTTTGATTTTGCAGATCAATACTCCTGGGATAATGTGGCAAAACAGTTTTTAGATACTTTAGAAAGAATGTAACAAAAATGGAAACTTGTATTGCTTTTCTTCAAATTCTTTGCAAAAAATAGGATAATGTCTTAATGAAAAAAAATATTCTACTGGTAGAAGATGAGCCAGATTTAAATCAGACTATTTCATTCAATTTAGACTCAGAGGGCTACTCAGTAGAGTCGACTTTTAACGGCACAGATGCCCTTAAATCGATCGATGTAAAATTACCAGATTTAATTTTACTTGATTTGATGCTTCCAGATATGTCGGGCCTTGAAATATGTAGAATTCTTCGCTCCGCAAAAAAAACAAAGAATATCCCAATTATGATGGTTACTGCCAAAGGCGAGGAAATAGATAGAATTGTTGGCTTTGAGCTTGGCGCAGATGATTACATTGTAAAGCCATTTAGTATTCGTGAATTTATGCTCAGAGTTGCTGCCATGTTAAAAAGGTCTAATGATAAAAACACTGGCGATGAAGATAAACTTGTTTTCGGTGACCTTGAAATTGATATTGCCGCGCATAGAGTCAAACTTAAAGACAGAGAAATTTCTTTGACTGCTAAAGAATTCTCTTTGTTGCATTACTTAGTTGAGAGAATTGGAAGGGTTCAAACTCGCGATGCTCTTCTTGATGATGTATGGGGCTATAATTGCGCTGTGACTACAAGAACAGTTGATACTCATGTTAAACGCCTGAGAGCAAAACTCGACCAAATTGGAAATAATATTGAAACTGTAAGAGGAGTAGGATATCGTTTTAATTCAGCATCTTAGTTGAATTAAGTATGTCAGTTAGAGCAAAAATATTTTTAATATCTTTTAGTATATTAGCCTTAGCCTCACTCGGAGCTGGGCTTTACATTCAAGGCCAATTAGCAAATTATTTAGAAGAAGATATAAATTCAAATCTTGAAAACCATGCAAAGATAGCTCAGAAACTCTTTATCGATGCTGGTCTGAATTATCAGAATGCAGATTATTTGGCAGATGATCTCGGAGAAGCTTCCGGATTAAGAGTCACATTGATATCTAGTTCTGGATCAGTAATAGGGGATTCAGAAATACCACTGCTTGAGCTTAGTTCAGTAGAAAATCATTCCGAAAGACCTGAAGTTATCCAAGCTTTTAATGTAGGCTTCGGCTTAACTCAAAGATTCTCAAATACTATTAATACTGACATGAGATATCTTGCTGTTGGCATACCTATTGAAAATGAAGTAGGCGTTGTTAGAGTTGCTGCGCCTCTATCTCAAATCAATCAAGCGTTAGCAAGAGTCCGTTATATTATTTTAGGAGCAGTCTTAGTTGGATTCGTCTTCGCTCTTTTTGTAAGTTATTTCACGTCAAATGTTATTTTAAGATTACTTAAAGAAGCTTCGAATGAGGCTGATATCGATTCTAATGATGATGAAGATATATCTATTCAATCGAACCAAAATTATAGCGTTGAATTAGTTCAGAAAAATTTAAAAAAAGACCTAAAGGTTCTTGCAAAACAAAGAAAACAATTTAGTTCAGTTTTGGAAAAAATGGGCCAAGGAGTTTTACTGCTAAACAAGTCTAATGAGGTCCTGTTTTACAATAAAACAATTGAAGAAGATTTTTGGCCTGAATTAGAAATTGGAATGAAATTTTTTTCAAGTATTAGTTATCCAGCATTTAAAAAATTTCTCAAAAAAGCTTGGGAAAAAAATGACCATGCTGTGGAGATTAACGGTCCAAAATCTATAGATTCATCTTATTTAATCAGTGCAAGAAGAGATACAACTAATGATGAAATGCTCGTCGTATTTAACGATATTTCCAAGTTAAGAAGACTTGAACAAATGAGGGAGGATTTTATTGGAAATGTATCGCATGAACTTCGGACACCAATATCTGTTATTAGAGCAAATGCTGAGACAATTTTACATGGGAATTTCATGGATGATCCAAAAGCTTTGTTATTCACCGAAGCTATCCTTTCGCAATCGGAAAATATGTCGAACACAGTATCTGAGTTACTGAAATTAAGTTCAATTGAAGCCGGAGAATTTGATTTGAATATGAAAAGACAAAATCTTTATTCATTAATTTATAAATTTCTAAGCAAACACAAATACCAATTAAACCCTAAGCAAATAAACTTTGACATCAGAGTATCGAAAGACATTGAAGTTTTAATTGATGTTTCTGCGTTCGAAATTATTTTAGGCAATTTTATCTCAAATGCTTTGAAACACTCTCCAGCTAAATCTATTGTGATTATACAAAATGATCTTTCAGACGATTACAATTCTAGATTAAGCATAATTGATTCCGGAAAGGGAATTCCTAAAAAATATCGAGACAGAGTATTCGAGCGATTTTTTAGAGTTGATAGAGGAAGAGCCAAGCAATCTGGCGGAACCGGTCTTGGGTTAGCTATTTCAAAACATTTAGCCAGACTTATGGGTTATGAGATAGGAATGACGCCCAATAAACCTAATGGCTGCAAGTTTTGGATCGAGATGAATTACATTTTGAGTCAAGAAGAGGTTTTATTAAGTTCGGAGCTTAATCCCGTATGATTTTCATTGATAAAGTTTCTAACTAAAGCATCACAAATACTCCAAGAAGCAGATTGAAGGGTTGAGTTAGGAACAAGACTCATGATTCTTATGAAGATCTTTGCTGCTGATTCAATAATATCTGCCCTGTCCTTGGATAATGAATATATCTTCATTTTTTCCTTCTTGCCGTACTTTGCAAGTTTACTCATACATGCTTCTAACTGATCGATCGAGATCGAAAGATTTTGATTTTTATTAATTATAGAAATTAATGATCTTATGTTGCCTCCCACTCCAATAATTTTTCTTACAGGAGAATCTTTTAATTTTGAGAGATAATCTTCTAAGTCCTTCCAGTCTGACAAATTTTCCTCTTCTAGGTAGACCCTGACTGCTCCTAAATTAAATGATTGAATTTGCTTTGATTCGCCATTTTCATAATATATTTCTGTACTTCCGCCTCCGACATCAACAAATAGGTGAGTACCATTTTGTGGATATTTTTTGGTTAAATGTGATAAGAGTTTTGCTTCATCCTCTCCTGAGAGGATGGTCAGTTCAATATCTAGATTTTGCTTGATATATTGACAAATTTCTTCTCCGTTAGATGCTGTTCTCATTGCAGATGTTGCATATCCTCCAATTAAATTAATTTTTTTTAGATTTAACTGTAGTGCTAAAGTTTCTAATTCTTCTACTAATTTTTGAGCAGTCTTTTTCTTTATCTTTCTTTTTTTAAAAGCGTCAGTTCCAAGTCTTATTGGTATCCTTTTGTAGGCTTCAAGTTCTTCGTAAAATTTTTCATTATCTTGCTTGATTCTGTATTGCTTATATTTGATTGCATTAGAGCCTAAGTCTAAACATCCTACGCGGTAAATATTTTTGTTAACCATCAGAGAAAGAATTTAGAACTTTATATTGATCGTAGCTTAGATTCTCGAATTTGACCCCGTTTATTGTTACATTGTAAATATTCATTCCTCTAGACCATTTTTTGGGTTTAGGAATTTTCTTTTCTGGATAATCAAACTTTTCTAATATGTATCTGAGAGAGTTTAAGGAAGCGACCATCTTAGTATTAGCATTTATAATTACCCATGGGGACTCAGTTGAAGAAGTTGTGGAAAACATCTGATTTTTATAGAACGTGAAAGCATCCCATTTATCTGCAACTTTAAGATCGTTTTCACTGAATTTCCAGAAAATTAGAGGGCTATTTTTTCTTTTCTCGAACCTTTTTTTTTGCGTATCTTTTTTTACCGAAAGATATATTTTTACGATATCTATTTTATCTTTGATTAATCGCTCCTCCCAATTCAAAACATTTTTCATGAAATACTTATATTGTCTTTCTGTACAATATTTCATAGTTATTTCAGTAAGAGCTCTGGTATACCAAGACCTATCAAAAAATACTATTTCTCCTGTATTCGGCATATGTTTTTCATACCTAGAAAACCATCGCCTCGACTCATATTCTGAGGGAATCCCTAACTTAACTAACCTTACGTGTTCTGGAATTAAGTATTTACTTAAAACTGATATACTGCCTGTTTTTCCCGCTGTATCTCTGCCTTCAAAAACTATTGCTAGTCTTTTCTTTTCATTGATTACCCATTTTTGCAATTTTAAGAATTCAGCTTGAAGTTTTCGGAGCTCTCTTCTGTATAAATCTGGGTTAATCAGAGAATATTCGGCTATGTCATATTCAAACATCGATAAAAGTAATTATGAATTTTAGGTGAAATTAAAATTTAATCGTCCTAAAAGGTTAACTAAAGCAATAATTTCATATATTGTGCCCTAAATAAACCTTCATTATGGCATTTGTTGGCATCGAAACAGAAATTATAATACTGGCTTGCGTCTTTGGATTCATTATGGCTTGGGGCATAGGAGCAAATGATGTAGCAAATGCATTTGGAACTTCTGTGGGTTCCGGCGCTATCACATTGAGAACTGCTCTTTTAATAGCTTGTATCTTTGAATTTTCTGGAGCTTATCTTGCCGGCGGTGAAGTAACCGACACTATTAGAAAAGGAATAATTGATAGTGAGCAATTTATTGGTAAGTCTGATGTTTTGGTTTTTGGAATGATGTCAGCTTTACTAGCAGCGGGATTATGGCTTTTTCTGGCATCGACTTTGGGATGGCCAGTATCCACTACTCATTCGATAATTGGAGGCATTGTAGGTTTTTCGATAATCGGATTATCTTTTAATGCAGTCAATTGGGAAGCAGTTTCCAGCATCGCAACTACTTGGGTTTTATCTCCTATTTTATCTGGAGTCCTTGCTTTCTTTGTATTTAAGAGCATCAAATTTTTAATACTGGATACAGAAAATCCTTTTAGTAACACCCTGAAATTCAGTCCGATCTATCTTTTATTTGTTGGTTTTGTAATTTCCATGCTGACCTTTTTAAAAGGATTAAAACATGTGGGAATAGATTTAGATTTTGCTGAAGCAGCTTTCTTTTCATTTCTGTTTGCTATCGGAATAACTATCATTGGCTTATTGCTTCTCAAGACTAGCAATATTAGCAAGCAAAAGGATGCAAGTATTGAATCATTCTTTGCCATCTTAGTCATTTTTACTGCATGCGCTATGGCTTTTGCGCACGGTTCAAACGATGTCGCTAATGCGGTGGGACCTCTTGCAGCAGTTGTAAATACTGTATCTCAGAATGATTCTTTGAATAATGAAATAGCCGTAACAAGTTGGATCCTATTATTAGGATCAATCGCCATAGTAATTGGTCTTTTAACTTATGGTTTCAGAGTAATAGGAACTGTCGGAAAAGGAATTACAAAAATTACCCCATCCTCAGGTTTCGCAGCAGAACTTTCTGCAGCAACCATCGTGGTTTTAAGTTCAAGTTATGGATTTCCAGTATCAACAACCCATACTTTGGTAGGAGCAATTATCGGGATAGGGCTTGTTAACTCCTCTAGAAATTTGGATTGGAGTAATGTGGTTCAAATTTTCTCTGGTTGGATTGTGACAATTCCTGTAGGAGGAATTTTGTCCATTCTTATTTTTTACATATTCAAGTCAATTTATTCATTTTAACAATGCGTTTTTTTTACTTAATCTCTCTTTTAATATGTTTTGAGACATTATCTGAAAAAGATGTTTTTCTTGTGAAACCTACAGTAGAAACTAAAAGTGTGTATTCGATGGGAGATGCTGCAGATGATCCAGCCGTTTGGGTTAATTCTAAAAACTCTTATGAATCTTTAATCTTTGGGACCGACAAGCAAGCAGGAATTCATGTTTATGACTTAAACGGTCAAGAGCTTAGTTTTTCCAAAATTGGAAAGATGAACAACATTGATCTAAGAGATTTCAATGGGAGCCTTTACGTTGTATCTTCAAATAGGTCTTTGAATACAATAGATTTATGGTCATTTAATAACGAAAACCTTTTTAAGTTTTTTAGTAGACCTTCTCCATTCACCGAAAAATCAAAACTTAGAGCAATTAAAATTGAATTTGATGTTTATGGAATTTGTATGGGCATCATTGACAATAATTTAATAGCCATAGTGACAGAGCATGATGGAAGTAGAGTTCAATTATGGGATTTGCTAAAGCAAAGACTTTTAAAAGAAATCGATATAATTGAAGATGAAATTAATCCTTCTGCAGAAGGAAATGAATCTGAAGGATGCGTAGTTGATGATCAGAATGAGATTATTTTCATATCTAGGGAAGGTAGCGATGGAATTTTAAAAGCTTTCAGTGCTGAAGACTTATCACTTATCAAAAGGATTGACGACAGAGAAGGGTTTATTGATGATGACCCGGAAGGTATAGCAATTTATGCAACTTCTGCTTCAGAAGGTTACATTTTACTCTCTTCGCAAGGCGATGGAACCGTTAACCTTTACGACCGTAACCATCCTTTTGAATATCAAGGCAGCTTTAGAGTTACATTTAACAAAAAAGGTATTGATGGAGCATCGGATACCGATGGAATTGAAGTTATCTCAAAAAGATTAGGTAAAGATTATCCAAGAGGGTTGTTAGTGGTTCAGGACGGTTACAATGATGAAGATACTAAACAAGGTAATCAAAATTTTAAGTACGTCTCTTTCCAGGATGTAATAAATAATCTCAAACTTAAAAAATAAGGGTTTCTAAAGTTCACTTTAGTGACACAAAAGGAAACTGCGCTGTAACATAATCAAAAATCTACTTGTTTAAAATTCAATAACTTTGGAGATAAGCATGCAAAAGATTTTCTTACTTTTAGTTTCATTACTATTCTCAATCACTATTAGCGCTGCTAATTTGAAAGGATCAGTCACTGATTTCTCCGGTAAATCCTCTTTCGAAGGGGCAATTGTTACCGTTGATGGAACCAATTTTAGAACCTCTACCGATAGAGAAGGAATTTTTTCAATTACAGGTATAGAACCAGGAAGGTATAACATTATCGTTACCTATTTGGGAGCATCTCCTATTTCCAAAAATATAACCATTTCTTCCGGTGAAAATGAAGAAAATTTTATTCTTGGATCCAACGTTGATTTGATTGAGAACCTTTTGGTCGTTGGGCAAGCAGCAAGCACTTACAATGCGATAGCTCGACAAAGAGCTTCGGATCAATTTTTAAGCGTTGTTGATTCGGATGCGCTGGGATCCTTTCCTGATACCACCGTGGCAGAGTCAGTGAGAAGGCTCTCTGGTGTAACAGTTGAAAACGATCAAGGCGAAGGTCGATATGCTATTTTGAGAGGTCTTGGTGGCAATCTAAACCAAGTAACGATTGATGGTATTGCTGTAGTAGCTCCGGAAGATAACAGAAATGTTATTCTCGATGGTCTGCCTTCCGATATGCTTGAATCAATCGAGGTTTTTAAATCTTTTACCCCTGATCAAGATTTAGATGCGATCGGAGGAAAAATTAATCTCAAAACCTTGACAGCTTTCGACAGACCGAAAAACTACGTGAGAGTTAGAGCTGAGACTTCTTACAACGAATTAACTGAAAACGATGAAAATTATAAAACATCCATAGCTTACTCAAATGTTTTCAACGACAACTTTGGTCTTGCTATATCTGCCAATGCTGAAAATAGAGAAATTACCTCTCACAATAATGAATCAGGAGGATGGGGAGTTGATGACGCGACTGGTTTTTATCTTATGAACGATGATTATGAAATGAGATATTACAACCTAACGAGAGAAAGATTAGGCTTGTCAGTTAATCTTGATTTCAGATTAGATAACACAGATTTATACATCAAAACTTTTTACAATCAATACGAAGACGCAGAGCAAAGAAATAAATTTGAACTTAAAGGTATTGACGACATCGTCGATGACGGTATGTATACAGTTTCTCAAACAGGAGCTATTTACGCCGGTGAGTTAGAAGTAGAAAATGAATCCAGGCCTAGGATTGAAGAAAGAACCATTGAAAAATACTCTTTTGGTGGGATCACGTCTTTGGACGATGGGCTAGAAATCCAATATGAAATATCCTATTCATCAGCGACAGAACAAGATACTGATAGACAGAATGCAGTGTTCAATGCTGAAATTGATGCCAATCACTACATTGATTGGTCTAATCCAGAAGAGCCTTACGTTGATTTTGCAAGCGCTGGATTTTTAAATCCCTACGCTTATGAAGCGGACAAATTTGAATATGAAAGCAATGACAGAGATGACCAAGAATTAACTTTTAAATTTGACGTGAGACAGGACTTCGTGTTTCAAGGTAATCCCGGTAGTTTTAAGTCTGGAATAAAAATTAAACAAAGAGAAAAAAATGTTAACGCAAATGTATGTGCTTACGATTGGAGTGGAGAAGATTATTGGCCATACGGTGACCAAGGTTTAACCGATGAACTTACTTCAGACTGGCGTTTAAGGTCATCGGCAGGTTTGATCATCGATAAGGAAAAAGCTCGAGCTATTTTTCAACGGTTTACAGGTGCTCAGGATGAGTTCGGTTGTTTCACCATGGCTGGCGATAGTTTTTTTGAATACGAACGAGGCGATACTCTTGAGGAATCTGTTCCTGGAGATTTTTTCGCCGATGAAAACATAACTGCTGGATATGCGATGTTTACCTTTGATCTGCCTGAAACAACTATCGTTGTAGGTGCGAGAGCAGAGGATACCAACGTAGTTACTTTATCCGGAAGATTGGATACCGCAACTGAAAATTATTATTACGACACTGATCGACACGACTATCTGATTGTCGCTCCGAGCATTAACGTAAAACACCTTATAGACGATGATTTACAAATAAGAGCAGCCTTATACGGATCTCTTGCTAGGCCAAAATTTCAGGATGCTTCATCTTATGCAGTCATTGAAAGTGAGGATAGAGAAATCGAGCAAGGTAATCCTGGTCTAGATCCAACTATCACAACATCGCTTGATTTTGGTGTGGATTACTTTCCAGGAGATGTGACTTGGATAGGAGCTGGAGTATTTTATAAAAACCTTGAGGACCCCATTTTTGGTTATGAACTAGAAGATGTTGCCACCGGATCTACGTCATGGACGGAGTTTTCTAGCTTTCTGAACGCAGATAGCGCTACGGTTCTTGGTCTCGAGTTTAACGTGCAAACCGATATTGGTGCGTTAGCTGGAACAATGCCAGGCTGGTTGGTGGGATTCAATTATACCTTTGTGGATAGTGAGTCAACACTTCCTGACGGCAGAGAAGTGGCATTACAAAAAACCGCTGAGAGTACAGGTAATTTCAATATAGGCTACGCTAACGACTTTATTGAGGCTAAAATAATCGCATCATACAGAGGCGCATACATCAGAGAATTAGGATCCAGTCCCGTAAACGAGGATATCAATGGCGAACATACGCAAGTTGATTTATCTATAAAAGGCGACATAACAGATGAATTGCAAATCACTTTTGACGCAGTAAACATCAATGATGCTCCTGAATATTACTACTTCGGGGCAGATACTCGTTTGATGCAATACGATGAATTCGGTCCTAGATATTCAATTGGTCTTCGATACACCTTTACTGGTAACTAATACCTAATACAAAGAGAAAAAAACTAGACTCCCCATTACCAAATGCATTGCAAACGGTAATGGAGTTTTTAGTATGTCTTTTTTAGAAAGTCCATGAACAATTCCAATTAAGCTTGATAAAAATAAAATTAAGCTCAAAGAAAAGAAATCCACAAAAAGACCTAAATTAAAAATTAATAATACATCTCCCATTCCGAAAGTATTTTTTGCAAATAAGTTATCAAAAATAAACTTAATCAGGTAAACAGCAACAGTCATAAACGTTGCCGAAATCAAAAAATTATAACTGTCTGTTAAATAAATATTGAACAAGCCTAGAAACAGGATAATTAGAAGATAGGTTTTAGGAATGATTAAAAAATCTCGATCAAACAGAGCGATAGCTATTAAGGCTGAATAAAAAATTGAGGATATTAGAAAAAAAATAAAGGTATTTGCTTCCAGATAAGCAAATACAATCAATAATCCATAAATAATTTCATTTATAAAATAATGATGAGGAATTGTTTTATGGCAACACCTCGTCTTACCTCTTAAATACAAATAACTAACAATGGGGATAAGATCAAAAAAAAATAATTGTCTGTGACAATGATTACAACTTGACCTAGCAGTAAAAAAACTCAAGCCAAAGAAATTTGATTCGCTTGCTAGTTTCTCATTCAAAGAAGTTATGAAACTTCCTATGCACGTTCCAGCTATAAACAATAATGAGACTATCACTTAAATTAAATCAGAGGATATTTTTAATTTAATAAGATCTCTAACGGAATCAAAATCTTCTTGATTCATCAGCTTCGGATCGGGGATGTCCCATTCAATAATTTTGGCACCGGGTATATAGGGACATTTATCTCCGCACCCCATTCCAACAACAAAATCAAAAGTTTTATCTTGATAAAAACTTAATCCTTTTGGTTCGCCTCTGTGATCAATGCCTATTCTTTGGAGAGATGCAATTGCTTTGGGATTTATTTCAAGCCCAGGATTCGAACCAGCAGAATACGCCACCAAATCCAGTTCATCATTATTGTTGCAAATAGCCTCAGCCAGCTGACTCCTGCAAGCATTTTCTATACAAACAAATAAGACACTTTTCACGGTTATTTATCGAATATAAATTTACAAACTGCCCAAGCAAGAATGGCACCTATAAACTGAGCAATGATGAAGAAAACAACATCCTGGTATGCTATTCCTGTAAATGTGTTCGTAAAAATTCTAGCTACAGATACTGCAGGATTAGCGAAAGATGTCGAAGCGGTAAACCAATAGGCAGCTCCAATGTACAACCCAACCGATAATGCGACAAAATCTTTTTTGTGTTTTCCGATTGATAAAATTGTTAATAAAAGGCCAAAAGTAGCAATTATTTCAGAAACAAATATCTCTTGAGAAAACCTATCTTTTTCTGAAAGTTGTATTACTTCTAAACCGTAAATATAGTTGGCAGATAGGACACCTAAGATGCCACCTGCTGTTTGAACAGGGATAAAGAGGAATAAATCTCTTCGAGATATCTCATCTTGAAGATACATTATCAAAGAGACTGCTGGATTAAAGTGAGCCCCTGAATGCTGAGAGAAAATCCATATCAACACAATGAGACCGAATGCAGTTGCAAGACTGTTTGCCAAAAGAGTAACACCAACGTCTTGTGATAAATTTTGACCCATTATTCCTGATCCAACTACGATAAGCAGAAGAAAAAAGGTACCTATAAATTCAGATGTTAATTTTCGAGTCATACAGATAACCTTAATACAAATAAAAAAATCGATCAGTGATTTTTACAATCTTCACATTATTGTAACAATTGCAATCCACAATGCTTTTGATGAAAATACTTCTCCTAAGTTTATTAATTATTTCTCAGATTAATTCTTCAGAAATCATCGGAAAACTAGATGATCGTTTGGATCCAATCGTCACAGAAACTTTTGGAGAAAGACTTGCACAACCGACCATCATTCATACCAAAATAGCACAAGGGATTGATATTCTTTCTTGTGCATCTGTCTGTGGCAATATTTTGTTAATCTCAGGTCCGAGAGGCGCAGTCATGGTTAATACGATGCTGGCAAAGATGCACCCATGGATAAAATCAGTGATGAGAAGAAACGTTGGCATTGATATGCCAAGGATAATCATCTCTTCTAATCATCATTTTTGGAACGCTGACGGGAATAGCCTCTTTGGCGGTCAAATGCATTTTATGATTTCGCAAGAAAATGCCAGGCAATCTTTATTATCTACAAGTACATTAAGTAATTTAAATATCATTCAAGATTATTACCAAGTTAGACATACCGATAACGCAGGGGCACGAGTTACTTTTGATGATGAAATGAAGCTTCATTTCAATAAAGAAGATATTTATCTTTATCATTTCGGATCGGCATCCTCCACGGGTGATACGATAATTTTCTTCCAAGGTAGAAACGTTTTATTTTTAGGTGATTTATATTTTTCCAATGCTTTGCCTTACGTAAATACTGTGAATGGAGGATCCGTCAAAGGAATAATTAAGAGTCTCGATGAGTCACTACAACTCATTGACGATAAAACTATTGTGATACCCGGCATTGGAACAGCGTCTACTAAAAGTGAATTGGCGGACTACCTCAAAAGTTTAAAAGAACTCTATCAAACTGTTCAAGAGCTAGTGGATAAAAATAAGAGTGTCACCGATATCTTGAACGATATTTCCGTCACCAATTACCTGAAAACTTTCTCTGATAACGCAATTTCAAATAAAGAAAACTTTATCAACTCAATCATTCTAGAGACTCAAATTTGAAGGGTTTTGAAGCGATTATTTTTCATATTTGACACAAATAAGTCACTTTAATCTTTTTTAGCGAAGTTATTTGCCACACTCCTTGAGTATAGTTTCCAAATAACTTTATAGGAGACTTAAATGTTTAAATCTAGATTTTTAAAATTATTGGTAATTCCTGTAGTTTTAGGTATTTTTGTAAGCTGTGGTGGTAGCGATAACGATACTACTCCAGTGGCGCCTCCTGCACCGGCAGCACCTGCACCTGTAGCTGCTTCTTTTGAGTGCCCAAGCGTCACGAACTCAGCCGGAACAGCAGTCGTTCAAGGAACGGATGCAGCAGGCGGAGACACTTGTACTTACACTGGTACTTACACTGACAGTTTTACCATGGCAAGCGAAGCCACGCATGTTCTCAGTGGTCCAGTCAACATTGGTGATGATACTGCAACCCCAATTTTAACTGTTGAAGCTGGAACGACTATCAGAGGAGAGTCAGGACCTGATTCTCTTAATATCCTTAGAGGTGCAAAAATTATTGCTGCTGGTACAGCTGCTGCGCCCATTATCATGACGTCAACGTCTGACGATGGTACGCTAGCTGCAGATGCTCAAGGACAATGGGGTGGGCTCCAATTAATGGGTCGAGCTACTCTAAATTGCACAGATGCAGAAAAAAATTCTGCTGGTGTATGTGAAAGAGCTGCTGAAGGCTACTCTTCCGGTATAACAGTCCCTTACGGTGGAACTAATGACTTGGATTCATCGGGTACACTTTCTTATGTCGTCGTAAAATACGCGGGTAACCAAATTACCCCTACAAACGAGCTTAACGGTATTGCCTTTTATGCTGTAGGTAATTCCACTAGCGTTAGCTACATCAGAGTGCACAATAACGCTGACGATGGTATTGAGTTCTTTGGCGGAACGGTAAGCTTCAAGTACGCTTACTTAACCGGTAACCAAGATGACTCTTTTGATTACACTAACGGTTGGAGAGGAAATGCTCAGTGGGTGATCATTGACCAAAACACTCCTGATCCTGCTACAGCTACTTCTAACAGGCCTGATAATGGAATGGAGTTTGACAATAACGGTGATGCTAACAACGCTCTCCCAAGATCAAACCCTACTATTTCCAATTTCTTAATTCTTGGAAATACTGTTGCTCACGGAGAGTTGGTTCACACGCGTGAAGGTACAAACGCTACTTTAGCAAACGGTATCATTGTAGATGCTTCTAACTTAGGTCCTTGCTGGGAAGTTGATAATGATGCCACTGTTACTGCTGCGAGTGATGGAACAAATGCTTATGGAAAATTAGTAGCTGCATCTGTTGCAATGGCTTGCGGTACCAATAAGTACGGCTCCAGTGATACTATGACTTCTACTTGGGCTGCTGCTTCAACTAACAGCATTACTGACATAACTAGTTCTCTAACAGGGTACGTTAACGGTGCAAATGAATCTGCCGTTACGGTCAACACTAGTGTATTGGTTGGTGCTTTCTGGGACACTCCTACTGAAATTGGAGCTATTCCATCTGGAGGTACTGATTGGACAGCTGGTTGGTCTGATCTGTAAGTTTATTTTTTGAATAAATTGTAAAAATGGGCCACCTTTATATAATGGTGGCCCTTTTTTTTGGAGAATCCTAATGAAATATTTGTTAATACTCATGGCTTTATTTATGTCTTACTTTATCGTTTCACAAGAAGGTAGCGATGTCGAAGAGTTGGTTGTTTCTGGAATATTTATACCCGATGAAAAAAGATCAACTTCAGAAATCTCAAATATTCTCGACACAACTCAAATGTCAGAAGCCGGCGATAGTAACATTGCTGACTCGTTAAAAAGGGTCACTGGACTAAGTTTATTTAAAGGTAAATATGTTTACGTCAGAGGTTTGGGAGATAGATATTCAACGGCATTACTGGACGGATCCTCCATTGCTTCTCCAGAACCGTTAAGCAGAGTTGTCCCTCTGGATTTATTTCCAACAAGTATTTTAGAAAGCGTATTGGTACAAAAAACCTTTTCTCCTGAATTTCCAGGAAATTTTGGGGGTGGGGTAATAAATTTAAGAACGATTGCCGTTCCCGATGAAGAATTTGTAGATTTTTCTTTTTCTCTATCTGGTGATTCCCTAACTACTGGCAATGATTTTTATACTACAGAAGGCCATTCAAGTGATTTTTTTGGTTTTGGATTAAATAATAGAGAATTACCTGCTGAACTTAGATCAGTTATAAACTCAGGAAAAAAACTTAGAAGAGCTAATCAATTTTACAGCGACGGTCTTACTCCTGACCAATTGGCTGTCGTTGGTAAATCCTTGGAAATACCAAGTAAATATTCATTAAATTCCATAGATCCTAATTTTTCTGTTTCTGTTTCAGCGGGTAATTCTTATGACATTAGACAAAGTAATATGGGGATAATATTCGCTTTAAATTTTTCCAATAAATGGGAATCTACTGAAAGTGAAAGATATAAGTATGCTTGGCAGCCTGAAGAAACAGATCCGAATCTAGTTCTTAGTCTTCGAGACAGCGAAGAATTTTTTGACTCCATGAACACAATAAGGTTGTCTTCTTTGTTTGGGCTTGGTTTTGAAATTGATGATGATAATACCGTCAAACTAACCTCCTTTTTGACAAGAAAATCATCCGACAAAACATCATTGAATTACAGCGACCTAGCCTTATCAAATTTTCCTATCGATAGATGGAGAATAGAATGGGTAGAAAGACAAGTATGGACTAATCAAGCCTCCGGTGAACATTTTTTTGGGGATTTACAGTTTAATTGGCGTGCCTCTTATTCTGAAGGTACTAGGGATGCTCCTTATTCCTTGGATTATCAATATGAAATATATAATGATGGTAGACGAGTCCTTCCTATTAATAGATCGGATAAGTGGAGAATGTCGTTTTTTGATCTAACGGATGAAATTGTAGAAATCGGAGCAGATATCTTATACTTCATAGCCACTGATACTGTAAATTTTGATATCAAAGCTGGATTCAGTTACTACGATAAAGAACGAGATAATAAAATTCTACGATATGAATTCAATCCATCTCCAACTGCTGCCTCTGGTTTTTTTACAACAGATTTCTTGGCCCAAACTCCAAGTTTGATCTTTGCCCAAGAGAACATCTCTCCTTCAGGATGGGAGCTTAATGAAATCACCACTCCAGCAGATTTTTATATTGCAGAGTCCACTATCGGTGCTGCTTACTTTGGTTTTGATATGGAAATATCCGATACATCCAGATTAGCGCTTGGTGTTAGATACGAAGATTCAGATATAGATGTCTCTAATTACGATAGGTATAACAATACAGAATACGGATCTAGTGATTTAGATTTAGGTAAAGCTATGCCAGCTTTAACTTGGACTGAAACATTAGAGGATAACCAACAAATTAGAATGGGTCTAAGTCAAACTGTAGTTAGACCTAACTTTCGAGAGTTAGCCCTCTCTGTGTTTTTCAATCCTCAAAATAATAGAGCATATGTAGGAAATTCCGATTTACAAATTACCGAAATCGATAATTTTGATTTTAGATATGAAAATTATTTTGGCGATGGGGGACAATATTTTTCAGCGGGTTTTTTCTATAAGCAACTTAAAAATCCTATTGAAACTGTTATCGAGAGCGGTACTTTCTATAGAAAATTTCGAAACGTTGATGATGGGACAATGACCGGTGTTGAATTTGAAGTCTATTATGATTTCTTTCCTTTTTACTTAAGAAGTAACTTAACTTTCATGAATTCAGAGGTGGATCTGCCTTCAGAATTTGTGAAAGGCACAAGAAGCTTGCAAGGACAATCGGATTTCTTAGGAAATATCACTTTTGGTTATGATTCTGGCGATCACAAAGTCGTATTAGCATACAACTATACTGGGGAAAGAATTTCTGAGCTTGGAGCTGTCGAAGGCGCCCCTGTATATATGGAACAAGGTTCTGGGATTTTAGACTTTAACTATACCGCTTATCTCACACCCGAAAATTCAGATAACGAGATTGAAATAGGTTTTACAATTGGAAATGTAACAGGTGAAGATTATGAAGTCTTGCAATTGGCAAGAATACAAGAAAAATACGATCTCCCAACAACTTACTCTTTTGGAGTGAAAGTTAACTTTTAAGTATTTCTAGTATTTCTAGTTACGATATATAATTATTAGCATGTTGGATGGAGTAAAAAAAGAGATTCAGTTTTATCTTGATAAAACTTTGTACTTCGGAGTCAAATTTCAATTGGTCTTCGTTCTGCTGCTTGCTTTTTATTTTTCATTTCAACTCTTTTCTACGGCTAATTCTATTTTATTTCCTAATATTGATTTTAAAAGCTCAACCATTGTTAACACAGCTCAGCAATACATAGCGTTGAATTCCGATCCTTTTTCTAAAGTAAAAGTTAACGATCTCAACCAGTCGATTGAAAAGTTAACAGATAGTAATAAAAAAGGCCCTGAAACTGACTTAAACATCAAATTATATGGGATTGTGAAATCCAAAGAAGAGAATGTTGCCATTATTGGTCTTCCAAATGAAAAACAGAGAAGTTATAAAATTGGAGATAAAATTTCAGGTAATCTTGTTGTGGAGTCTATAGATGACACGTTTATTAATCTGAGAAGAAACGGGATACTTGAAAGCTTATCTTTTGCTGAAGTTATAAAAAATAAAGGTTTCAAACAATCTATAGATCCAACCATAATGGCATCACAAGACTGGTTAGAAAATCTTGAAATCAAAGAGTTAATTTCATTCAATCCCGTTATTAGAGATGGGGAAGTTTTAGGAATAAGAGTTAATCCGGTGAAATCTTCACCATTTTTTCAAGATGACAATCTAGAGCCCGGAGATATTCTTACATCATTCAACGGTCAAAAAGTTACGACAGTTGATTTAGAACGTGAACTTAATCAAAAAGTTAGAAATATAGAAGTTGGTCTTATCAGAGACGGTAGCCCAATTACCCTTACAATTAACCTAAATTAAAATATGATTTTTACGAGAGGGATTTTACTCCTTGCGCTCGCCTGTGCATCTTTTTCATTGGCGTCTGCAAAAATAAACTTACGGGATGCTGATATCAAGGTTTTCATTTCAGATATGGCCAGCGTAACCAATAAAACCTTTGTGGTCGATCCAAGAGTGAAAGGATCCGTGACGGTCGCCTCCGAGATTAATTTAAGCATCGATGAGGCTTATGAGGTATTTAAATCTGTCATGGCTGCCCATGCCTATTCAGTGGTAGATTATGGGAATCTTGCCAAGATAGTTCCTGAAGTCGTAGGCAGAACCGAATTCCAGACTAATTACTCTGAAAATAGTATGTCCGATGGATTAGCCATTAATGTTTTTAGACCAAAAAATATTTCTGCAAAGCCGTTAGTTGCCTTATTGAAACCGATAACCAACAGATCGGGTCATCTTGAAGCTTTTGTTGATGCAAATGCAGTTTTAATTGCAGATAAGGCATCGAACATCACTAAAATTATGAATATTGCAAATGAGTTAGATAGACTTGATCAAGATTTGGTTGAATTAATTTCTCTGAAAAATTCCTCTTCTAAGGATATGGCCAAGATTCTTAACGACCTTCATTTGAAGAGTTCTTCTAACAGAACAACTGCAGAATTTAATGCTTTTGGAATTGATCGTATTAATGCTGTCTTGTTGGTTGGAAATCAAGAAATTACATCAAAAATGAAATCCATAGCATTTGATTTAGATAGCGAGGTCAGCGAGTCAAAAAGTTTAAAAGTTAGATACTTAAAATACGCATCAGCTGAGGAGATAAAGGATATTTTGACTAATGTTGCAGAAAATATTGATAAGGGCCCTCAAGGGAGCTCTGGTGGGAAAATCAAGACATCTATATCAGCCCATAAAGAGACTAACTCTTTAATCATAAATGCTGATCCTGATATCCTAGGCCAACTAGAGGATGTCATAGATAAGATAGATATCAGAAGAGCTCAGGTCTTGGTCGAAGCAATTATCGTAGAAATTTCAGAACAACTCACAAAAGATCTTGGAGTGCAAATTCTTTTTCAAGGCGATGGAGTCGAACAACCGGCTTTCGGAACAAGGTTTGGAAGCCCTAACCCTGATTTAACTGCTTTTGCAGCCTCTAGTTCAAGCTTGCTGGCAGAAGAGGGTTTAGCTGGAACAGTTAAGTCTGTTGCAGCTTCTTCATTGCTTGGTATTGAGGGTATAGCACTAGGGATTGGTAAAATTGTCGCTGGTCAAAGTAGCTTTGCATCTATTTTGAATGCCATTGCAAAAGACTCTGATTCAAATGTCCTATCTACACCTTCCATCTTAACCATGGACAATGAAACCTCTTCTATTTTAGTAGGACAAGAAATTCCTATCACCACCGGAGAATCTCTAGGCGCAAACAATGCCAATCCTTTCAGAACCATCAATCGTCAAGAAATAGGAATAAAGCTTTTGGTAACTCCTCAAATAAATGATGGAGATTCAATTAGACTTGATATCGAACAAGAAGTTTCAAGTTTATTTGGACCGATTACAGAAAGTGCGTCAGAGATAATTACAAACAAAAGAGAGATTCAAACTAAAGTCATGGTTGAGGATAGACAAACTGTTGTACTTGGGGGATTGATCGATGAAGATATTCAAGAGGTTGAAAGGAAGGTTCCAGGACTTGGAGATATTCCAGTATTTGGAAACCTCTTTAAATCTACATCAAAATCTAAGGTGAAAAGAAATCTTGTTGTGTTCCTTAAACCAACAATTATTAAAAATGCAGCTGATATGCAAACAATAAGTACAGAAAAATATAACTATTTGAAAGCCGAACAAATGTTATTGGAAAAAAGAGGTAAACCGGTCGTTGATCTAAGCCTCATCGAGACGTTTTTGGATAATCAATAAATTATGGAAAATAAAAATTTACAAGATTTTCAATTGAGCTACAAATTTGCTCGAGAAAATGGAATTTTTATTTCAGATATAAATGAAAGCAACCTTGAAGTTTTAATTTCTGAAGATTTTAAGTTAAATAAATTATCTCAATTAGAAGCTAAGTTCAAAAAGCCGTTAGTGATTAAATCGTTATCCGGAACAGATTTTTTTAAACATATCTCATCTTTTTATTCAGAAAATAGCGATAAATCTGAAGATATTGCAGATGGTCTTGGAGATCATATTAATTTGGAACAATTAGCCTCCGATTTACCAAAAACCGAAGATCTTCTTGATGACTCAACCGAAGCTCCTGTAATTAGGTTGATTAATGCTGTTTTATCGGAAGCAATAAAATCAAATGCATCTGATATACACATAGAGCCTTATGAAAAAAATCTTTCTATAAGGTTTAGAGTTGACGGAATATTGAAAGAAATATTATCTCCCAGCAGTAGAATAGCCTCTCTTTTAAATGCAAGAATAAAAGTCATGGCTAATCTTGATATTGCAGAAAAAAGAGTCCCTCAAGATGGCAGAATCTCATTAAAACTTGGGGAAAAATGGGTAGATTTAAGAGTATCAACTTTACCCTCAAATTATGGCGAGAGAATTGTACTTAGACTTCTGGATAAATCTGAAGCAAAATTTAATTTGAACGATCTTGGTATGCCTTCAGAGCAAAAAGAAGTATTCACTAAGTCTCTTTCTCAAAATAACGGAATCATATTAGTAACAGGACCAACTGGCTCAGGTAAAACCACAACTTTGTATGCTGGACTTAATTTATTGAACGATCAAAGTAGAAATATATTAACAGTCGAGGATCCTATTGAATATGCCGTAGACGGTATTGGACAAACACAAGTTAACAACAAAGTTGGAATGACTTTTGCCGCAGGACTGCGAGCAATTTTAAGACAGGATCCAGACGTGGTAATGGTAGGTGAAATAAGAGATAAAGAAACAGCAGAGATTGCAATTCAAGCATCTCTAACTGGTCACTTAGTTTTATCAACGATTCACACGAATGATACTCTAGGGGCTATTACTAGGTTAATAGACATGGGCATTGAGCCCTATCTATTGGCCTCTTCTTTAAGAACAATAATTTCACAACGACTAGTAAGAAAAATCTCATCAGATGGAGAAACTTTTTCTGGCAGACAAGGTATTTTTGAAATTTTAGAAATAGATCAGAATGTCAAAGAACTCATTAATGATGATTTTTCTGAACAGAAAGTAAGGGATATTATCGATCCTCAACATGATTTTCTAGAAGAATCAGGTCAAAAACTTATTCAGGAAGGTGTTACAACTCTTGAAGAAGTTAGAAGAGTCCTTATGGAGGCCTGATGCCTGCATTTAATTACGAAGCATTATCTTCAGATGGAAAAAAAATAAAAGGCAGCTTAATTGCAGATGATATTAATTTAGCTTCTCAAGAATTAAAAAATAGGAGTCTAATTCCTATAGATATAAAAGAAAAAAAAGCTTCAGTATCCTTTTTAAGTTTTCTGTCTCATAAGATTAAATCGAGTGATTTAGCATTGATAACTCGTCAAATGTCCACTCTTATTAATGCAGGTATACCTGTTGATAGGTCACTAGATTCAGTAGCTGAACAGCTTTCAGATAAATCTAGTGCCAACAAACTTAAGGAAATATCCATGCGGGTTAAAGAGGGGTATAAGTTCTCTGAAGCTTTAAAGGAATTTCCAGAATCTTTCGATAGTTTATATGTATCACTAATCGAAGCAGGGGAATCATCTGGAGAATTGGGAAATGTTATGGAGGAGACAGCTGATTACCTAGAAAAAAGAGCAACTCTTAATCAAGAGATTCTTGGTGCAACAATATATCCAATGGTTCTATTTGCAACTTCGCTAGTGATAATAAGTTTACTGCTAATCTTTGTTGTTCCAAATGTTGTCTCTCAATTTGCTAACTCTAATCAGCAATTACCATTCTTAACAATGGCAATGTTAGGAATTTCAAATTTTTTTACAAGCCTTTGGTTTGGATTGCTTATTGTTTTTTTAGCTTTAATTGCTTTTATTGGAATCAGACTCATTGGCATTAATAAGTTTTTTCTCTATGTTGATAAAGTCCTATTAAAACTTCCGATAATTAATAAATTTATCATTGATTCAAACTTATCAAGATTCACTAATTCTCTATCCATTCTCAGATCAAGCAATGTCCCTATAATTAGGTCACTGGATATTTCTGCAAATACTGTTAGCAACAGAATTTTAAAAAAAGATATTAATTTTGCATCCGTAGAAGTTTCTGAGGGAAATTCTCTTGCAAGATCATTGAGTAAATCACAATACATACCTTCATTGATCATTGAAATGATATCAAGCGGTGAAGCAAGTGGAGAGTTAGAAAATATGTTAATCAAGGTTTCAAAATACCTTCAGGATAGATTTAATCATTCTACTAAGATAACTTTAAATCTCTTGGAACCTGCGGTTATTATTTTTATGGGTGGATTTGTTTCTTTGATTGTTTTGGCAATTTTATTACCGTTGATTCAGTTAAATACATTTAGCCTATAACGAGGAGTAAAATATGATTATGAAAAAAATAAAATTAAAAGGCTTTACACTTATTGAAATCTTAGTTGTTTTAATGATTTTAGGCTTATTGACTGCCGTTATTGCAATCAATGTTTTACCGAGCCAGGAAAGGGCTAGAGAAGATAAAGCTAAAGCCGACATTAGACTTTTAGAACAAGCACTTGAGCTCTATCGTCTTGATATGATCTCTTACCCAAATTCCAGAGAGGGTCTTCAAGCTCTTGTGATAGTTCCTGAAAATCACAGATTTAAAGAAAGATACAGATCAGGAGGATATGTAAGAAGATTAGAAAAAGATCCCTGGGGTAATGAGTACAAATATAGAAGACCCGGAAGATTTGGAACTTTTGATTTATATTCTCTAGGAGCTGATGGTGAGGAAGGTGGAGAAGGATCGGATAAAGATATTGGAAATTGGGAATAAAACATTATCTGGTTTCACAATAATAGAAATCTTAGTTGCTTTCTTTATTCTTGCTATTGCTGCACTGGCTTTCTCTTCTTTAATCACCGATTCTTCAAGATCCATTAACTTAATCGAAGAAAGATTCCTGGCAAATAATATTGCAGAAAACTTAGCTTTGAAAAACTTAGTCAAGGACGATTATCTTACTTCTTCGCAATATGACGAAGGAGAGGAAACATTTTTAGGCATGCCGTTCATTTGGGAAAGAGAGTTAGCAACTTCAGTTGAGAGAAATAGAATTGAAATTGAAATAAAAGTTTTTTCTGAAAATGGTGATTTATTAGGAAAATCAAAAGTTTTTAAAGAGGTTTTCGCCCAATGAAAGGCTTATCTTTAATAGAAATGCTCATTGCAATATCTTTGTTTGCTCTTTTGGCATTATTAGGCTCATCTTTATTAAATATATCTGTTTCTTCGAATCTTTCCATTCAAGAAAAAAATGATAGGTTAGATAAATTGGTTCTTTTGAATAAATATTTAAGACAAGATTTTACGCAATCCGTAAATACAATCCCAAGAGACCAAATGGGCGCTTATGAATTATCAACCATGGAATTAAACTCCTCAGATTCTGACGAAATCTTACTAAGGTTAATAAAACTCTCGGATACAGATGGATTGGAAGATACCGGCGCTCTAAGAAAGATAATTTATAAATTAGATAACGGAGAACTGATTAGAGAATCCTACAGATACATGGATAACGAGGATCCCTTTCAAAGTGAAATCCTTCTTGATGATGTGGATTATGTAGATCTTGAAATATTTTTTGAAAATGTCTCTTATGAAGCATGGCCTATATCAGAAGAAATATTTTTTGATAGCAGTCTTCCAGAGGCTGTTGAAGTCAAAATAGTATTTTATGACCTTTCAATATTCAATAAGATTTTATTGGTGAATTATGGATAAGAGAGAGAGTCTGCCTGGAATAGCGCTCATATTATCCTTATTTGTTATAACGATCGTTTCATCGATCGGTGTAATGATGAGCAATGAGACACAGCAAAAGGTTAAGTTTCATATTTACGAAAATTTTTTCTCTCAAGCATATCTTGATCTTTTAAGTCTCGAAGTAATTGGAAAAGAATATTTAAAACCCGAACAAAATAGACTGCAAATTGCTTTAGCCAGCTCATCAGAGTCCATTGAAAACTCATTGAGTTTTGAAACTGAGAACGGTCGAGTTTTCGGTAATTTTTATGACAGGAATAATTGTTTTAATGTTAATTCTTTGGTTTCAAAAATCAATAATTCTCAAGATAGAGTTAGTAGAATCAATTCACAGTTATTGAAAAACCTTGGAATGAGTCTAGAAATTCCTGAATATGACATGGATATAATTGTGTCTTCTTTAATTGATTGGATTGATATCAATTCCACTCCACAGGATACTCTTGGCGCAGAAGATGTTAACTACACAGCCAAAAAGAATCCTTACCTTCCAACTAATCAATTGATTGCTGACTTGCCTGAGATTAGAAACATTAATGGCATGAATGATGAGATTTACAAACAACTAAAACCTTATCTATGTGTTCATCCTTCGAGGGAGTTGAACATCAATATTAATGCTTTATCTCCAAAATATCCTCATCTAATAATTGCCATTACCGAAAATCAATTAGATTTTTATTCGGCTCAAAATGTGCTGTTATCAAAACCTTATGGAGGCTACAAATCAACTAAGGAATTCTTTGATATGCCAGAATTTGATGGATTGGCTTTATCAGGATCTATTAGAGAGTCGTTATCAACTCAAAGTAATTATTATGAAATAGATGTAGAAATTACTAATGGATCGAACACTTACGATTTAATTTCAAAAATCGAAATAACCTCAACAGGACCAAAGGTTTACATGCGAAAGATTGGAAAATATCTATGATACAAAAAGTAATAGAGCTTATTGAACAAGATAAAAGTCGTTATTTTCTTCAAGATAATAGTACTTTCAAATCAGTAAAATTTGACTCCAAAAATCATATAGTTTCAGGAAGAATATTGCTGACTAACGAGTTCCACAATATTGATCTTAATCTTCCCGATGTATCAGATGCAAAGCTTAAGAAAGCTATTCCTTTCATGATAAAAGATGAGCTTATAGAAGGTGATTCTGAAGATGAATGGATACAATCAAAAGACTCAAAAGATATTCTTGCTGCATCAAGTGAATATCTTAATTCAGTCAGAGATTTAGCCTTTCAAGAAAATCTTGATTTTTTAATACCATTTCATGGTTTTGATTCCGAAGTAAATACTTTAATTTTCTTCGAACATTTTGTTTACGTTCACTCTAAGAGAAACAAAATAAGATTGATGATGTCTTTGGAGACCTTCAAATTAAGTAAAGAAAATATTATTAATCAATTTAAAGCTGATCCGTTCGAAGTTTTTAGTGTTGAAGAAATATCCTTCGATAAGGATTTAAAAATTCAATCAAAATTGTTTGATTCATATGAAGATCTCATGATCCATTCATTTAAATCAATAGACTTTTCATATTTCAATCTCATGCAGGGAAGGTATGAAAAACGTCTAGATATACATAAGTTATTCAAGCAAAGTAAAAAACCTTTAATTGCTTTAGCTTCAATTTATTTATTTTTTATTAGTTTGAGCTTGATTGAAATTATTTCCTATTCCTTTCAAATTGATAATTCGCTAGAAAAGTCAAAGCAAGTTTTTAACCAAAAATTCCCAAGTCTGAATTACGAGACAGATTTTAAAGAAGTTAAATACCGCTTGATGAGACAGAATAACGATCAAGATCAATTAAAATTAATCTCTGCAGTCAGTAATGCTATTACTTCTCTAAGTTCAACCAATTTAAATTCATTTGTGTTGTCACAACAAAGAACTGCTTTCGAAGTCGAGGCAAATTCATTTGCCGATTTAGAAAGAATAATAGCTAAATTGGAAGGAGAGGGTATTTACGCTCAAATAGGCACATCCAATAGAAGTAATAATTTCATTATAGGAGAAATCATAATTGAAAGTTTTTAGTTATTTAAATTCCATAACTCGACAACAACAAATGATATTTATTTTGACGTTGTCTTTACTTGTTCTATTAGTTCTTAGTTTCTTTTTAAATTTTATTCAAAAGACAGCAAACAATCTTGAAATTGAAAGAAATAAAATACTCACAGAAGAAAGATTAATAAATAAAATTAATTTTTTCCCAGGATTTGTCAACCAAGATAATGTTTCTATATCTTCCTTAATTTCCAATACTTCTGGTGATTTTAAAATTAACATCGATAGAACTCAGGTCATAGACGAAGAGTCAATAATTATCTGGGTAAACGATGCTGATTTTATGAGACTTTATGACTGGCTTTTCTCAATTCAAGATCGAGTTTCCTTAGATAAAACTAGCCTTACTAAGTCTTCAGGCGGGAGAGTATCTGCCCAATTAAACTTATCCAAAAACTAATGAGTCTTAGATACTTTTTTATCTCGGTAGTTTCTCTCTTCTTTATACTTCTTTTTTTATTTTTACCCTTAAGGATTGCTTATTCCACTGTTGATGATCTTTTTCCGGAAATCTCTTACAGAGACATCAATGGAACAATTTGGAGCGGTACATTTGAGGAAGTTTTTTATGGTGATACTCTGATTGGGAACCTTAATACCTCTGTTGGTATTAATAAACTTCATATAAAAATTGATCGTGGGAGGCTTGATCTAACAGGAGATATTTCAATAGCAGAGCTAATCATGAATGAAGTAATTAGTCTTAGCTCCATAAAATTTACATTTGATAGTGACAAGTTTGGCTCAAAATTGCCTATGAAAATCCTTCTTTCATCAGATAACTTAAAGTTAGGTTTTGATAAAGATAGATGTATTTCTTCTTCGGGAAGAATTAACGCAATGGTAAATGATCTTGAATTGTTTGGTGAAGTTTACGAAACTTCGGTTGAAGCAAATATAAATTGCGAAAATAATAAATTAATCGCTAATTTTATAACTTTTCCTAACGCTGATCTCTTATCAGGCAATATAGTTATAGATAATGAATTAAATTATGAAATATTCGGCTCCTCTAAAATGTTGGAAAAAGTATTAGAGCAATCTCTTACCGCAGGTGTTAATGTCAATCCGTCCATAGAGTTTCAAGGAAATATTCATTCCTTACTTAGATAACTAATATTCCGTATAATCTCGCCATGTTAATTGGAAAAAATCCTCTGGGTCTAGCTCCAGAATGGTTCATAAATAATATTGAATATCCTTCAGAACAATTATCGATAGATTCATCTGGGGTAAAAATTAATGTAAGGACCTGGGGTTCAAGTAAAAAAAAGTGCCTTCTGTTTTTACATGGCTTTAATGCACATACGCATTGGTGGGATCATGTCATTCCAGAATTTGCGAATGATTATTTTGTTGTTGCCATGGATTTTAGCGGTATGGGTGATAGTGAACACAGAGAAGCTTATTCGCAAGAAACATACGCCGATGAAGTAAAAGACGTTATAGAAGGTTTAAAACTAGATCAACCGATCATAGTTGCTCACAGTATGGGAGGTCATGTTTCCATGATCTTTGGCAATAAATATAAAGACCTTTGCGATGAAATAATCCTTGTAGACTCAACCATTGTTCTTCCGCCTGAAAAAGCAAAAGAAATGTCGTCTCGTCGGCCAAGTGTTAGATTAGGAGTTGCATCTCCTACTAAAGAGGATGCAATTGAAAGATTTAGGCTCATGCCTCCTCAACCTTGTGAACTGGATTTTGTCTTGAAATATGTTGCAGAAACTTCTTATAGAGAAACTGAGGAAGGGTGGAAATTGAAATCAGACCCGACAATTATGAAAACTTATTCGTATTTAGATCAACATGAGAATTTAACCAACCTTAATTGCAAACTTTCTTTAATTTATGGTCAGCTTAGTCAACTCATGACCCAAGAAACTTTAGATTATTTCAAGTACGTAAGTGGTTTATCTGATGATAGGCTACACATGATTCCTGGGGCAATGCATCATTTATTCTTAGATAAACCAAAAGAATTTGTCGATTCATTAAAACAAGTTCTTGCATCATGATTGACGGATATTGCCACCCAGATTTTAAAGAGTTAGAGAATCACTTCCGTTCTTTAATGGATTCTGGTTATGAAACTGGTGCGTCATTTGCTGTGGAAAAAGATGGTGAAATGATAGTGGATTTATGGGGTGGATTTAAGGATAAGGAAAAAACTATTCCTTGGGATAAAGATACCATTTGTAATGTCTTCTCTGTCACAAAAGGAATTATTGTCCCTTGCATGATGCACTTAGTTGAACAAGGAAAAATATCATTGGATGACAAGGTAAGTAAATATTGGCCAGAATACGGAACTAATGGCAAAGAAAATACCTTAATCAAACATTTTTTAACGCATAGAGCGGGAATGTTTGGTTTCAGAGAAAGACTAGAAAATCCAAGATGGCAAGATTGGTCTTCATTTATCAAAGCTCTTGAAACCCAAAAACCATTTCATGAGCCTGGTACAAGCCAAGGTTACCATGCATTGACTTATGGTTTTCTTAATGGCGAACTCTTTAGAAGGGTTACAGGCCAAACTATAGGATCTTATTTTAAAGAACATATTGCTGATCCATTTGACCTAAATTTTAAGATTGGTTTAGATGAAGAGGATTTACCAAATTGTGCAGATACAATTTCTATTTCTGATGCTATGGGACCCTCACAAGGATTCCAGATTTTTATATCTTTGATTCCAGAGTTATTTCTTCCTCAACCACTGAAAAATATTAAAAGATGGTTTAGAAAGGGGGATTTTAAGGTTGCTTTTGACAGCACTGCAGCCAACGACGATCAGAATTATATGAATTCGACAGACTGGAGAATGGCAGAAATTCCAGCTGCAAACGGACACGGTAATTCAAATGCTTTAGCAAAGTTTTATGGCATCTTATCTAACGGGGGATCAAGAGATGGCGCGACAATCATGTCAAAGGAATCGATCAATCAGGCTTTGACTCCGCATACTTTTGGACCGGATACAGTTCTTTTTTTTGGAGATATTAAATTTGGACTAGGATATTTGCTCAATACACAGCTTTCTCCGATCGGTAGATCTGAAAGTGCTTTTGGCCATGCAGGCATTGGCGGAGCCTGCGCATACGGCGATACAGATAAAAAAATTGGTTTTTCTTACATCAATAACAAAATTCACAAGGGTTTGAAGCTTTACCAATCCTCTAACGAATTATCCGATATTCTCTATAAATTAATTTAAAAGAAAATGATTCTGGATCCATTGTTTTATGTGGTAGCAATCATTTCTGTTTTCCTTCATGGAATGGGAAAAGGAGGATTCATTGGAGCAGGATCCTTTGGCTCCCTTTTGGCAATTCCCGTTATGTCTTTTTTTGTTCCACCTTTTCAGGCTGTAGCAATCCTTCTCATACCTTTAATCTTCATGGACTGTGTCACCGTTTGGCGATACAGGTATAAATGGAACATTGAAATTATCAAATTTATAATTCCCCTTGCTTTTATCGGAGTATTAGTTGGGACTTTTACATTTAGCTATCTGACCAATGACCATACAAGAATCATCATTGGACTAATAGCTATTATTTTTTGTTTGGATTATTACTTTCGTAAAGATTCAGATAAACCTAAGAAGCCATCTAAATTTGCCTCATACTTTTGGCCAAGTCTTTCAGGTTTTACCAGTTTTTCAATTCATGCTGGCGGATTGCCATTGAGTTTTTATCTTCTTCCGATGAGGCTAGATAGAACTATGTACGTCGCAACCGCCGGTCTTTTTTATTTATTAATAAATTTATTCAAAATTTTTCCCTATGCTTATTTAGGCGAAATGAATTTTGAAAATATATATACTTCTCTCTTATTACTTCCTTTGGCTCCTCTTGGTGTTTATTTTGGAGCTTATCTTGTTGATAAAATAGGACAAGATTGGTTTTATAAAATTGGATACTTTTGTACTTTACTTGCTGGCTGCAAACTGTTTTATGATGGATCCATAAGGCTTTTTTTATGACAAATTTAAGTATCAATATTAATAAGATAGCTTGGTTAAGGAATGCAAGAGATGGAGATATTCCTAACTTGGTTGATATGACTATGAACATTATAGATTCGGGTTGTCACGGAATAACAGTTCATCCAAGACCTGATTTAAGACACATAACTCCAAAAGACGTTGCAGAAATAAAAAAGATCATACCAAGAAATATAGAATTTAATATTGAAGGAAATCCATTTGAACAGCGAAACGATGAATATCCTGGTTATATGGAATTGATTAACTTCTATCAGCCTGATCAGGCAACTTTAGTCCCAGACGATTCGATGCAAAAAACTTCTGATCATGGATTCGATTTAAGTAAACCAAATCTGGAATTAGAAAAAATACTTAAAACATTAAAATCTTTCAATATAAGATCAAGCATTTTTATCGATCCAGATATTGAACAGTTAAAACGTGCTAAAGATTTAGGAGTGGACAGGGTTGAACTCTACACAGGACCTTACGCAGCTCTCTACAATAGCCAAACAACTAAAGATACTTATCGTTTTGTTATTGAATTTGCTAATGAGATAAATTTGGATCTCAATGCCGGTCATGATTTAAATCTCAAGAATCTTCCTTTTCTAATGGATTGTGGTGAGATAAAAGAAGTTTCTATTGGACAGGCATATGTTTCTGATTGTTTGATCTATGGAATCAAAGAAACCACTAAGAAATATCTTGAAGTGTTAAAATAAAATTATGGACATTATTGAAAAGATTAATAATCAAATTGCTGACAACAAAATTCTTTTATACATGAAAGGATCTCCTGATAAGCCTGAATGCGGTTTTTCACAACGTGCATCACAAATACTAATGGCATGTGGAAAGGAATTTTCTTTTGTAGATATTTTAAGTAATCCAGAAATCAGACAGGAACTTCCTTCTGTTTCGGAATGGCCAACTTTTCCTCAATTATTTATCAACGGCGAACTAGTCGGTGGTAGCGACATCATGATGGAAATGTACCAAAACGGCGAACTCAAAGAATTGATAGATTCAGTTGAAATCTAAATTGGAAGAATCCAACTTAAGTTAGCTAATAAGGTAAACAAGGTTAAAACTACAGTTAGGGTATGTAATCTTCTAAAAGCTGTAGACCTTTCTTCATCTCGAGCTTTATTAGTTGCAGGCACTACTAGGTAAGAAATAAACATTGAAATCGCAGTAATTGCTGCGATTATGATTCCTTGGATGCTCAAAATTGCTGATGAAACGATTAAAGCGCTAATACCTAAGATAAAAATTACCATAAAAAATCTAGGAAATATTTTTCTTAGAAACTTTGAGGCATTTTCTGCATCTAGTGTAGTAAAAACTACAGGAGCAACAATAGCAGTTTGAAAAAGAATCATTCCGGAAATCACTCCAGAAAGAATTTCTATAAAAATCATTTACTAGACAGGGATAAGCGATTAACTAAAGTCTTTTAGCATCTTTCGAAGTTCGAGCTGATGCTGTTCTTCCTGCCCAATTAAATCTCTCGTATATTCTTCAAGATAGACCGATTCACCTTCAACTTTAGTGAGAAGTTTTTTGTAGAGATTCAATGCATGCATTTCATGCTCTAGACTTTCTTCTAAAATATCTTTAATTGAGTGATTATTCGTCTCGACGATATTAGCTATTCTCTGACTTGGATGGCCATCTAAACCTGTTAATAATTCACCAGCTTGTTGAGCATGTTGTAATGACTCACTTGCCTGTTCTTTTAAAAAGTCCACTATCGGTAACCTATGAGGACCAGTAACCATTAAAGACGAATGTGTATATCTCACGACACCTGATAGTTCATACTCCATGATTTCATTTAATATTCCACATACTTCGCTTGTATTAAAATTTTCGTTTTCCATTTTTATCACCTCTAATTTAAGAAAACTATAACAGTTAATTCATTGAAAATTCTTGATGAGAAATAGATGGGAATTGATAATCATTTTTATTAAGAATTTAAATTAACAATTAGAAAGAAATACTGGATATTGAATGTTTTTCATATTGATTTACATAGGCAAGATGTTTAAAGATATAATCCTCAAAAATTTTTTAAATGAATAAGATAATTCTAGCTTACTCAGGCGGACTAGATACAACTGTTATCCTTAAATGGCTGCAAGAAAACTATGATGCTGAAGTCATTACCTATACCGCAGATTTAGGGCAAAACGACTTAAGAGATGATGTGGAGGATAGAGCTTCACAAGCTGGTGCATCTCACTCAATAGTTGAAGATCTTAAAGATGATTTTGTAAAAAATTACGTTTTTCCTATGTTTAGAGGGAATGCTATTTACGAAGGTGAATATCTTTTAGGTACATCAATTGCAAGACCCTTAATTGCCAAAAGACTCGTTGAAATTGCAAGAGAGGAAAGAGCTCAATTCATATCTCATGGGGCTACAGGTAAGGGAAACGATCAGATTAGATTTGAACTGGGAGTTTATGGACTAGCTCCTGATTTAAAAATTATAAGTCCTTGGCGCGAGTGGGATCTAGTATCGAGGAAAGACCTAGTTAAATACTGCAACGATAATCAATTACCAGTTGAAGAGGGTAGCCAAAACGAACCTCCTTTTTCAACAGATGAAAATTTATTACATATTTCTTATGAAGGTGGGATATTAGAAGATATAACCTCTGCACCACCAGAAAGTATGTGGCGCAACACTAAATCAATTGATGATGCGCCTGATTCAGGGGAAGAATTTTCCATAGAGTTTGAAAACGGAGATCCTATTGCAGTTAATGATAAAAAACTTTCTCCTGCAGAATTATTAATAAAGTTAAATGACATTGGTTCAAGAAACGGCATAGGCAGACTTGATATTGTTGAATCAAGATCTACAGGAATGAAGTCAAGAGGTTGCTATGAGACTCCTGGTGGCTCGATCTTACTCAAAGCAAGAAGAGCAATAGAATCAATCTGCATGGACGGAGATTCTATAAAAACCAAAGACGAGCTTATAAGTAAATATTCCGGTTTAATTTATGATGGTTTGTGGTGGGCACCTGAAAGATTTGCAATACAAAGTCTTATCGATAATTTTTCAGAAAATGTTCAAGGACAAATAAAAATTTTAGCCAAGAAAGGCAATGTAATTATTTTAAGCAGACGAAGTGATAAATCTTTATATAAAGCAGATCTAGCGAGTTTTGATGAGAAAGGTGACTTTGATCAGAAAGATGCAGAAGGTTATATTAAGATCAAATCGTTAAGATTAAAAAATAGAGACAGTTAATAATCAATTAAGGCTAGTTTCTCCATTTCTTTAAACTTCCTGGCCATTCCTATTATTGTTTTTCCAGGACCAGAATCCGTAATGCTTAAAACTTTGCTTTCATTGAGAAAATCTAAAGTTTCTCTCCACCTTACAGTTTCACATAGTTGATTGATTAAATTATCTTTAATTTCTTTTATATCGGAAGTCGGGAGCGCAGAAAAATTAGATATTACTGGAACTCTTGGCTCCCTGAATTCTATTTTTTCTAGTTCAAAGGCTAATTTTTCTTGAGCATCTTTTAGTAAATAACAATGTGATGGTACAGACATATTTACGTATTGCGTTTTAACTCTTCTTAATTCTTTGCTTTCAAGCAAAGTTTTACACTTTTCAATATTTTCAGTTTCACCCGCAAGAACGCTCATTCCATCAGCAGTATCAGTGGATAAATTTACTGTGCATCCATCTTCAGAAAGTTCTTTTATTAACGAATGAATATTATTGTGATTCATTCCCATGATAACCAGCATTTTAGCTTCACCGGGTGCAACTGAACTCTGCATGAGCTTTCCTCTAATATGAACTAACTTCATTGCATCCAAAAAATCTAAGCATCCTGAATAAACTAGAGCAGAATATTCACCAAGAGAAAGACCTGCACAAAAATTGTAATTAGCTTCATCTGTGAAGTGTTTAGCAAGGGCAATGCTTGACGCTAAAATAATTGGTTGAGAATATTCTGTTAAATCAATCAAATTATTTGAATCATCTGTAACTAACTCAATAAGATCAATATCAATAGCATCAGAAGCTTTGATGAATAAATCTTTTGCTTGTTCGCTTGAACTGAACAGGCTATCCATCATACCTACAGTTTGAACTCCCTGACCAGGGAACAAAATTGCATTCATGATCCAGAAACTTTAAGTTTTTCTTGCAAACCTTTATTGGAGGTTGTGTAACCGAAAGGAACTCTCTCACCGGGATTTATTCTTTTAAAGGCTTCTTGCACAGCTAGGGTAGTTTCATGAAACCCACAAAGTATTAAGTCTAATTTTCCCGGATATGTATTGATATCGCCAACAGCAAAGATGCCTTTTTGATTCGTTTCAAATTTTTCTGTATCAACTTGGACTTTTCTTTCGTTTAAATCAATTTCCCAATCATTTATCGGACCGAGCTGCTTACTCAAACCAAAGAAAAATAAAGCCTCATCGCAATCAATGACCTCTGTCTCTTTAGTTTCAAAATTCATTATTTCTACTCCTTCAAAAGACTTATTACCAACAATAGATTTTATGACAAAAGGAATTTTTAACTCTATTTCACCGCTTGAAACAAAATTTCGCATTTTGTTCTCGGTATGTTCCGCTCCTCTAAAATTATCTCTTCTGTGAACAAGTTTTATTGATTTCGCCTTAGTTGCTAATTCTACTGACCAATCTAATGCGCTATCTCCTCCGCCAAAAATAACAATATCTTTATCTTTGTATTTATCAACACTTCTGACTGCATAATCTATTCCTTTGCCTAAAAATTTATCCGGAGATTCAACAGGCGGTTTTCTAGGTTCAAAAGATCCAGCGCCGGCCGCTATAAAAATATTAAGTGTTTTAAAAGATATTCCATCAGAAGTTTCGGCAATCCAATGATCTCCTGACTGTTCAATTTTATCTACTCTTTGATTTAGATGAACTTCGTAATCAAATGGCTCAATTTGTTTTAAAAGTGAATCTATGTGTTCTTTACCAGTTTGATTTGGTACACCGGGTATGTCATAAATAGGTTTTTCTGGATAAAGTTCAATGCATTGTCCGCCTATTTTATCTAGGTTGTCTACAAGATGACACTTGAGACCCAGTAATCCCGCCTCAAACACTGTAAATAGACCTACGGGACCAGCTCCAATAATTAAAATATCTGTTTCTATGCTTTTAGTCATTAACTCACTCTCATTCCTGGTTTTGCTCCTTGATCGGGATGCAGGATAAATACTCCTTCTTCGTCGTTGGTTGCAGCAAGAATCATACCCTCTGATACCCCAAATCGCATCTTCCTGGGCTTTAAATTAGCTACACATATAATTTTTAGACCTATTAATTTTTCTGGATCATAGTATTTTTTTATGCCTGCAAATACTGTTCTTTCACCTAATTCTCCTAGGTCTAAATTTATTTTTAAGAGTTTGTCTGCTTCTTCCACATTCTCAGCATGTTTGATCTCAGCAACTCTCAGATCTATTTTTATAAAATCTTCGATAGAAATTTCATCCATTTGAACCTCTTTGAATAAGTGCTTCTAATTTTTCATCTTCCAACCTATTTAGAATAGGCGAAAATGTATCTAATTTATGATTTGTTAAAGGGGCATCAATATCATCGATCGAGCTGGTTTTCTCTTTTAGAAAGCTTTCTCCCTTAGAACAAGTAGCTGGAATCACTATTTTGAGATAAGTATTAATAACTCTAAATAAGTTTATTGTTGTACTTGCAATTTTAATAACTTCTTCCTTATTTTTTTCATCTTTAGCTAAAATCCAAGGTTTTTTGTCATCCACATAAGCATTTGCCAAATCGGCTAATTTCATGATTTCTTTAATTGCTTTCGAGTACTCAAGATCTGCAAATAGATTAGTGATTTCATCTTTTGATGAAATAAAATTTTCATAAAATTCACTATCGATGATATTGCCTATCAGATTATTATTCTTTTTTAAAAATCCAGCTGATCTGCTAGCAATATTCACAAACTTTCCAACAAGATCAGAATTAACTTTTTTTTGGAAATCATCATAGTTGAGATCAATATCATCAATGGAGGGCGATAACTTTGAAGCCAGATAATATCTTATATAGTCAGCATCAAGAATATCTAAGTAGTCTCTCATACTTAAAAAATTACCTTTTGACTTAGACATTTTTGCTCCGTTCAAACCTAGGAAACCATGAACAAAAACATTTGTTGGTTTTTTAAATTTCGATGTTTCTAGTAAAGCTGGCCAAAACAGAGCATGAAAGTTCATGATATCTTTTCCAATAAAATGATAAATTTCTGTATCGGCAGTCTCCGACCAAATTTCTTCTGCAGACTCTTTATTATTTGATTTTAAATAATTTTCAAGACTAGCTATGTATCCAATAGGAGCATCAAGCCATACATAAAAGTACTTACCTGGCATATCGGGAATTTCAAATCCAAAATATGGGGAATCTCTACTGATATCCCAATCTTTTAAACCTTGCTGGAACCATTCTTCAAGTTTATTTTTAACTGCTTCTTGTAGAGGTGTAGCTTTCATCCAATTTGCCACATTAGTGTCTAACTTTGATAATTTAAAGAAAACGTGTTCACTAGTTTTAATTACGGGTTTTTGACCACTAATTGTTGACACTGGATTGATTAATTCAGCGGCTTCATATTTTGCACCGCAAACTTCACAATTATCACCATACTGGTCTTCGGCTGAACATTTTGGACAAGTACCTTTTACGTATCTATCAGAAAGAAATAAGCCTGCACTTTCATCAAATAATTGTTCGATCTCCTTACTTTCAATAAATCCAGATTCTTTCGCTTTGATATAAATCAATTCACTATAGTACTTATTTTCTTCACTATGAGTCGTATAAAAATTATCGTGAGAAATATTGAATGATTCTAAGTCTTTGATATGCGATGATCTAAATTCTTCAACCATTTTTTCAGGTTCAGTCTTTAATTCTTTTGCTCTTAGCATGATTGGAGTGCCATGAGCATCGCTGGCACATACATAATGACAAGCAATATTATTCGCTCTAAGCAACCTTACCCATATATCAGTTTGTACATGCTCTAAAAGGTGCCCTATGTGTAAATGACCATTTGCATAAGGTAAGGCAGAAGTAACAATTACACGGTTGTTTTTTTTAGGGAGAGGCATATGCTTACGAAATGATAATTCTGTATATAAAAAGATTAAGTGTCATTTTAGCATTTTTCTTAATGTTTATAGGATGTGCTATTTCTCCTGAGTTGAGAGATTCTATAGATCCGTATGAAGAACAAAATAGAAAAATTCATGAATTCAATGAGAAGGTCATAGAAAACTTTATAGAGCCAGTAACAGGGGCTTATGTTGAAGCTACTCCTCCTTTTATAAGAGATCGAGTAACAAATTTTTTTGAAAACATAGATGATGTTAGGTCTGGTATTAACAACATATTGCAGAATAATTTTATTAAATCGATAAATGATTTTGGAAGGTTTATATTCAATACTACGTTTGGCATTTTTGGCCTCTTTGATGTAGCTACACCAATGGGTTTTGATAAGAACAATGAAGATTTTGGACAGACTCTTGGAAAATGGGGCGTTGAATCAGGACCATACATAGTTTTACCTTTTTTAGGTCCCACTAATCTCAGAGATGCTTTATCTAGAGGAGTAGATTCAGTTATATCTCCATTGGCGGTTGCAGAAGATCATCCTACTTATTCTGGTTTATTAACAGGTCTCAATATTTTAAATCAAACTACTGTCCTTTTGGATTTAGATGATTTCGTTAGCGGGGATAAATATATTTTTTATCGAGATGCATTTCTACAAAGAAGAAAATATGAAATATCAGATGGCGAAATAAACTTTGATGACCTTGATGATGAGTTCGAAGATTTCTAATCAATAAATGAACCGTAAACCATTGATTGCATCTGTACACGGATTGGATAATAGCCAGAGGGCATTAATTGAGTCATCATTATGCAAATCAAATCTTCTTTTGGATCAATCCAAAAAAAAGTACTAGCTGCGCCTCCCCAATTAAAGCTTCCTATAGATCCAGAGTTTTGAGTCTCTGGAACGTCTATATTGACTCCAAAACCTAATCCAAATCCTACACCTTTATATCTCACTTCACTAAAACTACCTTCTGATCCAAATGAAATCATATCTTTGTTCTCTGGTAAGTGATTTAGCGTCATAAGTTCAATTGTTTTTCTAGATAGAATTCTATTATTTTTAAACTTTCCTCCGTTTAAAAGCATAAAGCAAAAATTATGATAATCACTAGATGTAGAAACTAGACCACCGCCGCCCGATTGAAATAAAGGCATTTTTGAATAACTACTACTTTTATCAGATGAGTCATTTAATTTTAGATATGTTTTCGGTGTTCTTTCATAGCACGCAGCAAACCTACTAAGTTTATTTGCAGGAACATAAAAGTCTGTATCAATCATTTCAAGAGGTTTAAAGATATATTTTTTAAAATATTCTTGAAGAGACAATCCACTTAACACTTCTATCAGTCTCCCACATATATCAGTTGATACACTGTAATTCCATCTATCTCCTGGACTAAACTCAAGAGGAATTTTTGCTATGGTTTCTGAAAAAGTCTTTAAATCCATAGGTGGCATATTAAAGTCAGATTCTTCTTCTTTAGAGCCCGCCCAAACTTTTCGGTAAGCATGATCTATATTAGTTTGATAATGAAATCCATATGTTAGACCAGATGTATGAGATAAAAGGTCTCGTACAGTCATATCTCTTTTTGCTGGTGTAGTTAAAAAATTTGGAAATGATCCTTGCAAAAAAACTTTAGAATTTTTAAATTCAGGTAAGAACTTACCTACTGGATCCGCTAATTGAAATAATCCTTGCTCATGAAGTTGCATCAAAGCAACACTAGTTATTGGCTTCGTCATAGAATAAATACGAAAAATAGTATCTGATTTGATATTTTTAGATTTTTCAACGTCACTTTTGCCAATCGAATTAAAGTGAACTATTTTTCCCTTTCTTGATATAAGAGTTTGAATGCCTGCTAATTTACCGGTATTGAGGTATTTATCTTTAAAGAATAAATCCATTGATTTCAATTTATTTGAATCTAATCCTACTCTTTCTGATTTTATTTTATTCATTATTTTTATGATCCAATTTTGAGTTTATGAAATCTTTATGATTAAGATACAAAAGATCAGCAATTCTTCTGATTAGATGTTCCTCATGTTTATTCATTTGACCATCTGCGAAAGCTATAGACCAAACAGAATTTAAAACGTCTTTTTTTTGATCGTAATCAAGTTGATCGTTAAGTATTCTTGTGTGTTCATAGAAGGAAATAGATTCCTTAGATTTTGCAAGAGTTTCGTCAACAATTTCTCGTATCTCTTCCTGTTGGATATCTAATTTACTCAGAGAATTTGCCATAGCTTTCAATTCAGATTCATCTAGTTGATTATCAGCATAAGCAACTTCTATCATTAAAGAGCAAATTGATTTTTGAATACTGTTATCTTTGCTCTCTGCTTCAGAATCTTCTGTTTTAAATAAATTTTTGAAAAATTTCATGCAACCAATAAATCTTTTTTCTTCAGTATATTTATTATCTCATCTATGTTCAGGTTATCCGACATAATTATTTGTCTTATTTTTTTTGAATAACTAAAACCTTTAAAAAAATTCACCATATGCCTTTTGACTAAGTAGCCTGAAAATCCTAAATCTTGATTTTTTATCAAATATTTTTCCATCATCATTACAAGAGTTTCAATTTCAGTTTCATTAGTTGATTGATAAAAAATTTTATCTACTTTTGTTAATTCATAAGGTTTTTCGCAGATATACCTTCCGTACATCAAACCATCAACCATTTTTAATCTATCTTTATCTCTTTGAAAGTTAGATAAACCTCCGTTAAGTATTATTTCAATATCTGGAAAATCTTCTTTTAATCGATAGACTCTTTCGTAGTTAAGAGGTGGAATATTTCTATTTTCTTTTGGATTTAATCCATCAAGCATTCCTTTTCTGGCATGTACATAAATAGTTTTTATTCCAGATTGCAAAATTATTTCAATGAAATAATCTAAAGTTTCTTCAATATCTTGATTATCTACTCCTAATCTAATTTTTGCAGTTATTGGAATATCAGAGGATGCAGTCATAGCAGTAAGACAATCTTTTACTTTAGTTGGTTCGTACATGAGAAATGCTCCAAAACCTCCTGATTTCACTCTTGGACTAGGACAACCAACATTCAAATTAATTTCATCGTATTTGTTTTCATTAATTATTTTAGTTGCTTCTGCAAGATCCTTTGGTTCACATCCTCCAAGCTGGAAGACAACTGGATTTTCTATATCAGTTTTTAGAATGTATTTATCTATTCGTTTGTTTTTCACAAGGGCATTGGAATGCACCATCTCTGTGAATAAAACAGCATGTTTTGAAGCAAACCGACATAAATTTCTAAAATGCGTATCAGTTCTTCCCATCATTGGGGCGACACAAAAGGTTCTATCCATTAAAAGTAATAAAAAATTGCTGTTAATCCAACAGTACTCAAAACGATTGTATAAGGTAGTGCCAGCTTTACCATTCTTAAATAAGAGAGACCAATTAGAGGAGCTACTGATGATGTTAGCAGGAAGAGAAAGGCTGCTTGTCCGTTTGGAGTAGCAACACTTGGTAAGTTTGTACCGGTATTTATTGCAACAGCTAACGCATCAAATTGATCTCTGCTAATTTCTCCAGAATCTAAGGCAGCTTTAATTTCGTTGATATAAATAGTAGCAACAAAAACATTGTCACTGATCATGGATAAAATTCCATTTACTATGAAAAACAGAGGTGCCTGAAGTTCCACGGCTTGAAGAAATACATAATCAATAACAGGCTTAAATAAATGTTGATCGTGTATAACTGCAACCACAGCAAAAAAAACAACAAGTAGGGCAGTGAAAGGTAGAGCTTCCTCGAAGGCCTTTCCTAATTCTTTCTCTTCAATGATTCCTGTAAATGAAGTCAAAAGTATGATGATCATTAAACCTATTAGACCAACAGCAGCAATACTAAATGCCAGCGAGAACATGAGGATTAATCCAACGATTAATTGAACGAGAAGTTTGGCTTTAACTTGATCCGTTAGGTTAGCTGTTTGATCATCATCAAATGCTTGAAGAATATCCCTGACTCTCTCAGGAAGTTGAGCGCCGTATCCAAAAACCTTAAATCTTTCTAAAAACAATGTAGTGAACAGGCCAGCGATTAAAACAGGAATTGAAATCGGAGCCATTCTGATAAAAAATTCTATAAAATCCCATTCGGCAATGGATGCAATAAGAAGATTTTGTGGCTCTCCTACAATAGTACAAACGCCACCAAGAGCTGTTCCCACGGCTCCATGCATTAGCAGGTTACAAAGAAACAGTTTAAATTTTTCTAAATTGATCGATTCATTATCATCTAGATGAGAATCATCGTTTAAATCATGCTCATCCAAATAATCTTTTCCTGATGCCGCCTGGTGGTAGACAGTATAAAAGCCAACAGCGACGGATATCAAAACAGCTGTTACGGTTAGGGCATCAAGAAAAGCTGATAAAAAAGCTGCAGCGAAGACAAAGAGAAGAGATACGGTTGTCTTGTTTTTTACTTTCAATAAAAGCTTAGTAAAAATAAAAAGAAGCAAGTCCTTCATGAAAAATATTCCAGCAACCATGAACATAAGCAATAGAATTACTTTAAGGTTTAGAGAAATTTCGTAATAAACCTGACTGGTTGTAGTGAGTCCTAAAATAACAGCCTGCAGAGCTATCAGCCCTCCTGGAGGAAGGGGGTGACATTTAAAAGTCATCGCAAGTGTAAAAATAAACTCCGCAAGAATAACCCAGCCTAGAATGGTTCCGGCAGGTAAGGACATAGCAATACAAATAAAGTAAAGAATTGGATTTATAACTAAAAAGGCTAGAATGGTCTGCTTATACCAACTAGGAGCATGACCAAGAAAGTTCCTAAAAATTGCTGAGGACATAGTTTTTTTGTATGAATATTTTTACGCCGGCTAATTTTATAGATGATACGTCCAAAGAGTCAAAGTACTTTCCTGTATTTAATTCAAAGTTATTACACTTTTTAAAAGAATCTTCAGTCCGCCCGGCTACTGAGGATGAAATGAAATGGTCAGGTCTAGAAGAAAAAAGTAGACACTTCATTGGATATTTAGATGACGCACCCCTTTATGCTGTGTCTGTCTCAAACGAACAAACAATGATTCCAGATACAACCTTTACCGATTTAAGAGCTTTATTTTCTGTGATGAATATGCAGCTATTCGAAGCCATCTCTAGAGCATTTCAGATAGTTAATTGGTCAGACTCAAATAAATATTGCGGTTTTTGTGGATCAGAATTACAACTTGATAAAAAAGAAAGGGCATTGAAGTGCCCAAATTGTGACTCACCGTTGGTATATCCAAAAATTTCTCCATGTATTATTACCTTAATTCATAAAGATAAAAGTATTTTATTGGCACATAACAAAAATTTTCCAGTAAATCTCTACAGCACTATTGCTGGCTTTATTGAGGCTGGAGAAAGTGCCGAAGCCTGCTTAAAAAGAGAAGTCAAAGAAGAAGTTGGAATTGAGGTTCACAATATTAAATATTTTCAAAGTCAGTCTTGGCCTTTCCCGGGTCAATTAATGCTTGGATATTTTGCTGAATACAAATCTGGAGAGATAACTCCAGATAATGATGAGATAGATGATGCTCAATGGTTTGAAGTTGATAATTTACCTAATACTCCTCCACCAGGCGTATCTATTTCAGGAGATTTAATTCAACATTACCTAAATAGTCTTAAATAGATTATTTATTTCTTGGATCGTTTGAGGCTCTAATATCGCCCGCATGTAGCGTCTGATCTACAACCGATTCTTCTTTTTCAACCTTTTTGGATTCTTCAACTTTCTTAGGTCTAGATAATTTCACTGGTTTAGCAACTTTCTTAGTAACTTTAGATTTTGATTCTTTTTTAGTTTCTTTAACTTTACCTATTGCTACACCAGATTGAAGTTTTGCTTCAGAGTCTTTTTTTGCAGCAGGTGTATTATCTTTTTTTGGTTTTGATATTTTTCTCCTTGGTGCTTCATTTGCTGAATCTTTCTTCGTCGTTGCCTTAGATTTAACCTGGTCCTTCTTTTGGTTAGAAGGCTTTCTCTTTTGATTAGAATTTCTTCTAGCATCTTGCTTAGGCTGATGCTTTTTATTTTGAGTTTTTCTAGGATTTCTTTTTCTTACATTTTTTGGTTTTTTCTTTCCTTTAGGTTTGTTACTTTTAAAGATGTTCATCAATTTAGATATCAAACCTGTTTTAGGTCTAGAGGATGGCATCAGATTAACAGCAGCTTTTTCCTCCTTCCTTGCAACAGGAGAACTTATTGAATCTTTCTCTAATTGTTCTTGTATGTGAGAACTTGTTTCCTCTTCAATTATTTCCCCATCTTTTAATCTTACAACTTCAAATCTCGTATCTGGACGAATGGGATCAGCTATAACAGTAACTTTTAAGTTAGCTCTTGCTTCGATATCGTTAAGTCTTATTCTTCTTTCATTCAATAAAAGAGCAGACATTGATGGCGATACGATTGCTCTGACTTCTCCTGTATTATCTTTACTACTTTCTTCTTCGATTAATCTTAGTACAGCAGTTGAGAGGGTATTGATATCTTGTGTCCATCTTTCTTTCAAAGAAGATCTTAGTCTTTGTCTAGAAAGTTCAAGAAGACCGAATCTTGAAATTCTGCCAATTTGCACTCTCGCTCTATCCGCTGAGAGAGAATTTCGCATTTCATCCTCCACTTTTCTTTTATTTTCGAGATTCATCATGTCAATAAAATCAATAACTACCAGACCGCCAATATCTCTGAGTCTCAACTGCCTGGATATTTCTCTCGCTGCTTCAAGGTTAGTATGCGTTGCAGTTTCTTCAATATCTTTGCCTGAAGTTGCTTTTGATGAATTTATATCTATTGCAACTAAGGCTTCTGCATCGTCAATTACTATTGATCCACCTGACTCAAGTTTTACTTCTCTTTGATAAGCAGTCTCTATTTGAGATTCAATTTGATATCGAGTGAAAAGAGGCAGACTGTTTTCATATCTTTTTATGATGTTTGATTGTTCTGGCATGACTCTATCTACAAACTCTATGGCTTGGTCATACGCTTCCTGTGTATCTATCCAAACTTCATCAACGTCTTCTCTGACATAATCCCGGAGAGATCTAATGATCACATCACTTTCTTTGTAAATTAAGAAAGGGCCATTTTTTTGAAGATTTGCTTCCAAAATTGCATCCCAAACTTTAAGTAAATAATCTAAATCCCATTCTAATTCGGTTAATTCCTTTCCTTCCCCAGCTGTTCTAACAATTATCCCCATTTCTTCAGGAATATTTAGAGCAGAAACTTTTTGCTTCAAAGTGTCTCTTTCAGAAGGGTTCAACCTTCTAGAGATGCCCTGAGCTTTTGGGTTGTTCGGCATTAAAACCAAAAATCTTCCAGCTAAACTGACAAAAGTAGTGAGAGCTGCACCTTTGTTTCCTCGTTCTTCTTTTTCAACTTGAACAATAATTTCTTGATTTTTTGATAGACAATCGGTGATAGATAATCTTCCTTTTTTATCTTTTGGATAAAATTGCGGTGCAACTTCCTTGAAGGGCAGAAAACCGTGTCTATCTGCACCAAAATTTATAAAAGCAGCCCCTAAACTTGGTTCCACTCTAGTAACAATGCCTTTGTAGATGTTTCCCTTCCTTCTAACCTCATTAATATTTTCAATATCCAAATCATAAAGGGAATCTCCTCTTGTCATGGCAACGCGAAGCTCTTCTGGTTGAGTAGCATTAATTAACATTCTTTTCATATGTACCTCGAAAAAAATGTTTTATAAGTAATTAAAAGTCAGCAATGACTTCAAAAATGTGAGATTTTCAGGATTTACGTCTACTGACCTGAAAAAATATTAATTGTTCTTATAAAACTCTTTTGTTTAACATGCAAAAAATTCTTTATCCTTGAAAAATATATGTATTTAGGAGATTAAAAATAAAGATAAAGAACAACATTGCTATGTTTTATCTCCTAAAAAAGAAGCTAAACTACCACATTAATAGGATATTTAAAAATAATTCCGCTTAAGAAATTGACAGAAGATAGCTTTACAAAGGTTTCCTTAGAAGAAATAGGTGCAAATTCTTTAAATCAAAGAGTAGATAATTTTTTATTAGGAAAATTCAAAGATTTACCCAAATCAAAAATTTATTCCATTATCAGAAAAGGAGAAGTGAGAATAAACGGCTCCAGAGTAAAACCTCATTTTAAACTTTCCATAGGCGATAAAATAAGGATTCCCCCCTTATTCTTGACTAAAAAATCTAATTTAAGTTCTCCAGAAAAAGGACTCATAGAGGAAATTAAGGGACAAGTAATTTATGAAGATGGAGAAATATTAGTTATTAATAAAAAGCATAAATTAGCCGTTCACGGAGGCTCAAGAGTAAGTATCGGATTAATTGAAATTGTCAGAAACTTTGGAAAGGATTATAGAGACGCTCAACTTGTTCACAGGTTAGATAAAGCAACATCAGGTTGCATCATAGTAGCAAAGAATAAACAAAGCACTCGTCTTTACAATTCGTTTATTAGATCAAATCAAATAACTAAAAAATATCATTGCTTGATTCATGGCTCATGGCCAAAGAAACTCAATAACATTAGACTGCCATTGAAAGTTAATAAGAACGAAAATTTAAAAAAGACAATCGTTTCTGAAGATGGAAAATATTCAGCAACAAACTTTAAACTGATTAAATTTAATGAATACTTTTCTTTACTAGAATGCAGCTTAGAGACAGGTAGAACTCATCAAATCAGAGTGCATACCAGTGCCAGTGGTTTTCCGATAGTAGGAGATTTAAAATATTCCTCAATGACCTTAAATAGCGAAATGGAGAAAAGAATGTATCTACATTGTTCAAGCTTAGAGATTTTAGAGAAGGATCTGAAAATCACCAGCAAAGTACCAAATTCTTTTTTTCATCCTTTTGAAGTTTGATGGGAAACGAAATTTCATCTAGAATCCCATTCTTTAATTATGGCAGTACAAAAAAGTAAAGTATCTAGAGCAAGAAGAGGAGCACGTAGGTCCCACAATGCTCTAAAAAATACAACCTTATCTACCGATCAGGTTTCAGGAGAACGTCATCAGCGTCATGTCATGACTTCAGATGGTTTTTATAAAGGCAAGAAGGTAATGGAAGTAAAAATCAAAGAAGACACTGAAGAACAAAATACTCCTGAATAGTTAAGTTTTGAATTCTCAACATGTTTTTGTGTCCGGTGCTTCGAGAGGCATTGGTCAAAGCATACTGAAGTTATTTTCTTCTAAAGGGTTTCCTGTGATCGGAACGGCTACTTCTGAGGAAGGCGTTAATGTTATAAATGGAATCTTATCCGAATCATCTGGAGGAGGCTTTGGAATACAACTTGATCTTTCTGATAAGCAATCAATTGAAAATTTATTTGATACGTTGAAGAATAAAGGTATCAATCCAGAGATTGTCGTCAATAATGCCGGTATAACAAGAGATAATATTTTTCTGAGGATGAAAGATATAGAGTGGGATGAGGTAATTCAGGTTCATCTAAGCTCTGTTTTTTCTTTACTGAAATTTTTTTCAAAAAAAATGGTGAAAAATAAATCTGGAAGAATTATTAATATTTCTTCTACTTCAGCAGCAATTGGAAATAAGGGGCAAGCTAATTACGCAGCTGCAAAATCAGGTTTAGAAGCATTTTCAAGGTCTTTAGCCAGGGAATTGGCGCCGAGGAATATAACTGTTAATTGCGTTGCTCCAGGTTTCATAGAGACAGATATGATCAAAGGTATGGATGAAGATACTTTAAAGTTTATGTCAGACCAAATTCCTCTAGGAAGGCTAGGTTCTACCGAAGATGTAGCTGATTTAATTTATTTTCTATCTTCTGATGAAGCAAATTACATTACTGGTCAGACCATTCATATAAATGGTGGACTTTATATGTAGGTTATGCATAAAAAAAATTAAAAAACTTATCTTCTAGGTATATAATTCGAAAACTTTCAAACCTTAAAGAGGTATTTATGAGCAGCACACAAGAAAGAGTACAGAGAATTGTTTGCGAACAATTAGGCGTAAGTGAAGAAGAAGTTACTACAACAGCTTCTTTTATAGACGATTTAGGAGCAGATTCACTTGATACTGTTGAACTTGTAATGGCTTTTGAAGAGGAATTTGAAATTGAAATTCCTGATGAAGAAGCTGAGAAAATAGCAACTGTTCAAGATGCTATCAGTTACATAGAATCTGCATCTTAATTCCATTCAATTTCTCTCATGTCCGCATCTCGTAGAGTTGTAGTTACAGGCATGGGTATCATTTCCCCACTGGGTAATGAACTAGAAACAACATGGCAAAATATTTTAGCCGGTAAAAGCGGCGCTAAGACCGTAACTAAATTCGATGTAACAGATTACCCAACCAAATTTGCTGCTCCAGTAGAAAACTTTGATGATGTAAATCATTTGGATGTAAAGACTAAGCGAAGAGTTGATGAATTTGTTCAATATGGATTAGTTGCTTCCAAACATGCAATTGAAAATTCTGGCTTGGAGCTAAATTCCATCGATTCTTCGAGAATAGGAGTCTCGATAGGATCCGGCATCGGTGGTTTAGATACCATTGAAAAAAATGCTCTTACTTTAGATAAGAGAGGTCCTAGAAAGATTTCACCATTTTTTGTTCCAGGAGCTATCGTAAATATGGTTTCTGGCTTGGTCTCCATAGAATTTGGATTGCACGGCCCTAATTTGTCTATTGTTACAGCTTGTTCCAGCGGAAATCACAGCATTGGATTTTCCGCTAGGTCGATTTCACATGGTGATTGCGATGTCATGATCACCGGCGGATCAGAGATGGCTATCACTCCGCTTGGTTTGGGAGGGTTTTCGGCATTAACAGCTTTATCTACAAATAACGCAAATCCTACAAAAGCCAGCAGACCGTGGGATAAAGATAGAGATGGTTTTGTTTTAGGCGATGGTGCAGGTGTTTTAGTATTGGAAGAATACGAGCATGCTAAAGCAAGATCTGCAAATATCTATGCAGAAGTATCAGGATTTGGAATGAGTTCTGATGCTTTTCATATGACAGCTCCTGCTGAAGACGGGAAAGGTGCGAAACAGGCAATGATTTCAGCATTAAAGGATGCAGATTTAGATAGCTCTAAAATTGACTATATAAATGCTCATGGAACATCTACACCTTTAGGAGATATCATTGAAGCAAACGCGATAGCTGATATTTTTTCTACTTCTAAAGAACAAATTGCTGTCTCATCTACAAAGTCCATGTCGGGTCATCTTTTAGGTGCAGCGGGTGCAATTGAATCTATTTTTTCTATTCTAAGTCTCAGAGATAATCGTCTCCCTCCAACTATAAATCTTGATAATCTTGACGCAGATGCTCCAAAACTTAACTATGTTGCTAATGAATCTCAAGAAAAAGAAATTAGCTATGTTCTGAATAATTCATTTGGTTTTGGTGGAACGAACGCATCTTTAGTGTTCTCAAAAATATAGGTGATAAGACTTTTACTTACAGTTTCTTTTATAAATATTTTATTCAGCATATTTTTATTTATAAAACCATCTGAAATCAAAGAAGATTTAATTTTTGAAATTAAAAAAGGAGATTCTTATTTAAAGATCATTGATAACCTAGAAAACATAGATGTAACCGTTCCCTCATTTGTTACGGTTATCCTTCAATACACATCTTTAGACAAAAATATCACTTACGGAGATTATTTGATTAGAAAACATGAGAATCTTTTCTCTGTTTTAACAAAAATAATTTCATCAGATACCCATTTTCGAAAATATAGAATCCCTGAAGGTTCCACTATTAGCTCAATACTAGATGGATCGAACGTACCAGTTTCTTTAAAAATCAATGGAATTAAATTTGATAAAACAAACATCCATGCCCTTGAAGGGAGATTCCATCCAAATACCTACTACTACTCAAGCGTTGAAGATAGTGAAGATGTCTTTTTAGAAGCAATCCTTACTCAAGACGGTCTTTTAGAAAAATACTGGAATTCAAGAACTCCTTATGTTTCTTTGCAAGAACCCCAAGAACTTTTAGTTCTAGCATCCTTATTAGAAAAAGAGGCGTGTCCTAATGAGCATAAGAAAGTAGCAGGCGTTATTTATAACAGGCTACGTTTAAATATGCCTCTGCAAATTGATTCTTCGGTAATTTATGGCATTGAGGATTTTGATGGAGATATTAAAAAGCATCATTTAAGGAAAGATACTCCTTTCAATACATATACAAATAAAGGATTACCTCCCATGCCTATATCAAATCCATCTGAATCAGCTATAAGGGCAGCATCAAACCCCGATATACATAGCTTTCTATACTTTGTTGCGAAAGATAGATGTGCTCATCATTTTTCTGAAACATACGATGAGCACAAAGAAGCTATAAAAAAATATCAATAGAATAATCTTTTAGTTTGATAAACTTCACTGAATGTTTATTAGCGTAGAAGGTATTGAAGGATGTGGAAAATCAACTCTAGTAAATGGTCTAGATCAGCACCTTCAAGAAAGAAATATTGATTACGTAATCACTAAGGAGCCAGGCAGTACCTCAATAGGGAAAATCCTTCGCTCAATTCTTTTAGACAAAAAGCAACAAATTAGTCCATTAACAGAACTTTTATTGATGTTCTCTGATAGATTGGATCATCTAGATAAAGTAATAAAGCCATCTCTAGAAGCAGGAAAAATTGTCATTACAGATCGATATATTGATTCAACTTATGCCTACCAAGGGGCTGGCAGAGGTATCCCCAAAAAGATCATTGATAATTTAGTCAGTCAAACAGAAATAATGTTACCTGACAGAACTATTCTGTTAGATATTAGTCCGGAAGAAGGTTTGAAAAGAGCTTCCACAAGAAATGAACTTGATAGATTTGAATCAGAGAATACAGAGTTCCATAAAAGGGTAAGGAAAAGTTTCTTAGATGCTGCAGGCGATAATCCTGATAGGTTCATTACCGTAGACGCTGAACAAGAGCCTGACAAAATTCTTCAATCAGTTATCAATAAACTTTTTTGAAATGACTAAGGACTTAGAAAATCTGATTAATTTAATTTTTATGAGCAGCGCTTCTTCATTCCTTCTGTCTGGAAATTCAATATCACAACCAGAAAAAATTGCATTGCACGTTGCTCAATCTTTTTTGTGTAAAGATACCAAAAAAAATAATTTGTTTTGTAATAATTGTCATTCATGTAATTTATTTTCTGCTAATTCTCATCCCGACATCAAAGTAATTGAGCGTTCTAAAGACAGGACACAAATTCAAATTAAACAGATCAGAGAAGCATCAGATTTTATATATTCGACCCCATTAATTGCCAATAAAAAAATTGTATTAATCCTTAGAGCTGATAAGTTAAATTTTTTTGCACAAGATACTTTATTGAAGTCATTGGAAGAGCCGCCGGAAAATTTAAAGTTTATTTTAACTACTTCTTTACCTTACAGACTTAAGCCAACAGTTTTAAGTAGATTGACACACTACAAACTTAATCCTGAAATGCATAGACTGAATCGTGATTCAAATAATGATGGATTTATCGACATCAATGAAAATGATTACCCAGAAGAATGCTGGAACAAAGAAGAAGTCATGAGATTGTTTGATAATTTGGTCTCATTAAAGGGGAGGGAGATAATCAACTACTTAATCAAAGATAAAGACAAGGATAACCTGCTGATAAAGCTTAATTGGTTATCAAAAATAATTGAAGAAAGCATTCTCATTCATTTCACAGAAACTTTAAGCGATACTCCATTTGCTCAACTTTCCAAAGAGATTAAAAATACTTTAGATACACACACATTGATATGTCTTTATGATGAAATTTTACCCGTGATAAATTCCTTGCAGACAAATGAAAATCTTAACTATGATTTTCAAACTGCTGCAATTAGCTACTGATTTTTTTAAGAATTAATTGGTAAATTGAATACACAGGGAAAGCTACTAGAATCATTTGTAAGTAGATAGTAATGCAATTACCAATAAAGCTTAAAACTACTGACATTTCATCTTGAGACGATATTCCTAAAATTGCATAAAGAATCAAAACAAAAGAAATCGTTATAAGAGTCAATAAAACTCCTGCGTTGAATAAAGACCAGTGAACTTCTCTAGATTCATTCCATAAATTGTCTAAAGAACCTAAGATAGAATTTCCTTCCAAGACTAAGTAATAGACTGAGTAAGTAAATCTAAATTGGATATAAAGACCAGGAATAATAAATAAAACTAAACCTATGATTGTCATAATTCCAATGATTACTTGAAGAATGAAAATCTTTAAAGCTAGTTGGGCTGCAACTATCACATAGCCGATGAGTTTATTTAGAGATCCATTTCTTAAATCTCTACCTATTAAGATTGCCATGCCGGTATACAGAGGAGTCAAGAAAATAACTTGAAAAATTAGAATCAATGCAGCAACAACAAAGTAATCCTCTCCTAAAGAGAATAAATAATCTGCAGCAGTAGAAAGCAGACCAATAAACAGGATTGGAATTAAAAATATCTTAGAAAAAGTTAAAAAATTATTAAAATATAATGTGAAGCCTGATGTGATAGCGTTTAGAATCATAGAATAATAAATGTAGGAGACATTATGATAGAAATTTGGTCAAAACCACAATGCCCATTCTGCGATGCAGCCGTTCAAATATGCGAAACAAAGGATTTAGAATTTAAAAAATATATGCTTGATGAAGATTTCAATCGAGAAGAATTCACAGAAAAATTTCCAAATGCCAGAACTTTTCCTCAAATTATTGTTGATGGAGAGTTAGTTGGTGGCTATCAAGAATTTAATCAATACGTTCAGACTAAAGCTATTTAGCAGTGGATTCGATAAATTCAGCAATTCTGCTGATAGATAGTTACTTTGGTAGCTCTCCGTGGTTTCCAGCTTTACTTTTGGGAACAGGTATTTTTTTTACTTTCTATCTTAAATTCCCACAAATCATTTTTTTTAACAGAGCTTGGAAAATTCTTTTTTCTGGAAATAAATATAAAGATAACAAAGGAGAAACCACACCTTTTCAAGCCTTAAGCACTGCTTTATCAGGAACAGTTGGAACCGGAAACATTGGAGGAGTGGCAATGGCAATCTTCATTGGTGGACCCGCTGCACTTTTTTGGATGTGGATTACTGCATTCTTAGGAATGACTACTAAATATGTTGAGGTATCTTTAGCCCATAAATATAGGATCACGTTGAAAGATGGATCTATTGCCGGTGGTCCAATGTATTATATGCAAAATGGCTTAAAGTCTAAATGGTTGGGAATTATCTTTGCGTTTTGTTTATTAGTCACTACATTTGGCTCAGGGATGATGCCCCAAATAGATAATATTAGCAGTACGTTATTTTCCAGTTTTTCTATCCCTAATCTTACAACGTCTATCGTTATGACTATCCTAGTTGGACTAGTGATAATTGGGGGACTAAAAAGAATAGCTTCGGTTGCCGCTTCCATTGTGCCAACAATGGCTACAATTTATTTTATTGGCGCACTAAGTGTTATTTTTTATAACTATGAAAATATCCTTCCTACTTTTCAAATGATATTCAGCGATATCTTTACGGGAACGTCGGTAGTCGGTGGATTTTTAGGTGCAAGCATAGCGACGGCTTTCAATTATGGAGTTGCGAGAGGGTTATATTCAAACGAGGCGGGGCAAGGTTCAGCGCCTATTGCACATGCTACTTCAAAAACGAAAGAATCTATCGAGGAAGGTTTTGTCTCTATACTCGAGCCTTTTATTGACACCATTGTAATCTGTACCCTCACCGGTCTGGTTATCCTTTCTTCAGGCGCCTGGATAGAGAAATATGAAAACAAATTTGAAAGAACAACTTTTTTTATTCTAGAGGGAAGAATTGATGAAACTGACTCGGAAGAACTAATCGATTTCTTTCAAGGAAATAATAATTCCATCAACCTTTATTCCGGAGAAATAAACATTAAGTCTGGAAGAGTTGAGGGAAATTATACATTTATAAATAATAGATCATTCGCAGAAGATATCCTTATCTATGAAAATGAAAATCTATTTAACGGTGAAATTATCTTAAAAGATGGCCTAGTTTCATCTGATGTAGATATCGTTGGAAAATCTTTAGTTAAATCTGCTGTACTGACCAGTAAAGCATTCAACAAAGGTTTCTTTGGCGATTATGGAGAATACATTGTCACCTTAGGTCTCTTGTTGTTTGCTTTCAGCACAGTGGTGTCATGGTCTTACTACGGAGATCGATGCACAATTTATTTGTTCGGTAAAAAATACGTTTTTCTATATAGGATCGTCTATATGTCAGCTTTTTTTATTGTTGGCACAGGTTGGATTGATACAGAAATCATATGGAATTTTGCACTGATTACTGTTGCTGCGGCTGCATTACCAAATCTAATTGCCATTTTTCTTCTTTCTAAGGAAATGAGAAATCTTCAAGATAATTACACTCAAGAAAGGGAGAGTTGAGATGAAAATAGAGGCTGTTGTTATCGGTGCTGGAGTAGTTGGTTTAGCTGTTGGAAAATCCTTAGCCGATAAAGGCATCGAAATAGCTGTTATTGAGAAAGAAAATAGAATAGGTGAGGGTGCTAGTACAAGAAATTCTGGAGTTATCCATGCTGGTCTGTATTACTCACCAAAATCTCTTAAAGCAAAAGTATGTTGCGACGGGAGACAAAAGCTTTATCAATATGTGGCTACAAAAAATATTCCATTTAAAAAAACTGGGAAGCTTATAGTCGCGACTGAAAAAAACCAGCTAGATCAGCTTGAGTCATTATATGAAAATGGAAACTCCAACGGAGTTCCATTAAAAATGCTCTCAAAAGAAAAGGTTAAAGTTCTTGAAGAAGAGATAACATGTGAAAGAGCAATTTTTTCAAGCGAGTCTGGAATAATAAGTGTGCCAGAATATTTGAGTGCCTTAGAGGAGGACATAAAAAAAACCGGTTATGTAGTTTTAGCTTCTGAGTTAAAGCAAGCTAAAAAAAATAATGGACATTTCGAATTAACACTTAATTCAAGCGATAAAATTCAATGCAAATATTTAATTAATGCCTCAGGTCTTCATACCGAAGACGTCGCTAAAAGAATCAAAGAAATAAACTTACCAAAAATTAAAACAGTGATGTATGCAAAAGGTCATTACTATCTTTATAAAAAGAAGAATCCTTTTAATCACCTAATCTATCCGCTTCCTAATTCAAATGGACACGGTATCCATGCGGGAATGGATATTGAAAATAATCTTCGCTTTGGCCCAAATGCAAAATGGGTGGATTCCATTGAGTATTCTTTTGATGACAATACTTTGGATGAGTTTTGTAATTCAATTAAATCTTATTGGGTAAATTTTGATCCCTCTTATTTATCACCAGACTACACAGGAATCCGATCAAAGATAGTGGCTGAAGGTGAGGGCAGTCAGGATTTTGAAATACTTGATGCAAGTGACCACGGACTTGAAAATTTAATTCATTTACAAGGTATCGATAGTCCTGGTTTGACTAGCTCTCTTGCAATCGCTGCTGAGGTAATTAGAAAATTAGGAATCCACTAAACTAATAAAAAAGGTAAAGTCTTCCGAAGTCTCCTTCAATACCGCAGTCTTTCCGCTAAGGCCTCCGTGGCCGCCAATTAAGTTTATTCTAAAGAGAATTTTATTCTTTGAAGTTGAAAGATCTCTTAATTTAGCAACGTATTTCGCAGGCTCATAGTATTGAACTTGTGAATCGAACAGAGAAGAAGTCACCAAAATGTTTGGATATGGAAGATTGGATAAATTATCGTAGGGTGAATAACTCTTCATATAGTTGTAATCTTTTTTATCATTTGGATTGCCCCATTCATCGTATTCGAAAGTTGTTAATGGAATAGATTCATCAAGCATAGTTGTCACAACATCCATGAAAGGGACCGCAGCTAAAATGCCTTTGTATAACTCCGGAGCTTCGTTTGCTATAGCACCCATTAATAATCCGCCGGCACTTCCTCCCATAGCGAAAGCATTATCTTTATCTCCAAAACCCTTTTTCAAACATCCTTGAGTTACATCGATAAAGTCATAAAAGGTATTTTTCTTTTTATGCATACGTCCGTTCTCATACCAATGTTTACCCATTTCTGATCCGCCACGAATATGAGCCAAAACAAAAATAAAGTTTTCTTCTAATAAGGGCACAATACTGGAACGGAAATTAGCATCAATAATATGGCCGTAAGAACCATATCCGTAAAAGAGTATGGGTTTTTTATGTAAAGGGGAACCGTTATCCTTGTAAACAAGAGATGCTGGAACTTTTGTATTATCTCTAGATTTCAATGAAAGTCTTTCGACTTTTAAGCCTTTTGTCTCGCACTTTATTTTTGATTTCCAAATAACGGATCTTCTACCAGTAATTAAAGACTCCTTATAAACAGTCTCTGGTTTATTGAGCGATGAATAAGCAAAACAAAAATAATTAGCTTTTGGATCATAATTGCCTGCTAGAGAAACGTCATAACAAGGTTCATTAAATTTAATATATTCATGAGCTCCGTTTTTGAAATTAATTTTTAATATTTGAGGAAGACCGTTTTCTCTAACATCAATAAGAATATGATTTTTGAATATTTCGAAATCCAATAGATATCTTTTTTTATTTTCTTTGAGGATGATTTTCCATTTTTTAAATTGATGACAGACGGATAATTCAGAATATTTGAGTGAAAAGTTGTCCTGACCACCCATGTTTGTCATGACATAAAAAGTATTATTAAAAATATCTACGTAGTATTTATGTTTTTTCTTTCTCTTAAGAATTAATTTCAACTTGGTTGGATAATCTAATGAGAAGAATCGAACTTCATTTATATTAGTCTGGCTGGAGTAAATAAACCCATATTCTTTATCTCTTGAAATTCCTAAACTGCAATGAAATTGTGGGTCAGTTTCTTCAAATAAAAGTATGTCATTTTTTTGAGGGGTTCCGATTGTATGAAGAAAGACTTGATTGCTCGTTAATGTTGTTTCATCTCTTTTGATATAAATTATATTTTTTGAGTTTTTAGACCAAATAAATTGTCCGTCTGTGCCGGAAATTTTATCTGACAAGTTTTCCCCGGTTTTTATATCTTTAACTTTGATTGTGTATTCTCTTCGCCCATTGATATCTTCAGCGTATGCCAACATTTGATTATCAATGGATGGTGAGACACCTGAAACTTGAAAGAATTTTTTATTTTTAGCTAATTTATTAATATCTAAAATTAACTCTTTCTTTGAATTTTTTTTCTTCGATCGATAGTATTTTCTATACTCGTTTTCTTTTAGAGATTCCGAAAAATAGAAAAATCCGTCTCTCTCAATCTTTAAAGACTCATCTTTAGCAGGAATGTAACCATTTAGTTTTTTGAAGTAATTTTTAGAAATACTTGATTGGGTTTTGATCCAATCATCATGGTAAGCGCGTTCGGTTTTTAAATAGTCGAGAACTGCCTTACTTTTTCTAGTGTCATCTCTGAGCCAATAATAGTTATCAATTCTTGAGTCGTTATGTTTTTTTAAAACCTTCTTGACTTTTTTAGCTTTAGGTAATGCCTTCATAATATTTAATTGTTTTTTGTTCTTTGATCTTTATAATCCGCAACCATTAAGAATGATATTTTTAAAAACTTTCACTTTCTAAAACTTTCACTTTCTAAGGAGCTCTATATGAAATTTTTCCATCACCTCTTAATTGTATTATTTTTATTTTCCTCAAACTTTTTCGCTCAATCTGACAATGAAGATTATACGCTCGAGGAGATAATTGTAACCGCGCAAAAAACAGAAAAATCTCTTCAAGACGTTCCTATTGCTGTTTCAGCTTTATCAGCTGATGATTTAGCATTAAGACAAGCGGTAAGATTTACTGATTTGCAACTTAACGTTCCTAACCTCAGTTATTCAGAGACTAACTTCGGTGGCAGCTCCGTGTCTATCAGAGGTATAGGAAGACTTGCTACGGGTATTTCCTTTGACCAATCGGTAACGACTCATATTAATGAATCTCCTTGGGGAGAGAATACAAATGTTGCGACGATGTTCGATATGGATAGAGTGGAAGTGCTTAGAGGACCTCAAGGAACATTATTTGGAAGAGGAACTACTGCAGGATTAGTTAATCTAGTTACCAAAAGACCTTCTGTAGATTCTGGCGTTGAAGGCTATGCAGGTTTTACGGCTGGAGAGTACGATCTTCAGGTTTTTGAAGGCGCTGTAAATATTCCTTTAGATGATAATTTTGCTGTTAGAGCTGCTTATACCCAAACTGAGAGGGATGGATTTACCGAAAATTTATACGCTCCTGTAGGCGGCACCTTCGATGGAAGAGAACATTATGTGGGGAGAATTTCTTTACGATACGACACAGGAAACACTGTGATCGACTATATGTATCAAGAACACGAAGAGGAAAGTACCAGAACTTTGAGAACTAACTATGTTTGTACGCCAAGCACTAACATAGCTAGGGGTTGCACTTTAGATGGAGAGGGTATTGGAATAGCCAATCCTGCTGCTACTTACAACGGAATTCTAGCTGCGGTCTTTTTAGAGTCTGCTCCTTTAGGTGCCAATATGGCTGCTTATACAGCTTTTGGTTTAAATGATGCTCCTAGACCTGACAATATGACTTTGCGACAGACGCATAGCGATTTTGTTCCAATCTTTGATCGCCAATCAGGAACTCATCAATTAACTATTTCTCACGACCTTGATAAAGGGAGGGTGTCTCTAAATATGATGAATAGAGAGTCTTCTGAATATACAAGAATGGATACAACTCTGGCTGTAGAACCTTTACTTGGAGTGAAGGTATCTGATAATCCTCTTGCTTACGTCGGAGGCCTGATAAGCGTAGATATTTTAGACCATTGTGTAGCAGATCAGTGTGGAATAAAAGGACCTACTCAAGCAGAAAGATTAAGCGGTGAATCCGGTAAATACGTTTTACAAACTACTAACAGAAACTCTTTCATTGATGGATCTAGTAACGAACAACTTACCGAGTATTTGGAGCTTAAATACAGTTCTGATCTAGATGGAATTTTTAACTACATCGTGGGTGTAAATCATTATGGGCACTACGAAGACGATAGTTACTTAACCACTTCTTCACCTCTAACATTGTTAGGGGAAGCTCAATTCTTTGTCCCAACCACATTTGGAAATATCAACGAGTACGCATTAGAAGCAAGCGGTTTATTTGGAGAGCTTTATTTTGACGTTCAAGATAACTTAAGAATTACTCTTGGTTTACGTTACGGAGAAGAAAAGAAAATCAATGACATCGTTACCACTAATTACGGACAAGCAAGAAATGTTGGCGCATTTGCAGGCGTTCCTTGGTTATTGGTGGACGGCGATTTGTATAACTGTTTTGAAGGCATTGCTGGAGCATTTGGACAAGCCCCTGATCAATCAGTCATCGGTCAAATATTAACCGGTCAAGCAAGTAACGGTTGTGGAGTAGGCGAGCAGGAAACTGTGGATCTATATGGAGTATCTGCGCAAGTAAATGCTGCTTCGGCAGCATTAGCTGGCGGGATAGCTGCTGCTGGCCAAATTACTGATCCTCAACAACAAGCTCTTGCTACTGGAACAGCTTATGCAACTTATTTCATGTCAGTAAAAGACTTAGTTCCAGCGCTCTATGATAGAAGTGAAGATTACAATAAGCCTGGATGGGAGTCGTATCAAAAAAATAAACTTGATTACACAACTACCGCAGGAAGATTGATCGTTGATTACTCATTCGGTGATGATTCTCTTCTGTATGCATCTTATTCAAGAGGTACTAAACCAGCTGGTATCAATCCTCCAATTAATCCAAGGATATATGAAAAAGGTTTGATTCCTGCTAACACAGTTGAAGAAAAAGTTGACTCATACGAAATTGGTATCAAGTCCATTTTGCTTGGTGGTCAAATGAGACTTAACACTTCACTTTTCTATAACAAATACACCGACATGCAGATATCAAGGATTCTAGCCACCACAACTTTTAACTTTAATATCGATTCAGAAAACTACGGTGCTGAAATTGAAATGGATTACGTTCCAGCAGCAGCTCCGAATTTAAGATTAGATTTTATGTTTGCATACATTAAAACTAAGATCATGGATGATGCGTTAACGATCGATCCATTTAATATCGCTGCTGAAGGCACCAAATATTTTGACGCCAAAAATACAGTCTACAAATGTATCGATTTGTTCTACGAAGGGGAAGGTTGTGTTGCAAACACATTTATTGCAGATAAAGATCTTGTAAACGCAGCTCAGGCTGTTCTAGTTAGTTTGGATGCTTGGTTGCCGGTTCCCGGAACAACTCAAGCAGACGGTCATCCTATTTATATGTCTAGGGTAGCATTATCAGCTCTTGGTATACCTACTTCGACGGGCGTGAAACAGAGCATTGATGGCAACAGATTACCCAATACTCCTGAATTAACTACCTCTCTAGGTCTTTCTTATAATTTTGAGGTAGGCAACGGTATTTCTGTTGTTCCAAATATTTATTACTACTATCAAAGCGACATGTATGTAAATGAGTTCAATAATGATCTTTACGGAAAAGTTGATGCTTGGGATGAACTTAATATTGGTTTAACTGTAGGAGATATTGAAAGCCAATGGTATTTCAGATTTTTCTCAAGAAATGCGCTCGATGAAGATAACATTACTTGGAAATACAACTCTACTGATGTTACCGGTAATTTCCAAAGCTACTTCTTAAGAGATCCAAGGGTAACTGGAATAGAGTACCGATATAGATTTTAAATTTTAATCATCTAAAAGCCTCTTTATTAAAGATTATAAAGAGGCTGACTTTTTTCTCTAAAAAAAAAGCAATAAAAACGTTTAATTTTATTTTATTTTCCTATACATTAAGGTTAGTAGTTATAAGTTGGGATACTTAAAACTAGATTGATTTACAAACTCAAAACAAAAAAAGGGGAGTGTTATGAGTACAAAAAAACTAATATCGCCAATTCTATTTCTGGCATTAATTTTTACTGGATTTTTATTTGCGCAAGACAGCGGCCTTGAAGAAGTAACTGTTACAGCACAAAGACAAGAACAAAGTCTGCAAGATGTACCTTTATCAGTTACAGCTTTCAGTGCAGATGATTTACTTGAGCAACAAATCGAAGAAGCTTCTGACCTTCAGCTTGTTGTGCCGGGATTAACTTTTACGCCTAGTGCATTCTCTGGAGGCGGGGGGTTTGATATTCGTGGTATTACAAATTTAGCCGTAAGTGCAACAGCTGATGCAGGTGTTGCTATTCATATGAATGATTTGGCATTAGGAGCAACAACTCTTCAGGATGGAACCTTCTTTGATATGGCAAGAATAGAGGTCATAAGAGGACCTGCTGGAACATTATTTGGAAGAAATTCAGTTGGTGGAGCTATTAATATGATTTCTGCAAAAGCAGACACCACAGGTTTTTATGGAAATGCAAGCATTGATATCGCTGATTACAATGGACTTAAAACTACTTCAACTTTTAATATTCCACTCGATGACAAGGTTGCCTTGAGGTTAGCTACTTCAACCGTAAATAGAGACGGTTATATGGAAAATATTTACTCTGAACTAAAAGATCAAGATGTTGATGGAAGAAATCAATTAGCTTACAGAGCCACTTTATCTTTCGAGCCCTCTGATAACACCACAATTCACTTAATTCACAATGTTGAAATTGAAGATTCCACCAGAACTTTAGGTGGTAACGTTTATTGTAAAAGAGATACTTCCTTTGTAACTGGGTGTACCAGAACCTCTGAAAGGGCATTTGAATTAACTCACCCTATGGGAACATATGTAGATAACTTAATGGTTGCCATGGGAGTTTTAGATTTTGTAACGACAAGTGATATGTCAGGCGCACCTCAAGGCTACAGACAGCAAAATACCCGAGGTAACCCTTATTACGAAGTCGATCAATATACTACACAGTTATTGATCGAGCACAGTATTGACGATATTGATATCTCCATTGGAGCTCATTCCAAAGATAGAAAATTCATGAGAATGAGTGTTTACTCATCACCAGAAATGCAATCTATAAGATTTAAAGATACTGCAGCTACTCCAGGTGGTTTAATAAATATGTCTGGATACGGTCCAGGATGTAATTTAGATGCAGGAACTTTAGGTGTTTATGGTGGTTGTATTATGGATACTTTGAATTATGCAACTGGAGGAGATAGACCAGAATCAGATGAAGATACGAAGTCATTAGAAATGAAGGTAAGTTCAAACTTTATTGGTAATCTTAATTTCTTAGCTGGGTATACTTATTTTGATAATAAATCCATGACTCTATATGACGTCTATGCCAGTGGTTTAGATGTTTTAGGGCAATCTCCTCCAGCTTTATTAGTGGGAGCGCCCTCTGCAGCTTTAGGTGCTCAGTTATACCCAAGTCTCTATAGAACTAACGCATTAAGTACTACGGAGTCGCATGCTGTTTTTGGTGAGTTGTATTTTGAGCCCCAAGAGGACTTAAAACTTACTTTTGGATTAAGGTATAACGAGGATGAAAAAACTAGTTTAAGTAGAATCGCTTTTGTAAACGTTTTAGGTTTCGAAAAAGGTCGAGCTACAGATTTCGCAGTCAATGCTCTTTCAGTAGGTGCAATTCCAACTGCAGCAGCCTTTGAAGCTATTTCTTGTGCAGGTGTTGATCAAGGTTTTTGTCCACTAGCAGGAAGTGTGCCGGATTACGGTGAGGCTTATATAGCAACAACTGGTTTAGATCCTTTCATGGAATTTAGCGCCTTGACTGGAAGATTCGTTGTGGATTATTTTGTTGATGAAAATACAATGATTTATGCAAATCTATCTAAAGGATTTAAAGGGGGTGGTTTTAACCCTGCTTTAGATCCATTGATCTTTCCTAATACACCGCAAATTTTTCCAGCTTCCGATCTCATATCACTTGAATTTGGATTCAAAACAGAGTTTCCTGATCAAGGTGTTCGTTTGAACGGTGCACTATATGCATACGATGCGGAGAATTATCACATTACAAAAATTATGAATAAGACTTCAATTAACGAAGGAATTGATGTTGATATTATGGGACTTGAATTGGAATTACTTTATGCACCTCCTTCTGTTCCTGGTTTAGCTCTTAACGCATCAGTAGCTATGACTCAATCAACAATTGCTGATGGTGTTTCTGCATTAGACCCAGTTCAACCTGATGGAGCTTTTTCAGGCCATCCTGACAGTAGTAATTGGCATTTGATGAAAGATGAACTTTCTACTATGTTTATTATGAGAAAAGATGCACTGGCTGCAGTTTACGGAGCTTGGTTACAAGAAACCGTTACCGGCGGAGCTGCTCAAACTGGTCTGGACCAAATTGTAGCTTTATCAGGTGGCACAACTTCTACTGCTGATCTGATGGCTGCATTAATACCTGCAGAATTTCACGGAGATAGGACTTACGGTCAACCTACACCAGTTAGTTATTTGGTGCCCGAATTAGGTTTAACTCCAGCTGATGGACATTTACCATCTCTTGGTGTTCAGGCTGGAATGCGAACCATGGCTCAATTGTTGGGTTTTGATCCTGCAGAAGTTGTGTCTGAAGGTCTAGAAACTGACATATCTGGTAACTCATTGGTTCATCCTGATGCTTCAGCAAACGTTGGTATTGCATATACCGCTCAAGCTGGTAGCGTGAATATCACCACAAGAATTGATGTTGCATATCAAGGTCCAAGATATGTTCGTATATTCAATCTTCCTGAAGATAGAATTGATTCTTGGTTAGAATCAAATTTACAAATTACCGTTACACCAACTAACGAAGACAGTTGGTATGTTCAGTTCTATGGTCAAAACATTACTGATGAACTTAACGTAACTGGTATTGGACTTGGTGATGCTTCAGTAGGACAAACTAGAGGTGTTACCGTTAGAGATCCGCAAGTGTTTGGATTTAGGGTTGGTTACAATTTCTAATTTTCAAAAATACTTACAGAAAACCCTGATTATTATCGGGGTTTTTTGTTTAACCTTGGCTTGTTCCTTTTATCAAGATCCATTAATAGTGACTATCCAACAGGGTAAGCTTAAAGGTATTGATCAAAATGACGGTACGATAAAATATTTTGGTATCCCATATGCTGAACCCCCTCTGGGCAATCTTCGTTGGAAGAAACCTTTGCCTCATCAAGGTTGGAAAGGAACATTTTTAGCTGATTCTCATGGAAAGGCATGCATGCAGCCACTTGAATTGTTAACTCCTGATGGTAAATCAATGGGAAACAATGGCTTTTATGATCTTATTATAGAAACTTCTGGTTTAGATATTTCATCTCAAGATTCAGAAGCCAATGCAGGCTTCAATCGTTTTACTTACAAGGACATGTCTGAAGATTGCTTATTTCTTAATGTTGTTGTTCCTAAAGGAGGCTCTCAAAATAAACCAGTGATGTTCTGGATACATGGTGGAGCTTCCCGATGGGGTTCGGGGCATGAAAGCAATTATACCAGTCATTATATACCTACCGAGGGAGACGTTATTGTAGTAAGCATAAACTATCGATTGGGAGTATTTGCTTGGTTGGCTCATCCAGAACTATCAAAAGAATCTGAAAATAACGTTTCTGGTAATTATGGTACTTTAGATCAAATAGCTGCCTTAAGGTGGGTAAAAGAGAACATATCTGAGTTTGGCGGTGATCCAAACAATGTAACTATATTTGGCGAATCAGCTGGTGGACAGGCGGTAACATCTTTAATGATTAGCCCTCTTTCAGAGGGATTGTTTCATAAAGCCATTGCCCAAAGCGGAACAGGTTTACCAAATATATTAACTGACTTAAAACAAGATAACGGAATTTTACTTTCAGCCGAGTCAAAAGGAGTGAAGTT
>CACFWO010000004.1 GCA_902570035.1 uncultured SAR86 cluster bacterium | reverse complement strand
GGGTACAAGACAGATATAGCAGATAACTGTATTTCGCTGTCAGAGGAAAGAGCATGGTCATCACCAATTTATTTAAGTCCCTTGAAAAAACCTAATTTAGCTATTTCAAAGCTAGATTAATAAGCTCCTCAATATCTGTATTTGGTTTGACCATTTACTCCAATTGTCTGTATTTTATGAGATACTTCAATCGTAGGAAATAGATGGAAACAGATAAAGTAAATAATCCGCATAAACTTCCTTTTCTAACGAAATTCTTTTATGGGTTTGGTTCTCTAGCATATGGCATAAAGGATAATGCTTTCAATTATTTTCTATTGTTTGTCTATGTTCAGGTGTTTGGTCTATCTCCTGATTTAGCAGGATTGGCTATTCTTCTAATGCTAGTAATTGATGCTATATCAGATCCTCTCATTGGCTATTATTCAGATAACATGAAATCAAGATGGGGAAGAAGGCATCCGTTCATGTATTTCTCAGCAATCCCCGTTGCAATCTCATTTTTTTTGATATGGGATCCACCCGATAACTTAACGCAATTACAATTATTTTGGTTTTTATTAGTCGTTGGTGCACTCATAAGAACTGCAATTACTATTTATGAGATTCCAAGTAATGCCTTAGGTCCAGAGCTTTCAAAAGATTACGTGGAAAGGAGCTCATTGCTTTCTTATCGATATTGGTTTGGTTGGTGGGGTGGCTTAGCAGTGTGGAATTCCTTATGGATTTTTGTTGTTTATAGCACCTATACCGGTACACAAGATGCAAGATTTGTTGCGGACACATGGATGACTTACGGATTGGTGTGCAGTCCAATTATGCTTTTAGCCATTGTCGTTACCGCTTTAGGAACGCATAGACACATAAAAGACTTACATTCTCCTGAAATACAAAGAAAAACACCAAAAGTTATTTTCTCTGAACTTTACGAAACGATGACAGTGAGTAAAAACTACATAATCCTTTTTATTGCCATGATTATGATGGGTGTAGCAGGTGGGATAGCAACTAATTTAACGTTGTATTTTTATAGTTTTTTCTGGGAGTTTACCCCATTAAATATATTAACAATTGGATTAAGTTTATTTTTAGCTCCGCTTGTCGGGCTCGTTGTCTCACCTTTATTGGCGAATAAATTTGGTAAGCGGAACGGAGCAATAATCCTTTTTGCAACATCATTAACAGTCGAAAATGGTGTTATCGCTCTTAGGTTGCTGGGTTTATTACCCGATAATGGTTCTCCAATTGTTCTAGGGGCTGTCCTTCTATTCCATTTTGTCGGTGTGGCGACATCTGTCATTTCCTTCACAACATTAAACTCAATGGTATGGGATACAGTTGAGGAAGTTGAAATCAAAACAGGAAGACGAATGGAAGGAACATTACTTGCTGCACGATCCTTTGCAGCTAAATGTATGAGCGGTGCGGGAGCTTTTGCAGCTGGTCTAATTCTGACTTATTCAGCATGGCCAAAAAATGCTGTGCCTGGTCAAATTGATGAAGGTATTCTATTTACCTTTGGATTTGCTGCAATTACTGCTTCAGCAATTCTTTGGTCTATTTCTCTGTTTACAATCTCCTTGGTAACAACCACCAAAGAAAGCCATCAAGAAAAATTGAATGAATTAAATTACATAGAAGACTGAGATGATTCAAACTGAAATTGAAAATAATCTAACTGATGGAATGGACTTGCTACATTTAGAAGTTGAGAATGAAAGCCCGAATCATAATGTTGATCCAGGATCTGAGTCTCACTTTAAGGTTGTGGTTGTTTCAGATGAATTTATAGAAAAAAGATTAGTTCAACGGCACCAAATGATTTATAGAATTCTTAAAGAGCAAATGACTAAAATTCATGCCATTGCTATCCATGCTTTTACAAAAGACGAATGGCAGGAAAAAACTGGTCAGGTGTTGAATTCACCTAACTGTTTAGGCGGAGAAAATTAACATACAACAATGTTTCATATTTCAACTTTTTATGATTGTTGTGAGAGAGATTATTCTTTTTTAAAACAAAGTTTATCGAAAAAAGCCGATGAACTTTCTATCGTAGGAACAATAATCTTGACTCCAGAGGGTATAAATTCAACTATAGCCTGTGCGAACTTAGAAAATCTTTATTCATTCGAAACGTGCATTGCTAAATACTACCCTTCTATCGATATTGGACGCTCTTGCACAGAAAAAAAACCTTTTAAGAAATTTAAAATTAAGGAGAGGCAAGAACTCGTACCCTCAGGAACAAAATTAAAAACAACAGATTATGCTGCATCACATATAGCTCCAGAATTTTGGAACGAGTTTTCAGAAAATGAAAATACTATCTTAATTGATGTGAGAAATAATTATGAAACCTCAGTAGGTACTTTTAAAGGCGCATTGAATCCCGATACGAGAAATTTCAGAGAATTTAAACATTTTGTAAAAGAAAATAAGAAAAATTTCATAGAGAAAAAAATTGGCATTTTTTGTACCGGAGGTATTCGTTGTGAAAAAGCATCTTCTATTTTTAAATCGGAAGACATTAATGATGTACATCAACTTAAAGGTGGAATTCTGAGGTATTTAGCAAATAGTAAAGACAAAAAAATATGGGAAGGTGAGTGTTTTGTTTTTGATGAGAGAGTTACGGTTGATCAAGATTTAAACAAAGGTTCTTTTTACCAATGTTTCGCTTGCAGAAGACCGCTTTCAGAGAAAGATTTAGAGTCATCTCATTATTCTGCGGGGGTCTCATGTCATCAATGCATTGATGAAAAGTCTGAAGAAGACAGATTAAGATATCTTGAGCGACACAAGCAGATAATTAAAAAACGAAACTAATAAATAATGGTATTTGTACAAAAAATTTTACATTTTGTGGTTTACAGATCTTCAATCACCTTAGGTCTTGTTTTACTGATAACTTTTGGTCTCGCTTTTGGAGTTCAATATTTTCAGCTAGATGCTTCTTCAGATACCTTATTGCTGGAAGATGATGATGACCTCAAGTTCTACAGAGATACAAATAAAACCTTTGGAGGAGGGGGAGACTTTTTAATTGTCACTTATTCTCCTTTTGATGAATTATTCACTCAAGAAACCTTAACAAAAATAGAAGAATTATCTGATGAGTTAGAAGGACTTGAAGAAATTGATTCTGTTTTAAACTTTCTTGACGTTCCTTTGCTTGAAAGTCCAAGACAATCAATATCTGAAATTGCAAGTAATCCAATATCTCTTAGAAAAAAGAATGTTGATTTATCTTTAGCAAAAAAAGAATTCTCTAATAACCCAGTCTACAGAGGCTTATTGGTTAGTGAACAATTAGATACTGTTGCGTTACAAGCTATTCTCAAACCTACAACGCAATATGATTCTAAGATACAAGAAAGGTATCGAATTAATGAAGATTCTTCTCTCAACGAAATTGAGAAAAAATTGCAACTTGATTTTCTTTCTCAAGAAATCGATGTCTTGCAGAAAGAAAATGTCGCCACAAGAAAGAAGTTGGTTGCTGATACAAGAGCAATAATCTCTAAATATAAAAATGACGCTGAAATCTATCTTGGCGGCGGTCCGATGATATCCACTGACACAATACAATTCATTCTTAACGATATAGTTTTTTTTGGTTTTGCTGTAGGTCTGCTATTCATAACTGTACTAGGCTTTATTTTTCGTCAAATTCGGTGGATTTTACTTCCTTTGATTAGCGCTTTTATCTCTGCAATTGTTGTTACTGGCTTAATAAGTTTTGCAGGACTGAAAGTAACAGTTGTTTCTGCTAACTACATTGCTCTTCTGATGATCATTGCAATATCTTTAACAATGCATTTAGTAGTCAGATATCAGGAATTGTTATCTAAAAACTCTGAGCTAACCCAAAAGGAGATAGTGTTAATGGCTTCGACACAAATGTTTGTGCCATGTCTTTATACCGCCCTAACAACAATAGTCGCATTTCTCTCACTGATTGTTAGTGATATTAAACCTATTACAGATTTCGGTTTATTGATGGCTATCAGTATTGTCATCGCTTTCTTAGTGACTTTTTCCTTTTTTCCCGCAGTTATTTCTAAGTTACCAAAAAAAGAGAAAGATTTTGTAGAAGATCAGTCCTCCGGAATAACATTATTTATATTCCAAATTTTTAAGAATTCCAGAATTAAAATTGTTTTCTTTTCATTAATAGTTTTTGGATTATCTGCTCTTGGAATATCTATGCTATCTGTTGAGAATAAATTCATAGACTACTTCAAGTCGGATACAGAAATTTATAAAGGACTGTCTTTAATTGATGAGAAACTGGGAGGAACAGCACCCCTTGATTTAGTAATAAACGCTCCTATAACAGAGCAGATTGATAGTGACTTTGAAGATTTTGATGATCCTTTTGGTATGGATGACTCTGCCAGCGGGTATTGGTTTACAAGTCAAAATTTAGATAGGTTAGAAGAAATTCACGACTATTTAGAATCAAGAACTGAGATAGGAAAAGTTTTATCTGTATCAAGTGGAATAAAACTTGCTGAAATAGCTAATGGAAAAAAACTTAATGATCTTGAATTAGCATTCATGAGAGAACTGTTACCAGAGGATATTAAGGAAAGTTTACTTAATTCTTATATCTCTGATGACGATAATCAAGTAAGGCTTCAAGCAAGAGTGAAAGAATCTCTAGATGGATTGAATAGAAAGAATCTCATCGATGAAATAAATTATGACTTAGAAAATAAATTTGGTCTTGATAACCAACAATTTAGACTTACAGGAATATCAGTTATTTATAATAATTTACTTCAGAGTCTTTTCTCATCTTTGATTGGCAGTGTGGGAATAGTTTTTATTGCAATTTTTGTTATGTTTTTATTTCTTTTTAGGTCTGTCAGCCTAGCTTTGATTGGTATGATTCCAAATTTTCTTGCAGCTGGATTTGTCATGGGTTCCATAGGGTTTTCTGGTGTTCCATTGGATATTATGACCGTTACCGTTGCTGCGATAAGCATCGGGATTGGTGTTGATAATACTATTCATTACCTGCATAGGTTTAAAAGAGAATTTGATTTATCAAAAGACTATGAAGAATGCCTCAAGAATAGTCACACAACTATAGGAAGAGCGATGTTTTATACATCATCTACAATAGTCATTGGATTTTTAATTTTGTTGTCGTCAAATTTTAATCCTTCTGTATTCTTTGGAATTTTCACTTCATTAGCTATGATCATGGCAATCTTAGGTTCGTTACTTTTATTGCCAACTCTTTTATATTATCTAAAACCATTAAAGTAATTATGAGCGCATTAAAAGGAACAAAAATTATTGAAATCGCTGGAATTGGACCAGCTCCTTTCGCAGGGATGTTGTTAGCTGATATGGGAGCTGAGGTAATTTTAGTAGACCGTAAACAAAATTATGGCAAAGGTTCAAAATTTGAAGTATCCGGTCGAGGAAAAAAATCCATAGCTGTAGATTTAAAGTCCGAAAAGGGAATAGAGCTTGTTCTAAAGTTAATAGAATCTGCCGATGCATTGATAGAGGGATTTAGACCAGGGGTAATGGAAAGATTAGGCTTAGGCCCAGAACTTTGTTTGCAAAAAAATGAAATTCTAATATATGGAAGAATGACAGGCTGGGGCCAAACCGGTCCCCTAGCAAATGCAGCCGGACACGATATCAATTACATATCGCTTGCTGGAGCTCTAGGCTCCACAGGAAGGAATGGGGAACCTCCTGCTCCTCCTTTAAATCTAATTGGAGATTTTGGTGGAGGTGGAATGTTATTAGCTCTTGGAATATGTGCTGCATTAGTTAATGTCAAAAATGGTGGGAAAGGACAAGTTATAGATGCAGCAATGACTGAAGGCACTGCTCAATTAATGTCTATGATTTATGGAATGAAAGCATCTGGATTTTGGACTGATCAACAACAAAGCAATCTTCTTGATGGAGCAACACATTTTTATGATAGTTATGAATGCAAAGACGGTAAGTTTGTTTCACTCGGATCAATTGAACCTCAATTTTACTCAATCCTTTTAGATAAGATGGAATTAGATAAAAATGAATTCTCAGAGCAAATGAATAAAGAGAAATGGAATGAATATAAAGCTAAATTTACAAAAGTTTTTCTTTCTAAAACTCGCGATGAATGGTGTGAAATTATGGAAGGGACAGATATTTGTTTTGCGCCTGTGCTTTCTATGGATGAAGCAATCAATCACCCTCACAATAAGGAAAGAAATTCCTTTAGCACTATAGATGAAGTTACCCAGCCTTCACCCGCTCCTTTATTTTCAGAAACGCCCTCAAAAATCAAACACCTTCAGAATCCCATTGGAAGAGATACAAAGGAAATATTAGATTCAATAGGATGGACTGAACAAATAGATGACCTTATATCATCAAACGTTATTGGCGGAGATTAAAGAAATTTAAAGAGTTCTCATAAGAAGATTTAATAATGCTTTCTTTTGTTTCTTGTCTTAATGTAGCCACTTCCTCTGCGACATCAATTAAAAATTTTGGTTCATTCCGCCTTATTTTTTTCCTTGGGCTTAAATAGGGAGAATCAGTTTCAATCAGAAGCTTATCTTGAGGAATATGGTTGATACATTCTCTTAACTCTAAACCTCGTTTTAGATCACAAACCCACCCTGTAATTCCAATATAAAAATCTCTTTTTAAATAGTCTTCTAATTCAGACAAGTTCCCAGTAAAACAATGAACAATTAATTTTTGATTAAACTTATGATTGTCCAGAACACTTAAAAATTCTTCATGGGCATCTCTTTGATGAAGAAACAATGGTTTACTTATTGAATTAGCTAAACTTAATTGGGACTCAAAGCATAAAATTTGCTCCTTTTTAGATGAAAAATTTCGATTAAAATCGAGACCCATCTCACCCAAACATATTGCCTTGGGATCTTCCAAATAGATTGACATATCTTTTAAAAATTCAACTTTAAAATCTTTTGCGTTGTGTGGATGAAAGCCAACAGAATAATAGAGGTTTTCGTATTTCTCGGTAATTTTTTTTGCTTTCCTAACGTCTTCTAGATTTGATGAGGTAATGCATACCTTCTTCACACCGGCTTCAAGGGATTCATCAAGGACTGAATCAAGGTCATCTGAGAAATGACTGCTTGTTAAATTTGCTCCAATATCAAACATTATTAATTTTAACTTTATTAATTAGCTCATACCTTTAATATAAAAATATGAATTCTAAAGAATTATTCGTAAGAGACACAACTGTAATAAAACAGTCAGATAATTTATATACAGCAGAAGTTTCTGAAAATTGGAGTATTGGAAATACCGCAAATGGTGGTTATTCAATGACTCTTGCAGCAAAAGCAATGTCAGAATTCTTAGAACATAAAGATCCTTTAAGCATATCTGCACACTATCTAGATAGGGTAGATTTTGGATCAACAGAATTTCATGTAACTCACCTTAGCAGCAGCAAAAGTTTATCTACGGCAAGGGTAGAATTGATCCAGGATAATAAAATAAAAATAATATTTGTTGGAACGTTCACTGACTTTTCCTTCAAAAACGATATGAATATTTATGAGAGGGACGTTCCTAACTTCCCTGAATATAACTCATGTGAGGTAATTCCTTACAAAGAAGGCTTTAATCCTAAATTAGATAAAAATATTGAAAAAGCTTATGCTCAAGATTCTTTGTGGTGGAAAAAAGACATAGACAACTCGTCGTCTACATTAAATCTTTATATGTCTTGGCCTGAAAAAGACAATGTTGACTTATTTGATTTAGTATTGTTCCTGGATGCGACTACTCCGCCAATTTATAATAAACTTGGAACTGTTGGTTGGGTTCCAACCATATCTTTGGCTTCTCACGTAAGAGGGTTACCATCTGAAGGGCCTCTAAAAGTAATAGCCAAGACTGAATTTGTGACAGGTGGCTTTATGGAAGAAGATAGAGAAATTTGGGATAGTTCAGGTAAGTTAGTCGGTCAGTCTAAACAGATGGCTAAACTAAGACTTAAAAAATAAGTCTCATAATTCTTTAAGAAGAGACTACAAATAGGAAATTATTATGAAATTTGAAGGAACTAAATCATATATCTCTACAGAAGATCTCAGTATGGCAGTCAATGCTGCTATTAACTTAGAAAGACCTTTACTGATTAAAGGAGAGCCGGGAACAGGTAAAACTATGCTTGCTCTCGAGGTGGCTGAATCACTAGGATTACCTTTATATGAATGGAATATTAAATCTACCACTAAAGCTCAACAGGGATTATACGAGTACGATGCTGTGACAAGATTAAGAGACTCTCAACTTGGAGATGAAAGGGTAAAAGATATCTCTAATTACATAGAAAAAGGTAAATTATGGGAAGCTTTTGTGTCAGAGGAAAGGGCTGTGTTGCTCATTGATGAAATAGATAAAGCCGACATTGAGTTTCCTAATGACCTATTGCAAGAAATAGACCGAATGGAATTCTATGTTTATGAAACAAAGGAAACAGTTAAAGCTCTTCATAGACCAATTGTCATTATTACCAGTAATAATGAAAAAGAATTACCAGATGCATTCTTAAGGAGATGTTTTTTCCATTACATTTCTTTTCCTGATAGAGAAACAATGCAGGAAATTGTGAAAGTCCATCATCCGAAGATAAAACAAAAGTTGGTTAAAGAGGCTCTAGATATTTTCTTTGATGTAAGAAAAGTTCCTGGACTAAAAAAGAAACCGTCGACCTCTGAATTAGTTGATTGGTTAAAACTTCTAATGTCTGATGATCTTCCAGATGAAATACTCAAGAATAGGGATGCTACTAAAGCAATTCCTCCTCTTTACGGTGCATTAATTAAAAATGAACAGGATGTTCAATTACTTGAAAGACTTGCATTTATGGCAAGGAGAGAATCTGGAAACCAACAATAATGCTTTTAAACCTATTTGGCACACTTAGAAATACAGGAGTTCCTTGCACCCTAAGGGAATTTCTAGATCTTTTAGCAGGATTAGAAAAACAGTTAGCTTTTGCTAATTCTGAAGACTTTTATTACTTATCAAGAGCTACACTCGTTAAAGATGAGAAACATTACGATAAGTTTGATAGAGCATTCGATATATATTTCAAAGGTTTAGAAACTCTCGATGACATTATTGAAGCTCTTGTTCCAGAAGATTGGTTGCGTAAAGAGTTTGAGAAGTTCTTATCTGAAGATGAATTAAAAAAAATTAAATCTCTTGGTGGTTTAGAAAAACTATTAGAAGAATTTAAGAAAAGACTAGAAGAACAAAAGGAAAGACATGAAAAAGGAGACAAATGGGTGGGTACTGGAGGAACTTCACCTTACGGTAATGCAGGTTCTAATCCTGAAGGTATAAGAGTAGATGGTGAAGGAAAACAAAATAAAGCAGTAAAAGTCTGGCAACAAAGAGATTACAAAAATCTAGATGACTCTATAGAGCTAGGAACAAGAAATATAAAAATGGCTTTAAGAAGATTAAGAAAATTTGCTCGTCAAGGTATAGAAGAAGAATTCGATTTGGATGGCACCATTAAGCATACTGCAAAAAACGCCGGCCTGTTGGATATAAAAATGATTGCAGAAAAACAAAATGCAGTGAAGGTTCTTGTTTTCTTTGATGTTGGTGGTTCTATGGATCCTCATATTAAGGTTTGTGAGGAACTCTTTTCAGCTGTAAAAACTGAATTTAAGCATCTCGAATATTTTTACTTCCATAATTTTATTTATGAATCTGTATGGAAGGATAATAAACGCAGACATAATGAAAGAATTAAAACAGACGATATCCTCCATAAGTATGGAGCTGATTACAAAGTTATCTTTGTTGGCGATGCAACAATGGCTCCTTATGAGATAACTAATCCAGGAGGTAGTATTGAACATTGGAATGAAGAAGCTGGCTCATTGTGGATGAAAAAAATTACAACTATTTACGATAAGGTTGCTTGGCTCAATCCTGTGCCGTCTGAACACTGGGATTACTCTGCATCCATAGACATAACAAGAACTTTAATCGAAGATCGAATGTATGGTCTTACTCTGAAAGGCCTTGAAGATAGTATGTCTTATTTATCAAAATAAATTTGTCTGAGAACGCTTTAAAAATAGAAAATCTTTCCAAGATCTATCCAGGAGATCTTGTTGCGCTTAATAATATTTCTCTAGAAGTTAAAAAAGGAGATTTTTATGCATTGCTTGGTCCAAACGGAGCTGGAAAATCAACCACGATTGGAATAATCAGTTCATTAGTAACTAAAACATCCGGTTTAGTTGAGTTGATGGGAATTGATATTGATGTAAATCATAGTAAGGCTAAAAAGAATCTTGGTGTTGTTGGTCAGGAAGTTAATTTCAATCAGTTTGAAACAGTATCGCAAATTTTGGAACAACAAGCTGGTTACTTTGGCTTGCCCAGAAAGATAATCAAAGAAAGATCTGAATACTATTTAAAAAATCTAGGCCTCTGGGATAAGAGAAAAGAACAAGGTAGAAATCTTTCTGGTGGAATGAAACGAAGACTTATGGTCGCAAAAGCCCTAATAAATAATCCAGATCTTTTAATTTTAGATGAACCAACTGCTGGAGTAGATATTGAGCTTAGGAGATCACTTTGGGATTTTTTAATTGAAATTAATAACAACGGGACAACCATCATTTTAACTACTCACTATCTAGAGGAGGCAGAAAAGCTATGCAAAAATATTTCCATAATTGATAAGGGAGAGATAGTAAAAACTTCATCAATGCAGTCCTTGCTAAGAGAGTTAGATACGGAGATTTTCATATTTGACTTAAAAAATCAAATTGATCCTAAAAGTATTTCGAATAGTCCCTTTGACATTAAGATATTAGATACATATCAAATTTCAGTTGAGATAAATAAATCACAAAGTTTGAATGAAATTTTTAGATATTTGAATGAAAATAATTTAAATATTCTAAGCATGCGAAATGAAACAAATAGGTTGGAAGAATTATTTTTGGACTTAACAGAAAAATGAATTACACAGAACAGATCAACGCTCTACTCAGTCTCATAAAAAAAGAATTACATAGGTTTTTTAGAATCTGGACACAAAGTTTAATTCCTCCTGTAGCTACCTCAGTTTTATACTTTGTAATCTTTGGTTCTCTAATAGGAAAAAGAATAGGAGATATGGGTGGAGTAGATTACATGCAATTTATGGCACCTGGATTAGTCATGTTGTCAGTTATTACAAATTCTTATTCCAATGTGGTCTCTTCTTTTTTTGGAGTTAAATTTCAAAAAAGCATAGAGGAGCTTCTAGTTTCTCCAATGCCTATATATTTGATTATTATCGGATTTGTTGTTGGTGGAGTGGCAAGAGGAATAATAGTTGGCCTTCTGGTTATGATAACAGCTCTGTTTTTTACTAACCTTGAGGTTCAGAATATATCTTTGACTCTTTTGATAGTAATTCTTACTGCAATTCTATTTTCTCTAGCCGGAATGATTAATGCAATCTTTGCAAACAGCTTTGATGATATAAGCATTGTTCCAACCTTTGTCCTTACTCCATTAATTTATTTAGGCGGAGTTTTTTATTCTATCGAACTTCTTTCAGATTTCTGGCAAGGTGTTTCTAAGATTAATCCAATCTTGTATATGGTAAATTCCTTTCGTTATGGGATGATTGGAATATCAGATATCAGCATTGACTATGCCATTTTAATGATCTGTTTATTCATTTTAATCTTTTCCATTTTTGTTTATGTTCTCTTAAAAAGAGGAATAGGGATTAGGACTTAAATGTTTAATTTTTTTATTGGTATATTATTTTTCGCTTCATCTTTTAGCTTTGGAGAATTTAGATGTGCTAAGTGTCTATAGCTTTTCAAAAGAACAAATGGGTGTTGCAATAGTTGCGCTTCCTTATAAAAATAAGATTTGGCTTGGATCATTTCATGGAGATAGAATAGCCAGCTTCGAATTGAAATAAATGGAGAGATGGCAGAGTGGTCGAATGCGCTCGCTTGGAAAGCGGGTAAGGGGGAAACTCCTTCAAGGGTTCGAATCCCTTTCTCTCCGCCATCATTAAAATGGAATATATAGATTCAAAATATTTTAGTTACGCCGATCCGGATGATCCTTATCTAAAAAGGTTAATCATTAGGACAATTGAAAGTCTTTCAGGTCAACCTGAGCTTTATAAACTTTATAACGAATATCAAAGATCTCCAGAGTTATATACAAACTTTTGGGAAGGAAGCGTTAAGAAGTTGAATTTGAATGTAAATTTTTCCGAACAAGCTTTAAAACAGATACCTAAAGAAGGTCCGCTGGTAGTTGTTGCCAACCATCCCTTTGGCGTATTGGATGGATTGGTTATCTGTTGGTTAATGAGCCTTGTAAGAGATGATTTTAAAGTTCTCACTCATTCCTTATTGCTCAGAGCGCCTGAAACTAAGAGATATCTTTTGCCAGTAGATTTTGCATTAACAAAAGAAGCAGTTAAGACTAATTTAGAAACAAGAAAACTTTCTAGAGAATTTCTTTCTAGCGGTGGTTCAATTGTTATTTTTCCAAGTGGTTGTGTGTCGACTAAGATGAAAATGAACGAAAAAATTGCATTTGATTGTGAATGGAAAGTTTTTACTTCTCGGCTTATTAAACTAACTGATGCAACAATAGTTCCTATTTATTTTCAAGGTCAAAATTCTGAGTTATTTCACTTAGCCAGTCGTTTTGGATTAATGCTTAGATCTGCACTTCTATTCAGAGAAGTAAAAAGAAGAATGGGCACTGATGTTCCCGTAACGATTGGTAATCCATTAAAACTCCAAGATTTTGATGAAAATATATCCAATCAGGATCTAGTTAAAAATTTAAGAACTTTAACCTATTCTTTAGACCCCGATCTACCGCCAGATCCGCCTCTTGGTATGGAGTTATAAAAAACTCTAATTAATAGAATTATAAATATCTTGAAATATATTAGTTTTCCTAATAAATTAGTTTTATTAATATTTCTGGGGGGAGATGTTAGTTTTAAGCAGAAAAAAAGATCAAAAATTATTGATTGGAGAAAATGTAACTATTACAGTTCTTGAAATCAAGGGCAGTCAAGTTAGATTAGGAATCACTGCACCAAATCAAGTACCTGTGCATAGAGAAGAGATAGTATCTTTAGAAAAGACTATTTAACTATTTCTGCTCTATACTAGTTATCTAACGGGCGCCCGTAGCTCAGTTGGATAGAGCACCAGGCTACGAACTTGGGTGTCGGAGGTTCGAATCCTTCCGGGCGTGCCATTTTTTTGTAGTAAAATAAGATATGGCTCTAGAGTTAAACAGCGATAAGCAACCCTTCGTAAAGATTAATTCTCCAAAATATAATCTAAAATTCCCATTTGAAAGAAATTTTGATTTAACAGATCTCATGCTTTTTACTAAAGGTGACGAGCCATATCAACATTTTGCAGATTTAAGAGATAATGCTCCTGTTTATTATCATGAAACGGGCACTGAAGACTCAGAACCAGGATTTTGGGTTTTGACTAAATATAAAGATATTGAGTTTGTATCAAAAAATCAGGAAATTTTTTCATCTCAACTAGCTGGCGGTACTGCACTTACTCATGGTTTTGAGCAGCAAGATGACTTACCTTTGTATAGATCAACCATGGATCATATGCTTAGCCTTGATGGCATGCTGCACTTAAGTATGCGTAATCCACACATGGCTTTTTTTAATCCAAAGTACGTATCTAATTTGAGAAAGAAAGTAGAGCTAAAAGTAGATCAGCTATTGGATCAAATTGCGCCTCTGGGAAGATGTAATCTTGTTGACACAGTTTCTGCAGAAGTTCCTATGTTTACATTGTGTGAAATGTTAGGAGTACCTGAAGAAGATAGACCAAAAATCATCGAATGGATGAAATTTCTTGAAATGGCTCAACTCATTGCAGCTACCCAAGCAGCAGAAAAAGGTGATATTGAATTTTCTGAAGAGCACACTCAAGCTGCTCCTGATCCAGCTTTAGTAGAAATGTTTACTAATATGGTCGCAGAGATGTTTGATTATGGAAGATCTATTCTCGAATCTAGAAGAAAGGATCCTAAAGATGATCTTTTATCTGTTATTGCAAACATCGAAATTGAAGGAGAAAAACTGCCAAATGAGTATTTAGATGGTTCTTGGTTATTAATTATTTTCGCAGGAAATGATACTACTAGAAATTCTATTAGCGGAACGATGAATTTACTATCTGAGCATCCCGATCAAAAAAACCTAGTTTTGAATGATAAAAGTCTTTTACCAAATATGGTTCATGAATCAATCAGAATGGTTTCTCCTGTTAGGTTTATGAGAAGAACGACAAAATGCGATACAAAGATTGGAGTTCAAGATATTGGACCAAATGAAAAGGTATCATTATGGTACGGTGCGGCAAACAGAGATCCAGAAATTTTCACCAACCCTAATAAATTCGATGTAACTAGAGAAAATGCAAAAAAACATCTTGCTTTTGGTTACGGACGACATTTATGTTTAGGAAAGCACACAGCTAACATGCAGTTAGAGGTTGTCTATGAAAAAATATTCGCAAGGTTTCCTGAAATGGAGCAGGACGGTGAAATGATTTTAACTCCAAATAATTTTGTTAACGCCATTCAAGACGTACCAGTTAAATTTAAGCCAGAAAAATAGTTCACATTTATGAAATCACATCATATTTTATGTATATTTTGCTATTCGCTTAGTCTTTCAGCTGCAGCAGTTAGTTTGAGTGCTACCGATCCTTTTGGATTTCATCTGTGGGCAGATATTGTTATTGCGCATGTTGTTAGCACTTTAGTAATTTTTTTAATTAGTACTTTCTATTCAAATTCTAGTTTGTATGATCCTTATTGGTCGATAGCACCAGTGCCTATTTATTTTTTCATCGCTTTATCCGATCAAAATGGGTTAAATTTGGAACGCATATTTTTAGTAGGTATCCCAGTTTGTTATTGGGCTTTTAGATTAACACATAATTGGTTACGTACTTGGCCGGGTTTATCAAAGGAGGACTTTAGATATGTCAATCTATACGAAACTTTTGGATCTTTTAAATGGTTTATTAATCTTTTTGGTATTCACCTTTTTCCTACTTTAATTGTAAATTTGTGTCTATTTCCTTTGTATTTTTACTTTATTGAAAATTCTTCAAGCGTAAGTTCATTAGACTATTTGATGTGTATATTTGCTCTTTCTATGGTGTTACTTGAACAGATATCCGATGAACAGATGCATATTTTTAAAGCAAACATTGAGAATAAGGGCAAAACTATGAATGAAGGTTTATGGAAATATTCTCGTCATCCAAATTATCTGGGTGAAGTGGGTTTTTGGTTTGGATTATGTGGATTTGGATTAATCGGATCAAATGGCTCTATTTTTCTTTTAATTTGTCCTATAGCTATGTTAATGATGTTTTTATTTGCATCTATTCCAATGATGGATAACAGAAGTCTAGAAAATAGACCCGATTATGCAGACTATATGGAAAAAACTTCCTCTTTGATGCTTCTACCAAGCAAGAAATGACTACTCACCAATTAGTAATGCTGGTTTGGAGTTTGGTTGGTCTATCTGTATTCATTTATTTATTTTTTCAAACTGCTCCTTACGGAAGACATCAAGAAAAAGGATGGGGGTTTGAAATAAGTTCTAGATGGGGTTGGATTCTCATGGAATCTCCAGCTTTCTACTTGATGTTAATATTTTTGATTTTAAATTTTTCAAACAGTTCAAATTTTTCAATTTTTGCTGCTGTCCTATTTATGATTCATTATTTTAATCGAAGTTTTATATGGCCAATTAGAGCAAAAATAAAAAATAAGAGCATGCCAGTAACTATAGCTTTGTCAGCATTTCTATTTAATTTTGTAAATGTATATATCCAAGGAACTTGGTTATTTGATATATCAGACTATACATCTAGTCACTTTTTCTCAATACCATTTTTCTTAGGTCTGAGCTTATTTTTTATAGGAATGTTTATAAACATCAAATCAGATGAAATTTTATTTTCTTTGAGAAAGAAAAAAGAAGGATATCAAGTGCCTAAAGGATTTTTGTATAAATATGTATCATGCCCGAACTATTTAGGTGAGTTTATAGAATGGTTAGGTTGGGCAATAATGACATTCAGTACAGCCGGGTTTGTATTCTTCTTTTGGACAGTAGCCAATTTATTGCCTAGAGCTGTCGCGAACCACAATTGGTATAAAGAAAACTTTGAAGATTATCCTAAAGATAGAAAAGCTGTAATTCCTGGACTGTTATAGTTTTTCTTCTAGATTTTTTATTCTCTTTTCCAGATCATCAACCTTTTTAAGAATTTCATCAATTTCTGCGCTTTTTGCAAAACCCGCGCCTTGAATATATTTTTCTAAGGCAGGTTTTAGGATCTTTTCAATATTTTTTATGTCTTTTGCAATAGTAAAAGGATTCATAATTTTTATAAGTAAATTGTTATAATTTTAACATTCAGAGGGAGAAATGGACTTATCTATTAAAGTTATTTTGATTATCTTATTTGTGTTTTTTGCAACACTTTCTCTCTTCTTTATCATTGATCCTAATTTAATAAGTGTTTTTCCTGGAGCGGGTTTTACTGAAGAGACAATGTATGAATGGAGATTGAGAACCATTATTCCTTCTCTTTATCTGACCATTTGTTATTTTATTTATAGATATTTTGCAGGAAAAAATCCAACTTCAACATTGTGGCCTATTTATATTGTGATAACTTCGTTTGTTATTACCCAATTTGTAGCTATTTTCTTTATGGGAATTACGATTGCTCAAATCTTCTGTTTCATAGTAACAATCGGAACAGCAGTTGTTTTGAGATTGGCAGATTTAAAAAGAAGCAGACAAATAATAGGTAGATTTTAAAAATGTCTTTTCAAGCCCAAGGTCTTCTTTGCCATTATTTATCCGAGGATATGTCCGGGATCAATTTAGGAAATTTAGAATTACCAAAAATAGAAAAAGATTTGGTAAAAATAAAAATCTCACACGCTTCATTAAATTTTCCAGATTGGTTGATGTCTCAAGGTAAATATCAAAGAAAACCAGAATTACCTTTTTTCTTGGGCATGGAAGGTTCTGGAATCATAGAATCTATTGGTCCGGATGTAAAAGATTTAAAAATTGATGATGAGGTAATGTTTGGCGGATGGGGTCATGGTGCAATGGCAAATTTCATTGTTTTGCCTGCATCTAAAATATCAAAAAAACCTAATGCTTTAAACATGGCAGAAGCAGCTGCATTCGCTACAGCTTATACCACTGCATACGTTTCATTAATTTGGAGAGGGGAGATGAAACCTGATGATACTGTTCTTATTCATGGTTCATCGGGTGGAGTAGGCATGGCAGCGGTTCAACTTGCAAAAATGTTTGGAAATAGGGTAATTGCAACAGGAACTTCTGGTAAGAAACTTGAAATTGTTAAATCTTGGGGAGCAGATCATGTTGTGAATACCCTTAAGGATGGCATTACTGCTTTTAGAGAGGAGGTTAAAGATTTAACCAATGGGAAGGGAGCTGATTTAATTTACGATCCTGTCGGTGGAGATGTTTTTGATGAATCTATTCGATGTATAAATTGGAATGGAAGATTATTGATTGTTGGTTTTACTAGCGGAAGATTACCCACCTTGCCAGTAAATATTGCCTTGATAAAAGGATTTTCGGTTATAGGCGTCAGAGCTGGTGAATATGGTATTAGAGACCCTGAAAAAGGAGCAGAAACAAAAAAAATTATCTATGAACTTGCAGAGACAGGAAATTTAAAACCCCACATATGTAAAGAATTTAATTTAACTGATGCTAAAGAAGCTTTGAAGTATTTATCTAAAAGAAAATTAGTTGGAAAGGTAGTTATTAAAAATAATTTATGATCTACCTGTTTCAAAAATAAAAAAATAGAACGTTAAAAAATATGTCAAAAAAAATATTTATTTTTTTATCAATTGCAATTTCTCTTTACTTATTGGATTGGCTTTTAAATAGTGATGATGAAAATATAATTTACGTTAGCGATAACGACATTGATTTTCTGATAGCTACTTGGAACGATCAAATGCAAAGACCCCCAAGTAAAGAAGAACTAAAGACCATCATAGAAAACTTCATACAAAACGAAGTTTTATATCGAGAAGCTTTGAAACTTAATTTAGATAGAGGAGATATTATTGTCAAAAGAAGACTAGTTCAAAAATTAGGTTTTTTGAAACAAGAAGAAGGTGTGAAAATTCCGAATGATAACGAGTTAAAAAAATATTTTGATGAGAATAAAGGTGAGTTTAGGATTCCTAAAAGATTAAGCTTTAATCATGTCTTTTTCTCAAAAGAATCTCGCTCATTAGAAGAAGTAAAACAATATCTGGTAGATAAGAATATTAAGAGTGATCCGTTTTTATTAGGAAGAAATTTTTCAGATAAAACAATAAGACAATTACAGAGAGATTTTGGTGATAAATTCGCTGCTTCATTGGATGAATTAACAACTCTAAAAAAAGATCAAATAATTGAATCTATTTATGGGTGGCACATAGTAAATGTATCAAACATTGAAAATTCGTATTTACCTGAGTTTAGTTTCATCAAGGATAAACTTTTAGATACTTATTTATTAGTAAAAAAGGATGAAGTTTTAAAAAAGTATACAGAGGATTTAATAAAATCTTACGACGTATCGTTAAGCAAAAAATATAGTTTTGAGTAAATTAGCTCTTTATTTTTTTTTATTGGTTTTTGCGAGCTTTGAGGTTAATTCGCATGAATTTACACCTGCGCAACTTGAAATTACTCAAATTTCCGAATCTGACTATCTAGTTAACTGGAAATTTCCCTTAAATCAATCTTCTAAATCAAAGATAAATTTTCCTGAATTTTGTTCATTTGAAGATGATTTATTTCCAAAAAGAAGTGGGAAATATCTGTTAGAAATTATTGAATTAAATTGTTCAGAGATGCTTAAGGGATCCACTTTAAATGTCACTAATATGTCATTTATGACTGATGTGATGGTAACAATTAGATTTATTAACGATGAAGTCTTTCAAGACTACATTACTTCGGAAAATACAGATTTAGTCATACCAAATGAAGTTGAATACTCTAACTTTTCATATTTATTTATGGGATTTGAACATCTGTTAGGAGGGTATGATCATATCTTATTTGTATTTGGCTTAGTTTTTCTAATTAGCGGTTGGTTTAATTTAATAAAAACAATTACATCCTTTACGGTTGCTCATAGCATCACTTTGGCTTTGTCTTCTTTGGGCGTAGTTAGATTACCTCAAACTGCAACCGAAGCGGTGATTGCTTTAACAATAATTTATTTAGCCTATGAGATTTTAGATAAAAAAGATTTAAGAGAAATCCCATGGCATATACCTTTTGGCTTTGGATTGATTCACGGATTTGGATTTGCTGGTGCTTTAATGGAAATTGGATTTTCAGGGCAAAGCTTATTTCAAACTTTATTGTTGTTTAATGTAGGCATTGAATTAGCCCAGCTGAGTTTGCTGCCGATAATTTTTTCTTTGTTTTTTCTTTTTTCAAAAGTAAATCTACGAAATGAATTCAAAATAATATCTGCTTTTGCGATAGGAGGCATAAGCAGTTATTGGTTTATTGAAAGAACTTTAAATTTATTTATTGCATAAAGAAAGGAGATTTAAAAATCTCCTTTCTTTAAAACTTTTATTTAGTTTAGCGGATTAGAATCAGGTTGAAACTCATAGTAACCTTCTACAGGAATCATTAAGTGAGCATAAGGAGTTCCTTTAAACATCTGGTACGGAGCTCCTGTCGTGAAATCTGTAGGGAAATTTTCTATAGTTTTTGTATCTTTCGGCATCAACATTAAGTGAGGCCCTGACTCGATAAAGTGCCCCATCATTTTTGCTTTATCGTGATCACCTCCATAGAAGCTTGAATTCATATTATCTTCTCCCATATCACCATTAAGCATCCAAATATAAGCATCTCTTTTCATGTTAGGTTTGCCGCCAGTCATGTAAGCTTCAGCCCATTTAAAACCTTCTTCATCGGCACAAAGGGTATTTCCATGCTGAGGAGTTTCAAATCCGCCTTCAGGCATTTCTAATGTGGCGGTGCAGGTCCATCCATTAGATCCTTCTCGAATCACTTTACCGTCTCCTCCAACAATTGTTGCAAATTCCCCAATAAAATCAGGTGCAGCCTTACTGTAAGCCCAAATTTGCCACTCATCAGAATCACGAGACACGTTAGGCTCATCAGATGTCGAACTTGAACAAGAAATAAGAATAATAAAAAGTATGCTAAATAAATATTTCATAATTACTCCGTTAATTTAGTTTGAAGGAGACGATTCAGGCTGATATTTATAGTAATCTCCTACAGGTACCATTAAATGCGCCCATTTTGAATCAGGAAACATAACGTAAGGTTCTCCTCGAGTAAAATCAGATGTGAAGTTCTTTAAAGTATCAGGATCCTTTGGTACAACCATAAAGTGTGGACCAGATTCAATAAATTGTCCTGGTGTAGAATCACTTTTCGAAAGAACTCCTGGAACTAAATTGTCTTCACCAACGTCTCCGTGAAGCATCCACATATAGCCATCTCTATCCATGATAGGATCAACGTTGTTCATAAAGGCAGCCATCCATTTCATTGCCTCAGTATCAGAACAGGTAGGCATCGCTTGATGTGGATTATTCCAACCAACTGAAGGAAAAGGCCTTGGGTTTCCTGACATGCAAGTCCAGCCGTTTGAGCCTTCTCTTAAGATTGAACCATCACCGCCAATGATCGTTGCATAGTCTCCAATATAACTTGGAGCAGCAGTCGAGTAAGCCCAAATTTGCCATTCTGCAGAATTATGAGGAGCACTAGGCTCATCACTCACAGACTTAGAACAAGAGAGCACAAAAACGAAAAATATTAACGCTAAATATTTCATAATTCTCCTTTTGTTTCATATTTAAACCTTTTTTTTTAGTATTGAGAAGTTCAATTATAGTTTTAACAGAAAGTGTATAATCAATTTTCACACAAAGCGGGCATGGTATAATGGCTATTACTTCAGCCTTCCAAGCTGACGATGCGGGTTCGATCCCCGCTGCCCGCTCCACTAATTAATATGAATATTCAAAATAAAATAAAAGAGAAAATAGATCAAGAAAACATTCCTTTTGCATCCTTTGCGGTTACTAATGAACACGAAACAGTTTTTCTAGAGCACTATGGCAACCAACTCGAAGGAGAAGATAAACCACCTTCGAATAGTACTCTTTATAGAATTGCTTCGATGACAAAGCCTATAGTTACTTTTGCAGCACTTAAGTGTGTTGAACTAGGACTGATTGATTTAGATAAACCTGTTCATAATTTTCATTCAGATCTAAAAGATTTAGAGGTAGGAAAACTTCAAGATGGAAAAGTTATTTATGAAAAAGCTAACAAGGACATCACACTTCATCATTTGCTAGCTCATACTTCAGGATTTGCATATGATTTTCATGATCCTCTGCTTGCTCACCTCATCTTAGAAGAAAAGATTGCTCCTCTCACAGATAAAGAAGGTAACTTTATAAACGTTCCGCTTTCATATCATCCTGACTCTAGATGGGAATATGGGGTCGGTCTTGATTGGGTTGGAGTCATCATAGAAAAATTATTAAATAAAAATTTAGAAGAGATTTGTAGGGAATTTGTTTTTGATCCTCTGGGGATGAACGATACGTCTTTCGATCCCGACTTTTTAGGAAAAGATAGGTTGGCAGAGATGCACCTTATGGATAATGGAAATTTTATTCATTCCACCGGTCTTTTTGATGATTCTGTTCAGTCATTTTTTAGCGGCGGCGGTGGAATTCTTTCTAATCCATCAGATTATTGTAAATTTATGAGAATTTTCCTTTCAGATACAAATCCACTTTTATCTGATTCACTCACTTCTCTTATGACCACAAATCAAATAGGCGATTTAAATTATTCCTATCAACCTACGTTTAACCCTGTTCTGGTTCATGGAAACGAATGGTTTCCGGAAATAAAGAAAAAATGGGGATACGGTTTTTTGATCAACGAAGAGGATATACCTGATAGAAGAAAAAAAGGATCTTTATCATGGTCAGGTATTTTTAACACTTATTTTTGGATTGATCCACAATCAAAAATTGCTGGTACTGTAATGATGCAATTATCACCGCATTACGACGAAAAATGTAAGGGTTTGCTAGAAGTAATGGAAAAAGCTGTTTATGAAGAGATGTAATTAATCTTTGAATAACTGATCAGCAACATAAGGGTTAGTTTTCTTTTCCTGACCAAATGTTGATAAAGGACCATGGCCCGGTACAAAAGTAGTATCATCATCTAACTTCCAAAGTTTATTTCTAATCGAGTCTATAAGGCTCTGAGTATTTCCCCTTGGTAGATCAGTTCGTCCTATAGAACCTTGAAATAGTACATCACCGACGATAGCAATTTTTGCATCAGCTTGGTGGAATATAACGTGGCCAGGAGTATGACCTGGACAGTGATATACATCAAAAGAAATTCCATCTAATTCAATCTTGTCCCCGTCATCTAACCATCTATCAGGCAGAAAATTTTTTGTTCCAGGCACACCATACACTTTGCCCTGATCTTCTAAACCCGTAATTAAAAATTCATCATCAGGATGAGGACCTTCTATTTTTACATCGTGTTCCTGAGACAAATTAAAAGCTCCTCCAGCGTGATCCAAGTGCCCATGAGTAATAAAGATTTTAACTAGGTTCAAATTATTTTTCGATAAAAAATCATTGATTTTATCTAAATCGCCACCTGGATCTGTGACCGCTGCATTTTTAGTATTTTCATTCCAAATAACACAGCTGTTTTGCATTAATGGAGTGACAGGGATAATTGCTACTTTTAGGTTTTCCATGATCTAATTATACATATGGAATATAAACATCTTAATGGAAATGGATTAAAAATAGGCGCAGCAATTGAAGGTGAAGGTCCTTTAATTGTTTTGGTTCACGGATGGCCTGAAAGTTGGTATAGCTGGAGACATCAAATACCTTTTCTAGCATCGCTAGGTTATAAAGTTGCCGCAATCGATGTAAGAGGATATGGCCAATCTGATAAGCCTTACGAAATTTCTGAATATTCGATGAAAAATTTAACTTCGGATATCATTTCAGTAATAGAAGATCTTGGATACTCTGATGCAATTCTATTTGGCCATGATTGGGGAGCACCAATAGTCTGGAATACTGCGGCTCTTTACCCTGATAAAATTTCTGCTGTTGGTGCATTATCAGTTCCCTATACAGGCAGAGGACCAATGTCTTCCATTGATTTATGGAAAATGCTGTACAAAGGGAAATTTTTCTATCAACTTTATTTTCAAGAAGAAGGTGTTGCTGAAGAAGAATTTGAAAAGGATTTAAAAAATGCTTTAGAGCTTACATATTTCTCAAGCGATGGAAGAGGGATGTCTTTCTTAGCTGAAAATGCTGATAATCCAAAATATCAAAAAAACGTAAATTCAAAATTTTTGGATTGTCTGCCTGTATTTGATAATTACCCAGATTGGATTAACAAGGAAGAATTAATGTTCTTTGTAAAAGAATTTGAAAACTCTGGAATGAGGGGCCCACTCAATAGATATCGTGCTCAAACTATTGATTATGAAGAATTAGTTGAGTTAGAAACTGCAAAAATATCTCAACCTTCTTGTTTTATTTCTGGAACATTAGATCCAGTTGCATTTTTTTTAAAAAATTCTATTGAAGATGGAGCAGGGAAAGGAGCATTTCATGGCCCAACTGCTGAATCAATGGCAAAAGAAATGCTAGAGAAGAGAAGCGACTTATATGAAGATCTACAAATCGTTAAATTTATCGATGGTGTAGGCCATTGGACGCAACAAGAAGCACCTGACATAGTCAATGAAAACTTCAAAAAGTTTTTGAAGGGTTTATAAGTTTAGGCTGCTAGTTTTTTATTTATTTGGAGACTAAGTCTCTTTTTGTGATTTTTAGTCTCATCATTAGAAGATTGCCTTCTTAGTAGCTTTTGAATTTTTAATAGTTCACCAAATGCAGCAGATTGAGCAACCTCATCGTATTTTTTCAGATTAGTGATGGATATAAGTTTACTAACATAAGTTGCTTGGAGATTCTGGCTAATGGTATCTATTTCTTTCATTTTTTCTCTTGGAAAGATTCCTTTTGTTAAGTCGCTCATCATCTCTGAAACGTTATAGTCATTTCCATAAAAAGAGGAATCCGTAATTCTTCTCAATACATCTTTATTAGTTAAATGATTAAGAATTCCTTTGTGTCCTGAAAGAATGTAATCATGAAATTTAGGATCTTCATTCTCATCATAAAAATCAAATCCTCTTCTTTCTCGTTGCATGTAAGCTGCAACAGACTCAAGAGGCTTAAATCCTTCGCTGTTAAAAGCGTATTTATTTAGAGTTTCCATAGCTTTTTTTTGGGTTCTATAAGGAACGGCTTCATAAGGTTTTTTTGCCGATTTTGTATTCGAAGGATGACGCGTGACATAGACACCTCCAATCTGCCTGGATACGACATCCATGCTGGTCATAATTTGTCTCATTAATATGAAATAAGATTGATAGACAGATTCCCAAGTGTCTGATTTAGATTTAATTTTTTCAACTATGTCTGGCATTATTTCCTGAACAAGCTTGTATCTTCCGATGGCATATTCAACAGGATCATCACTCATGTCTCCTATATTTACTCTTGGGTCAATACCTCTGCCAGGCGATCTCATATCATCAGCGTCATTGCCAAAAAAATGACCTTTTTCTTGAGACCTGTTTAATATTTTCTGTATTTCTTCTTCAGATAGATCTGGAGTATATGCAAACTCGATCGCCCATTTATCATAAAGACCAGGTTTGATATCAGAGAATTGACCTTGTTTTACGCCTGGTGGCGCTATGTTGATTGCATGATAATCCATAACTGAGGCAGATAGTCCTTCTTTGTAAGTTATTTCAGGATTGTGAACATCTTTATTATTGTGAAGAGTCGTTGCTCCCATATTATGATTAAGTCCAAGGGTATGGCCAACTTCATGAAGTATTAACATGGTTAATTCTTCTTCAAATAATTTATCAGTATCTTCAAGAGAGAAGTTCATTGAATTAGCAACTAAATTACCAAAAATTCTTTGTTCGTTTCTCAACGATGAAAAATTACAGCGTTCAGATGAAACTTCAGATGAAAGAAATATATCTTCGTATCTCATTCTATTGGTTAGAAAAATCCATTCCAACATAATATCCGCAGATAATATTTCCCCAGTTCTAGGGTTAGAAAAACTAGGACCATAACCCCCAAACGGTGGGTTGGGAGATGAAGTCCACCTCAATACGTTGTATCTAATATCACCAGCATCCCAGTCAGCATCATCTGGTTGAACATCAACTTCGATAGCATCAATAAAACCAGCTTTTTCGAAAGCTATGTTCCATGCAAGCACAGCATTTTTTATCAGAGGTCTTAATTCATTAGGAGTAGTATTCTCTAACCAAAATTTGATAGGTTTGATTGGCTTTGATTTAGCAGCATCAGGGTTTTGTTTTTGAAGATTCCATTTCTGAACTAAGTCTCTATAAGGAGTAATTTCTGTTGAACTTAAATCCGTTACTCTATCCGTAAAATAACCTATTCTTGGATCTTCAAAACGTATTTCAAAACCATTTTCTTGAGGCATTTCAAGAAATGTATATCTTAATTTTACCGAAGTATTTCTTAATGATTCATAACTTGCAGGATTTGAAAAAACATAATCGACTTCAAAATCGGTATTATTCGGATAGTTGTAAATTTTGGAAATAGCGGTTTTAGATCTTGATAAAGATCCAATACCAAAATTATCTGACTCATAATCTCTTGGTTCAGATTTTAACTTGGTTAAATTATCACTTTTCAATAATTTGGTTATATCAATAAGATAGGTATTTTCATCCTCATTCTTGTGAGTAATTTCAAAATTTTCAATAACCGAATCGCTTATGTTAGATTGAGATTGCCTGCTGAGTTCTGAATTAGGATCAAAATAATATTCCGTATTCACTCTAACGAGATTTAAGCTATTAAATTGTTTTTCGAATTTAATAACTGCTTGATCTATATGACTCCCTTTAAAAAGGCCTGCTTCTACAGTCCCATTAATAATATGAGCAAAATAAATAAATTCTTTTGAGATATCTTCTTCACTTAATTCTAAGTAAGTATTTCCATTTTCTGGATCTTGGTAACTTTTTATCAAGCCCTCATAGATAATAAATTCTTCAACAAATTCTGAGATTAGTTCTCGATCATCTTTTTTTGACTCTTCTTTAGACTCTTCTTTGGTTTCCTCTTTTGTTGAATCACCGTTTGAATCATCCGCCATTAATGCAATAGAGAAAAACAAACTTAAAAGGACTAATAAAATATTACTTTTCATAAACACCATCAGGGTGGCTATTATAGACTCACTAACTATAATTTTTAATTAATTCTTTATTCAATGAAAAATCTTTATCGACTGTTAGATCTAACCAAAATTATAATTAATGAAATAATTGATTATGGTGCTTCTTATTTTAGAGTAAAAAAATTCAAGGTCGATATCGTTGAAAATCTTGCCTTAAAAAACGCAAATAAAAATAACCCACAAGCTATTCTAGATACGATAGATTATTACGCTTGGAATGAAGCCTTTTTGATGAACATTGGCGATGAAAAAGGCCTTTTGCTAGAAAAAGCTATTAGAGAAAAAAATCCAGCAAATTGTCTGGAGCTGGGAGTCTATTTGGGATATTCATCAATTAGGATTTTAAGAAATCTCCATGAAAACTCGAAGTTAACTTCTATAGAAGCTAGTAATAAATATTTTGAAATTTCTCAAAAAATTGTTTCTCACTCAGGTCTCAGCAATCGATGGAAACCTATGAAAGGTAAGTCTAAGGATGTTATCCCATCGTTAAAAGAAAAATATGATTTTGTGTTTTTAGATCATTGGAAAGATGAATATTTATCTGATTTAAAAACGATACAAAGACAAGGATTACTGAATGATAAGGCTGTAATATTTGCCGATAACGTTGTCTTATTCAATATGGAAGATTATTTATCATACGTAAGAAATTCATCAACTTTCGAAAGTAAATTTATATCAACAATGAGAGAATATTCGAAGACTCAGCCAGATGGAATAGAGATTTCAATATTTAATAAAGATGACTAATCTAAAATTAGATCTACATGGGTTTCGTCACCACGAGGTTCATTTAAAGGTTGAAAATTTTTTATATCTTAACCAAGAAAATATGCCCATTCTTATCATCTGTGGTAACAGTCAAAAGATGATAAATATAGTAAAAGATGTTCTTGAAGGTATTGATTGTACTTTTGAGATAGGTTCTGGGATAAACTATGGATGTATTATTGTTCGTAAAATCTAACCATGCCTACCTTTGACCTTGTCCTTAGAAACTGTAACTTGATTAATGAAAATTCAATTTCACAAGTTGATATTGCTATTAAAGATAAAAGAATAGAAAAAATTTCCTCCTCGATTAGCGAGAAAGCTAATAAAGAAATTGATGTTAATGGGAAAAATGTTGCACCCGGAGTAATTGACGATCAAGTGCATTTTAGAGAGCCAGGGTTAACAAAAAAAGGCGAAATTAAAACAGAATCATTAGCTGCGCTATACGGTGGTATTACTTCGACCATGGATATGCCAAATGTATCCCCAGCAAGCACTACTTTAGATTTATTAGAGGAAAGATTTCAATTAGCTAAAGAAAAAAGCTGGACGAATTACTCTTTTTATCTAGGAGCTACACCGGATAACATTGATGAAATTAAAAAAGCTAATCCTAGAGATATTTGCGGATTAAAAATTTTTATGGGGTCATCAACAGGTGATCTATTAGTTAATGATGATAATGCTCTTGATTTAATCTTCAAAGAATCGCCAATATTAATTGTCACTCATTGTGAGGATAATAAAACGATAGAAACTAATTTAGAAAAAATATCAGCTCAGCGTAACGGTAAGTTATCGCCTCCTGATCACGCTCTTATCAGAGATGAGTTGGCCTGTTATATATCCTCTGAAAAAGCAACAAGTTTGGCAAAAAAATACTCAGCAGATTTACACGTCCTTCATCTCACTACTGAAAGAGAAATTGAACTCTTTGAAGCCAAACCAACCAAAGATAAAAAGATTACGACAGAAGCTTGTATTCATCATCTTATTTTTACTTCTGATGATTATGAAGAATGGGGGAATTTCATCAAATGTAATCCTTCAATTAAGGCTCCTAACAACAGAGAAGCATTGAGACAGGCTTTGAAGAAAAATCAAATTGATATTATTGCAACAGATCATGCTCCACATACCAGAGATGAAAAATCTTTACCATATTCAGAAGCCCCTGCTGGGATACCATTAATTCAACATAGTTTTCAATTAATGCTCGAATTAGCTAATAAGGGTATTTTTACAATTGAAGAGGTAATTAAATTTGCATCTCACAACACTGCAGATAGATTTAAAATAGTCGATAGAGGGTATGTAAGGGAAGGATATTTTGCAGATTTGGTCGTTTTTGAAACTGGAATAAAACAAACAGTTACAAATGAAGAGCAAAAATCTAAGTGCGGATGGACTCCTTTTGAAGGTTGGGAATTAAGTTCAAAAGTTAACTCAACTATAGTGAATGGTGATGTTTTGCTTGAAGATAGAGAGCTTCATCCTGAAAGAAAATCTAGCGAGAGGTTAGTTTTTAATAAATAATTATTTTTTATCTAAATTCTCTCGATATTCAGCTTCAACATTTTCCCTAAATTCAGAATTTTGTATATAAAGACCAAGTATCCCTGAAAGTATTCCCAAGATGGCAATTAAACCAAAGAAAACAACTAAATTTCTTACTATTTCAGAGTCTTTCATATTTTGTGACATACTAATTCTCGACAGATTTTTTTAAACCCATTTTATGTTGAGATACCTATTAAATAAAGAAAGATTTTCATGGGCGCTATACGATTGGGCTAATAGCGCGTTCTGGACAACAGTAGTTGCAGGTTTCTTTCCGATTTTTTTTAAGTCTTATTGGGCGGCAGAACTTGATGGACCTTCAAGCTCAGCAGTTCTAGGAACTACAAATTCAATAGCAGGATTTTGTATCGTTCTGATGGCCCCAATTCTAGGAACAATTGCAGATAAGGCAGGTGCAAAAAAAAACTTTCTTGTTTTCTTTGCTCTCTTGGGAATAATTGCAACCGGTTCTTTCTTCTTTATCCCTAGCGGATACTGGATCACTGCTTCAATATTGTTTGGTATTTCTTTGTTAGGAGGATCTGGATCTAATATTTTTTATGATTCATTGATTGTTGATGTAAGCGATGAGAAAAAAAGAAATATCATTTCAGGTTTTGGTTATGGCCTAGGTTACTTGGGAGGAGGAATACTCTTTGTATTTAATGTTTTATTTTATTTGTATCCCACTTGGTTTGGATTTGAAAATGAAGTTCAAGCTATATTGGTAAGTTTCCTTACCGTATCAATATGGTGGTTTATTTTTACGATTCCACTTTTTATTAATGTCCAAGAACAAAAACCATCTATCAAAACGGATCGTTTAATAAGATCCTCTTTAAAAGAACTCGTTAATACAATTTCTAATATCTCAAAGTATAAAAATATTACAATTTTCCTAATTGCTTACTGGTTGTATATTGACGGCGTAGATACGATTACTCGGATGTCAGTTGCTTACGGATCAGATATTGGTCTGGAAGCTTCAACAATGATTACTGCCTTAATAGTTGTCCAATTTATTGCATTCCCTTCAGCAATAATTTATGGATATCTCGCAGAACGTTACGGACAATTTTTATTTTTAGCTATTGGCATTGTTGCCTACATATTGATCACTATCAATTCTTACTTTATGGAAACAGCTAGAGACTTTTATACATTAGCTGTCGCAATTGGTTTGGTTCAGGGTGGAGTTCAGTCTGTTAGTAGAGCAATATTTAGCAAAATGGTTCCTCCAGACAAAGTAGCAGAGTTTTTTGGTTTCTATAATTTCGTAGGAAAAAGCGCTGTTGTTTTCGGACCTGCCCTGGTTGGATGGGTAGCTTACTTAACCGGTGATCCAAGAAACGGAATATTCAGTCTACTTGCTCTTTTCATACCAGGACTGATCGTTTTATTGCTAGTACCAAAATCAAAATAAATTTGATTTCAAGCATACATTTTTAAGCAACTCGGCATCATCTGTCATTATTCCATCAACTTTCATATTTATTAAAGACTCCATTGTTTCTTGTGAATTTATGGTCCATACATGAACTTTAAGATCATTTGATTGAGCAGTTTTAATCAGATTATCATCAAGAACCTTAATCCCCTTCCAATGAAGAGGTATTTGAATACAGTCAACAGAACTAATAAGGTATTTAAACAATTTTAAAAAGACAACATCTAGAATCCCCATTGAAATACAGGCTTGATTTCTTAACCTTTTAAATGCCCTTAATCTTTTAGTATCAAATGAAGCAATGCATACCCTGTTATAAGCGTTATGACTATCAATAATTTTTGCAACTTTGTTTATAAGACCCTGAATTTTAAGATCTACATTGAATCTTGTCTCAGGGAACTGTTCCATTACTTCAGTTAACTTTGGAATATGACCGCCTCTTAATAGGGGAATATTTCTTAACTCTGCATAAGTAAGATCGCGTATATTTTTATGTTCTCCTGTGACTCTAAGAATGCTTTCATCATGAAACGTTACAACTTCTCCATCTTTGGTCATTCTTAAATCAGTTTCAATGTACTTATAACCTAAATTGACCGCATCTTGGAAAGCTTCAAGAGTATTTTCAGTAAAATTGACAGAATTACCTCTATGAACAAAAGGCTGAAATGATGAACTGAAAAAAGGATGCATTTTTATATATAATTTAAAAAATAGCATTTTTTGCCTTGAATAAAAACAAAAGAAAAGTTGGTATAACAGAATTAGTTTTAAGAGACGGCCAACAGTCTTTAATAGCAACAAGAATGAGACTCGATGATATGCTCGAGGTTGCAAAAAAAATGGATCAAGTTGGTTATTGGTCCGTCGAAATGTGGGGTGGGGCGACTTACGATTCTTGTCTAAGATATTTAAATGAAGACCCTTGGCATAGACTCAGGGAACTCAAGAAAATTTTCAAAAAAACAAAGCTTCAAATGCTTATAAGAGGCAAAAATCTTGTTGGCTATAAACCATATTCTGACGAAATTGTTAAAGCATTTATTGAAAAATCATCTAGGAATGGCATTGATGTATTTAGAACATTTGATGCATTGAACGATTTCTCAAACATTGAATTATCCATCAAGGAAGTAAAAAAAAATGGTATGCATGCTCAAGGAGCAATGGCTTATACAGTATCACCTGTACATACATTAAACAGTTGGTTAGATCTGGCAAAACAAATTGAAGATGCTGGTGCGGATTCAGTTGCTATTAAAGACATGGCTGGATTGTTAAAACCAAATGCAGCGTTTGAACTAGTCTCAGAATTAAAACAAAACATTTCCATTCCTGTGCATATGCAAACTCACGCAACAACAGGATTTTCAACTGCAACAAATATGAAAGCTATAGAAGCTGGCATTGATAATATTGATACTTCTATTTCATCTATGAGCATGACTTATGGACACACTGCAACAGAAACTATTGTCTCGATGTTCGATGATACAAAGATTTTTTCAGCTATCGATAAGAATTTATTTCCAGAATTATCATCTCATTTTAAAAAAGTAAGAAAAAAATATGAATTGTATGAAGGATCACTTAAAGGTGTTGATGCGAGCATGTTAATTAATCAAGTTCCTGGAGGCATGCTTTCAAATTTAGAATCACAATTAAGAGAAATGGATGCTGATGATAGATTTGAAGAAGTATTGAATGAAATACCAAGGGTAAGGCAAGACTTGGGTTTCATTCCTTTAGTCACTCCTACTTCGCAAATAGTTGGTGCTCAGGCATTGTTCAATGTTCTTGATGATGAACGATACAAACATCTAAATATTGAAACTGTAAACTTGATTTTAGGAAAATACGGTAAAGTTCCTGGCAAAATAAATAAGAATCTTTCTAATCTTGCTAAAAAAGTTAAGCAAGAAGAAGAAATTCTTGAGGATTTAGATTCTGCTAAATCTAAATTAAGATCTTTTTGCAAAGAAAATAAAATAAAGGATTTTTCACAAAGAGAAGAGAATGTTCTGAGCTATATTTTCTTCCCTAATGTTGTAGAAGATTTTTTCCTTAAGAAAGGTTCTAAAAAAGAAACTGATCTAGAACAGCTGCAAGAAGAGATTGGATTTGTGATAAGAGAATAAAAAAAACCCTCTTTATAAAGAGGGTTTTTTTTTAAATCTTTAAGATTTACGGCGCGTAGCTAATAGTAAGAGTAACACCACTATCAGCAGTACCATCATCCATTTCTAGATCATAGTAGTAAACACCAATACCGAAATCACCACCCACACCCCAATCGTAACCAATTAGGAAGTCGTTACTAGTATCTTCGTAATCACCGTAAGCAACTGAGAAACTACCTGGACCGGCATCGATACCGTAACCTACTGATACATAATCAGCAGCATCGTCAATACCAGCAGCGTAGCTAATTCCAAAGCCATAGATATCAAAACCTATGTAAGCTTCGTCAAAATTAGCATCTGTTGCACCAGGATAAGTGTAAGTAATGTAACCAACATCTAGTGAGATATTATCTGCAATGTCAGTACTGTACCCAAGGTAAAGATCGAGTTCTAGCTCAGTTAGATCGCTGGTAGCAGCGTCACCGAATTGAACACTTGATCCCCAAGTTCCGATGTAAAATCCGCTATCAGTTGATAGATCAAATCCACCAGCTACAGCAGGACCGCCTGCGCTTTGAGTCATCCCTCTCCAAATATAATCTGAAGTAAGTGCAATATTTCCAGACACAGAAACAGCACTTGCCATAGAAGATACTATTAGCAAAGGAAGGGCTATAACAAACGTTTGTAAATTTTTCATATAAACTCCTTTAAGAGAAAAAAACTATTAAACACTATAAACATTGACTTAAGTGCACTATTTATAAGCATTTATAAGGCGTCATCATACACTTTTGAAACATTTTTGTATAAATAATGCTCCAAATGCATACACTTTTTATAGTTATGTCAATAATCTTATATAAAGTGCTTTGATCCCTTTAAAAAAGAGTTTTATTGATGTTTAATACACTCTTCATGGAAGATACCAAATACAAAGCTTTCGTTACTAAAGAATCAGATTCTGGTTTTAGCAATTCAATAGAAAATTTATCAGTCGCTGATTTAAAAGATAATGACTTAATTGTAAAAGTTTCCTACTCTTCATTGAATTATAAAGATGCTCTTTCAGCTTCTGGAAACAGAGGAGTAACTAGAGAATATCCCCACACACCTGGAATAGACGCTGTAGGTGAAGTGATAGAGAGCAATTCATCAGATTTTAAAAGCGGTGAAAAGATTATAGTTACTGGTTATGACCTTGGCATGAATACATTTGGCGGCTTCGGTCAATATATTTCAATTTCAGCTAATTGGGCTATACCACTTCCTAAAAAATTGTCCGAAGCTGAAGCTATGTCAATTGGTACAGCTGGGTTAACTGCTGGACTGTGCGTAAGAAAGTTACTTATGAATGACTTTACTCCAGATTCTGGAAATGTTTTGGTCACTGGAGCATCTGGAGGAGTTGGTTCAGTTGCTGTCATGGTTTTATCAAAATTAGGTTTTAAAGTTGTCGCACTAACTGGAAAAAAAGATCAAGCTGATTATTTAGAGTCATTGGGTGCATCCTCGGTAATTATGAGAAGCGAAATGGAAGAACAGGGAAAACCGCTTCAAAAAGGGATTTATCAAGGAGGGGTCGATACAGTCGGAGGAAACATTTTATCTAATTTCATAAGTCAAACATCTCAAAGAGGGGCGATAACTTGTTGCGGTAATGTAGCCAGCGATAAACTACAAACTAGTGTTTTTCCTTTCATCCTTAGAGGGGTGGCATTAATAGGTATTGATTCAGCTGAATCTTTATTGGAAGTTAAAAAAGAAATTTGGAACAATTTTTCTAATGATTGGAAGATAGATTTAGAAAAAATTACCAAAGAGGTTCGACTCGAATCTTTATCTGAAGAAGTAGATAAGATCTTAAAAGGAGAGCAAATTGGTAGGATTAGAGTGAACTTAGGATAAATTATGAACGACGAATTTTATGAAAAAAAGACCGATAAGGAAGATAGCAAATTTGATGCAATCGTATCTGTTGTTGTTATCTTGGCTGTGACTGCAGCAATCGTTCTTTATGTTTCATCTCAATAATTTAAAGGAGAAAATCAATGGAAGTAAAAGAATTACTTAAAGATTTAAGAATTCCAGTTATAGGAGCACCATTGTTTACAGTTTCATATCCGGAGCTTGTGATCGCTCAATGCAAAGCAGGTATTGTTGGAAGTTTTCCTGCTCTAAATGCTAGACCTGCCGAAGAATTAGAAAAATGGTTTCAAAGGATATCTGCAGAACTAGAACAACATACAAAAGACAATCCTGATTCACCTGCAGCGCCTTTTGCAGTAAACCAAATCTGCCACAAATCAAATGACAGGTTGGAACACGATGTTGAAGTATGTGTTGAATATAAAGTTCCAATGATTATCACAAGCTTAAGAGCACCAAAATTCGTTGTGGATGCCGTTCACAGTTACGGCGGAGTCGTTATGCATGATGTAATCAATATCAGACATGCTAAAAAGGCGATTGATGAAGGCGCTGATGGATTAATTCTTGTTTGTGCAGGAGCTGGAGGGCATGCTGGTACATTAAGTCCATTTGCATTGGTAAGCGAAGTAAGAGAATTTTTTGATGGGCCAATAGCATTATCAGGATCAATATCTCAAGGATCATCAGTATTATCAGCTCAAGCGATGGGTGCTGATTTTGCTTACGTTGGTACAAGATTTATAGCTACTGAGGAAGCAAATGCTTCAGAAGGCTACAAACAAATGATTGTTGAAAGTGCTGCTAACGATATTATGTATTCTTCAACTTTTACAGGAGTTCACGGCAATTACTTAAAGCCAAGCGTTGTCAAAGCTGGATTAGATCCAGATAATCTTCCGGTTTCTGGAAAAGATGATATGAATTTTGGCTCATCTGGCTCAGCTATGAAAGATAACTCTTCCAAAGCATGGAAAGACATATGGGGTTCTGGCCAAGGTATTGGAACGATCAAAAATGCTCCACCTGTTAAAGAGGTGGTTGATCAGATGGTAGAAGAATATCAAACCATGAAAACAAAATTAGCTGTCTAGATAATTTTGAGTTAATAGAAATTGATCATAATCCATATGCATTATTGCTAGTGCATCGTGGAAAGCCAGAACATTTATACTTCTTTTTATCATTTGAGAAGCTAAAGGGGATCTCGATTTAAATTTCTTGATCCATTTATTAATAACTTCAATTTTGTTATCCCCATCAAACAATTCATCAAAAAAATTATATTTTTCTAATTCTTTCGTTGAGTAATTTGAACCAGATATGACCATTTCTTTTGTTTTTGATGACCCTACTAGATTTTGTAATAAAGGAAGTCCAAGCCAATTTAGGTTCATTCCTAAAATAATTTCTGGATAGCCAATAATTGTATCTTTGTTACCTATCCTAAAATCAAAAGCTGTCGCTATAACTGCAGCACCACCCAAGGTATACCCATTGGTGACACATATTGTTATTTGAGGAGAAGAGAGAATAGCTTCAATGCATTCTTTCCCATAATTCTTTTGCCATCTTTCTAAGTTATTCTGTTTCTTTTGTTTTTCTTTTATATCAGCTCCAGCTGAGAAATTTTTTTCGTTAGAATGGAGTACAATTATTTTAACTTTACTGTTTTTTGATGCTTCTAAAAAAACTCTTTTTAACTCATCTAAAGTTGCTGTATTCAAAGCATTCATAGATTTCTTCCGAGTTAGTTCAATATAGTAAACACCACTTTTAAGCTCAGTTTTTAAATATTTATACTTATTCATGTATTAGTTACTCTTAGAGAATTAAATATTATTTTCCTCGATAAATTTTTGAGCATCTAACGCTGCCATGCATCCAAAACCGGCTGAAGTAATAGCTTGTCTGTATACTGAATCTGCAACATCACCAGCCGCGAAAACTCCTGGAACGGATGTACCAGTAACGTTCCCATTTAGACCAGTGTTGATGAGTATGTATCCATCTTTCATATCTATTTGATTTTTAAAGATTTCGGTATTTGGGTTATGTCCTATGGCTATAAAAACTCCTTTCACTTGAATATCATTATAATTGCTGAGATTTAGATGAGTCACAATGTTTCCATCGCCTTTTATTTCTTTTAGTTCATTGTTCCAAATTAGATTTATTTTTCCTTCGTTAGCTTTTTCAAAGATTCTATCTTGAAGAATTTTTTCTGCTCTTAAGGAATCTCTTCTGTGGATGAGATGAACCTTTTTGCATAAATTCGTTAAATACAATGCTTCCTCTGCAGCAGTATTTCCACCACCGACAACTGCAACTTCCTCATCCTTATAAAAAAACCCATCGCATGTGGCGCATGCACTTACACCTTTTCCTAAATACTTTTCTTCTGAAGAAAGACCTAAATATTTCGCTGATGCTCCGGTAGTGATAATTAAGGATTTGCATGTATATTTATTCATACCTTCTAAAGTTTTAATTTCACCACCCAAATCTACTTTTTCTATTTGATCATTAACAATGTTAACACCGTATTTCTTAGCATGATTTTGCATTCTAATCATCAAGTCTGGGCCTTGAAGATCTTCATAGTCTCCGGGCCAATTTTCTACATCTGTAGTCGTTGTAAGCTGCCCTCCAACTTCAAAACCTGTTATAAGAGTTGGATTCAAGCCAGCACGAGCAGCATAAATACTCGCACTGTAACCTGCTGGTCCAGAACCTAAAATTATTAATTTCTCAGTGTTTTCCATAATGATTTTCTATCTTTAAAAATGTTAAAATACTTAAAAACTAGTGAACAAACGCAAATCAAAAAAAAGATCTTTTAACGGATTCAATTCTATATCTTTAAGCCCATCAATAAAAACTTACTTAATTGATGCTTTTATACTTTTTTTACTTTTAGTAGCTATTATAAGCACAATCGCACTTGCTTCTTTTACTAGAGAAGATGCTGCTTGGACAACTCAAAATATAGTTGGAGAAACTTCTTATCAAAATGCAATAGGATTGATAGGTGCGTGGATAAGCGATCTTCTTTATTCTTTTTTTGGTGTCGTAGCATGGATAGTTCCTTCATTATTTTATTTAGTTGCCTTTGCCTATTTATTTAATAAAGAGACTAAAGAGGTAGTAACGAAATCTTCATGGGTAAGATTTTTTGTAGCAATGCCATTTGGTTTGGTGTTAATTGCTATTTCATCCAGTGCTCTTGTAGCAATACATTTCAACTTTGGAGTAAGTTACTTTCCTCAAGGCTCCGAAGGAATTTTAGGAAAAATTATCTCTTCTCCATTGATTTTGTACTTAAATAAAATTGGTGCATCTATCTTTGTATTATTTTTATTTCTTTTAGGAATAACAGCTTTTTTCAAAATCAATTGGAAAAACTTTGTTTCAAATTTTTTAGATTTTATAGTTAATTCATCCTTTTATATCAAACAATCATCACTCTCTCTAAGAGAATCTCTTCAAGTTTTTATAGAAAAAAGAAAAGAAAAAAATAATAGGCAAAAATTTCTAGATGAACACAAAGCCAAGATTAAGGAGATGCCAGAACCTAAAATTATCGAATCAGAGAAAAAAGTCGAAGAGGGAAAAAAGCTTAATAAAGAAAAGCAACAAGAATTGTTTAAAGATCCTGCTCCAGGCGATATGCCTAAGATTGGATTACTCGATGAAAAAGAAACAATAGGAAAAGAAATATCTTCAAAAGAGAAGTATGAGCTTGAAATCCTAAAGGAAGCTTTAATTACCAAGCTGGCTGAATTCAAAATTACTGGCCCCGAGGGTGAATATGCAGTTGTCAAGGAGACTATGCGAGGGCCTGTTGTGACAAGGTTTGAAGTTGAATTGCCAAAAGGCATAAAGGTTTCTCAAGTTTCAAACTTGAATAAAGATTTAGCTAGATCTTTAGGTGTTGGAAGCATCAGAATTGTTGAAGTTATAGAGGGTAGAGAAACCATTGGTATCGAGGTTCCAAATTCAGAGAGAGAAAACGTTCTGCTAAGCGAAATAATTGCTTCCAAATTATTCGAGGATGCAAAAAGCACTGTATCTTTGGCCTTTGGTAAAAATATCGAAGGTGTTCCGGTGGTTGAAGATCTTGCTGGGCTTCCACACATGCTGGTTGCAGGTACAACAGGTTCCGGAAAATCTGTTGCTCTAAATTCAATGTTGATGAGTATTCTTTATAAAGCAACTCCTGAGCAAGTTAAATTAGTCCTTATCGATCCTAAAATGTTAGAACTGTCCGTTTATGAAGATTTACCTCATCTACTTTGTCCAGTCATAACCGATATGTCTGAAGCTGCAAATGGTCTTAGATGGTGCGTAAATGAAATGGAAAAAAGATACCGACTAATGGCATCACTTTCCGTTAGAAATTTAAACGGTCTCAATTCTAAAATAAGAAAAGCCAAAGAAGACGGGGAACCCTTAACGGATCCTCTTTGGAAGAGGAATCCAGAAAAAGAAGATGACAATCCGCCCGAATTAGAGGAATTACCTTTAATAGTTATCGCTGTAGACGAATTAGCTGATCTTATGATGGTGGTTGGTAAAAAAGTAGAACATCTGATTGCGCGTCTTGCTCAGAAAGCTAGAGCGGCCGGTATTCATATGCTTTTGGCTACGCAAAGACCTTCTGTTGATGTAATTACCGGTTTAATAAAGGCAAACATCTCTGCAAGAATGGCTTTCAATGTTGCCTCTTCAATGGATTCAAGGGTTGTATTAGATCAAGTAGGTGCAGAGCAGCTACTCGGAAAAGGAGATATGCTTTATATAGGTTCAGGTACTTCAATTCCTTTAAGAGTTCATGGCGCCTATGTCGGCGAGGAAGAAATCATTAGAGTGGTTAATGATTGGAAAAACAGACAGTCAGTTAGCTATTTAGAAGAAGTTACAAAATCACCAGAATTATCCGAAGGTCCAAACGGCGATTCAGATGAAGAGAAAGATGAATTTTACGATCAGGCAGTTGCATTTGTAATAGATTCTAGAAGGGCATCTATATCTGCTGTGCAAAGAAAATTTAGAATAGGTTACAACAGAGCTGCAAGATTAATTGAAACAATGGAAAGCGCAGGAATTGTGAGCGAAATGAACTCTAACGGGAATAGAGAAGTTTTATCTCAAAAAATTGAACTTGATTAAATCATCCTCATTTATCTTTTTAATTTTAAATTCAATTAATTTAATTGCCTGCGATGTATCAAACATTGAGTTATTTTTGGATAACAACAGTACATTTCAAGTCTCATACAATCAGAATTTTAATGACTCTTCCGATACTGTATCGGGAAATATTTATAAAAATTACTCCAGCCTAAAAATTTATTCTTCATCTCCTAGAGAAGAGTTAATAATTAAAAAGGATAAGATGATTAGACACGATCTTGAAATGGATCAATTAATTTTTCAATCATCTGAAGATTCAATTAATCAATCTCCCGCATTTTTATTGTTCAACAAGCCAAATTTAATTTGCGATTTTTTTTATGAAGCAGAATGTTCCAATGAATCTTGCCAATATTCTGACCCAACAGATGATTTTTATCTAAAAAAAATAGAGATTGAGTTTATAAAACAAAAAATAAAAAAAGTAGTTTATGAAGATTTATTTGAGAGAATTTCAACTATAGATTTATTTAAATACGAACAATTAGATAAAAAGGTATTATTTGAACCTGAGGTTTCAGATAAAACAGAAAAAATATTTCTAAATTAAGCATGTTAGACAAAAAACTTTTAATAAAATCACCAGATATAGTAAAAAAAAATCTTTTGACCCGAGGTTATATTTTTAATGATGATTTTTGGAATAATCTTGAGCAAGAGAGAAAAATAGCTCAAGTTAATTTGGAAACAAACCAAGAAAACCTAAATAAATTATCAAAAGAAATTTCGAAAGTAAAAGATGATGAAACTTTAATAGAACAAGCATCTTTGTTATCTTCACTGGTTAAGCAAGACAAAGAAATACTTCAATCAATCCAAAACAAAATTGAAGAGTTTCTTTTAGATATTCCAAATTTAATTCATGATTCCGTTCCAGTTGGAGAAGATGAAACTTTCAACGAAGTTATAGAAGAAGTTGGCGACATTCCTAATTTTTCTTTTGATCCTCTAGATCATTCTTTTTTTATTGAAAAATCTGATGAAGGCAGAGGAGCAAAAATTGCAAAAAGTCGTTTTTCAGCTTTAAGTGGAGATTTAGCAAAATTACACAGAGTGCTTGGTCAATTCATGATGGACATCCATACAAATGATCACGGTTACGAAGAACTATATGTGCCATATTTAATTAATAAGACTTCTTTAATTGGTACAGGTCAATTACCTAAATTTGAAGACGATTTATTTAAACTAAATGGAAATACTGATTTATATTTGACTCCAACTGCAGAGGTTCCTGTTACTAATCTTCATCGGGATGAAATATTTAAAGCAGAACAATTGCCAATAAAGTATGTCTGTCATTCGCCGTGTTTTAGAAGTGAAGCTGGAAGCTATGGTAAAGATACCAAAGGATTGATAAGACAACATCAATTTGACAAAGTAGAACTAGTTAAGATTTGTCATCCAGATGCATCAGAGGATGAACATTTAAAATTAATAGAAGATGCATGCAAAATTTTAGAGTTACTTGAGTTACCTTATAGGAAAGTCATTTTATCATCTGGAGATACAGGTTTTTCAGCGACAAAAACCGTTGACTTAGAGGTGTGGTTTCCCAGCCAAAATACATATAGAGAGATTTCATCATGTTCTAATTTTTCAGATTTTCAATCAAGAAGAACCAATTTAAAGTTTAAAGCTGATAAAGGGAACAAGTTTTGTCATACGTTGAATGGTTCCGGGCTAGCGGTTGGAAGAACTCTAGCAGCGATACTTGAAAATTATCAAACAGAAGAAAAAAGTTTCTCTTACCCTAAAATCCTCAATAAATATTTATAGTATAATACTGACTTAATAATTTTTCTAAGTTGTAACATTAAAATTACATTTTTGAATTAATATCCTTTAAAACACTGGAGCAAAAACATGATCCCTAATAAACTTTTAAAATATTTGGCACTAGCTCTATTAAGCAGCGCCTTGTTTTCTATTGAAACCACTTCCGATTTTAGAGGTAGGGTTGTAGATCAATCTGGTAACCCACTAGAGAACGCAACGATCAGAATAACTAACGAATCCACTAACATAAGTTCAACTTCTTCTTCGAATGATTCTGGAAATTTTGTAATCTCAAATTTAGAAGTTGGCGGTCCTTACACCATAGTAGTTAATTCTTCCGAAGGTAGACAAACATATGAAGATGTATATTTAAATCTTGGTAAAACGCTCTCTTTAACTGTTGTCTTAACAGATTTTGAACAACTAGTTGTGATGGGAGATTCAATTGCTATTTCTCAAACAGCGGTAGGACCCAATAGAGTCTTTGGCTTGACTGAGTTAGATTCAGCCATCTCATTTGAAAAAGATATTAAAGATGTTATTCGTCAAGATCCAAGATTATTTATCAACGAAGGAGATGACAGAGGATTCCAATGTAACGGCGCTAATCCTAGGTACAACAGCATTATGGTTGATGGCATCGCCTTGAATGATTCTTTTGGACTTAACACAAACGGTTATCCAACGAATCGACAACCTTTTTCTTACGATTCAATTGAACAAGTTTCAGTTGAGCTAGCTCCATTTGATGTTAGGTATGGCGGTTTTTCTGCATGTGTCATCAATGCTGTTACTAAAACGGGAAGTAACGAAATTGAAGGAGCTGCTTACTATGAGTTTACCAATGATGAAATGGTTGGTTCGATGATTGATGGATCGAAAGTTCAAGCTGTTCCTTATGAAGAACAAAAAATAGGATTCACTCTTGGTGGACCCATTGTTGAAGATAAAGCTTTCTTTTTTATCTCTGCTGAAAGATACGATGACGTTGATGTCAGTAAGATGGGATATTTAGGCTCAGGAATGCCAGAAGAGAGATCCTTTCTAAGTCTTAGTGATTACAACAGAATTGTGACTGCAGCTACCGATCTTTACGGATTTAATCCTGGAGGCCTTGCAGGAGCTCAAGATAGTTATGATAATAAGTTTTTAGCTAAATTTGATATCGAAGTAGACGACAATAATTCTATTTCAATGAGTTTGAATTACAACGATGGTTTTAATAACACTCCATCAGATAATGACAACAATGAATTTGAATTTTCCAAGCACTTTTATGAGAGAGGACATGAAATGTACGCCTTCAATTTTAATTTATTTTCTGACATCAGAGACGATCTCAGCAGTAAATTTTCTGTGGGTTATAAAGATGTTGATAACAGACAGATTGGATTAGGCGGCCCTTTTGGTGATTTCCAAATAAGAGTAACCAATCCTGATAACGGTGAAAGAGGTACGGTTTATTTTGGTGGTACTGATGACTCGAGACAAGCAAACAAGTTAGCATATACCTCTACTACCATTTCGTATTCTCTTGACCAACTTGTAGGCAACCATCTCATTTCTTACGGAATAGATTACGAAATAAGTGATGTTTTTAATCTTTTTTTACAGCATTCTCAAGGTGGGGAATGGGATTTTAATAGCATCGCTGACTTAGAGTCTGGAGCTGCAAGAGTTTATTTTGGAAATACACCAAGCTACAGAGAGCTAGATGCTGCTCCAACTGCTAGTCTTGGTACTGCAACCGTATATGTTCAAGATGAAATTCAAGCTAGCGATGATTTAAGCGTCATCATTGGCTTTAGATACGACACCTACATGGTCCCGGATGCTCCAGCTGCTAATTCTGGGTTTCTATCTGCTTACGGTTATTCAAACACCGTTAATCACGATGGCGTTGATGCTTTGATGTTGAGAGCAGGATTTGAATGGGATATAGATGATTTCTCAACATTATATGGTGGATACGGAGGATATTCTGGTGGAAATCCAAATGTTTGGTTTTACAACATGTTTGCAAATGATGGAGTTACCGCCATTCAAGTTAATGAAAGAGGAATAGATGCATTTAACGATGCAATGTGTAGCCCAGCTGATGGATCAGCGGTATCAGGTGCCGGTCTACCTGGATATAACGTACCGTGCAGCCTTACTTCCCAAATAGTTCCCGGAACAATTTCTTCAACAAATTCTATGGACCCAAATCTTGAAATTCCAATTATCCATAAAATTGCATTTGGTTATTCTTCATCTTTTGGCGAAGAAGGTTTGGTCTTCAATTTAGATGTAATGTACGCTGAAACAGAAAACCCTTATTACATTAGAGATTTAATGTACACTTTTAGTGGGGATACTTTTAATGGATTTCCACAATACGACAGCAGCGGTAGGGTTAACAGAGGCCAAGACTGGATGCTTACTAATTCTGATAAAAGACCTCAAGACCTTACATATTCAACTTCTTTTTCAAAGGAATGGTTTGATCAATCTTTATCAATCTCACTAGGATATGCAAAAAACTTTTCTGAAAATGTAGCTCCTATGTCGTCAAGCGTTGCTTTTACGAATGCTACAAATTATGCAACTTTCAATAAACAAGATCCAGAAATAGGTATTTCAAGATTTAATATTCCAGAAAGAGTTACCGCTACTTTAAGCTGGACACCGATAACTATAGAGGGTCAATATCGAACAAAAGTTTCATTATTTTTGGATCATTTTCAAAGTAATCCTTATTCAATCATGATGGACGGATACGCAGGTAGTGGCTATGGCTTTGAAAATGGATTTCTAATTTATGTGCCTACAGGCGAATCAGATCCGGGGGTTGCTGGAGACATTACTGAACTATTAGCATTAACAGATAGTCTTGGTTGTGCTCGTGGTTCAATATGTCCTAGAAATTCAATAGATGGCTCATGGAATACTGTGTATGACTTAAAGATAGCTCAGGAATTTCCTGGATTTGTAGCAGGTCACATGGCTGAGCTTTATTTAACTATAAAGAATTTAGGTAACTTGCTTGATAGTAAGTACGGAGTGTACAGAGATGCAAATCCTCAACAAAATGTAGTTGATGTTGACGTATCAGATACAGGGACTTTTACATATTCAAATGTAGGTTCTCCGAATGGATCATCCATAGATTCAGAAAGATCGCTTTATCAAATTAAGGTAGGTTTTTACTACAGGTTCTAGAATAATTCTAATTCTCAAAAGACGCCGCAATTGCGGCGTTTTTTGTTTGCATTAATTTTGAATAAGGTAAACAAGCTTCAAAACTTTCAACAGAGACGTGAGAAAAGAAATTTGCAACATCAGAAGAAGCTTGTAAATCATTTGTTTCCAAATAGTTTCCTATAAAAGCTCCCAAAAATGTATCACCTGCTCCATTTAAAGACTTTACGGAAGAATCTATGGCAGATGAATAAACTTCATTACCTTTGTAAAAGACTGAAGATCCTTTTTCCCCTTTGGTAATTAGATATATTTTATTGTTTGTTAACGATGTTTCTTTAAAACTAAAAGGCATTGATTGTTCTAGAAATGACATTTCTTTTTCATTGCCGGCAACTAAAAATATCTGATCAGTGTATTTTTTTATGAAATCAAAATGTTTTTTCATAACGCTAACATCAGAAAGACTTAGAATTAATTTGTTATTTAATTTAAGTAAATGATCAATTGTCTTTTTGTTAATTTCCGAATTAAGAGAGTAAAGGTCTGTGAAAATTAAATCTATTTGATCAATTTCATCTAGATTAGCTAAAGTTAATTGACTGCTAGCTCCAGAATAAGCTGCCATTGATCTTTCTTTATCAGGAGTTAAGAAAATCAAACAACAGCCAGTTTCTCTGAAATCAACATTTAAATATGTTTTGACTGGGTAGGTGTTCATAACGTCAATTAAAAACTTAGAATTTGAGTCTTTACCAACCGATCCAAGAAAGGAATTTGTTACATTAAATACAGACGAAGTAGCAGCAGTAGAAAAAACTGAACCACCTAGATATTTATTAGTAATTTGAGATTTATACTTTTTGAGGAAATAATTTAATTCATCTAAATTAATATCAATTGCTCCTCCTTTTTTAACAGGTAAATTAGATAAATCTTCATCTGTGATTTTAATTTCAATATCAACTAGAACATTGCCAACATTCAGGATGGAAACATTTTTATTGCTATAATCTTCGGTCATTATGAATTCAAGTAACGAAAGTATTCCTCATCTAGATTTTGACTTGTTTAGTAAAGATAAATCATTGCTTGCAAAAGGTACCATAAATGCACTTCATAATTATGGTTTTTGTGTTTTCTCAAACCATACTATCCATAAAGATCTTATTTCTAATTGTTTGAATATGTATCAGAAATTTTTTAATTATTCTGATGATATTAAAGAATCTTTTATAGTTCCTAATATTGGAGGAGCAAGAGGTTTTACCAAATTTAAAACAGAAACTGCCAAAAATTATGATCAGCCAGATTTGAAGGAATTTTGGCACGTTGGGAGAGATAATATAAATAACCCAAAAAATATATGGATTGATGATTTAGAAAATCATAAACAGCTCTCTTTGGATTTATATAATCAGTTTGATCTTTTAGGTCGAGATATTATGGAGCTTATATCTATAGGCTTGGGTTTAGAAAGTAACTTCTTTAATGAGATCATAGAAAAAGGTAACAGTATTATGAGAATAATCAATTATCCTAAAATTGAAAATTTTAATACAGATTCCTTAAGAGCTTCCCCTCATGAAGATATTAACTTCATAACTCTTCTAATTGGTGGACATCAGCCTGGACTTGAAGTGCTTAATGGAAATAAGTGGCTCAAAGCAGATTTTTCTAGGGATGAAATAGTAGTTAATGTTGGTGATATGTTGCAAAGATATACAAATAAATACCTTATCTCTGCAACTCATAGAGTGACAAATGGAGAAGAGATGAACACTCAAAGAATATCTATTCCATTTTTTCTTCATCCAAGGCCCGATTTTTTAATAAAGCCTCTTGAATCCCTGCTAGGTAGTCATAATCACTATCCAGATCCGATAACAGCTGACGATTACTTAAATCAAAGGTTGGCTGATATTAAATTGAAATAAAAATGATTATTCAATCACTTATAGGAATTGTTACATTGATTTTCATAGCTATTCCGTTCAGTGAATCTATACAAAAAATAAAAGTTAAATTCATAGTTTATGCTTTATTAATTCAAACATCTTTAGCCTTTATCCTTCTAGAAATACCTTTCATTTCCTCCTTTTTTGATGTGATGAGTATGGCTGTAGAGTCGTTAAGATTATCAGCAATTGAAGGAAGCTCTTTTGTTTTTGGTTATCTCGGAGGAGGGGATGCACCATTTGAAGTTTCGAATAATCAGAATTTACCAATCTTCGCATTTACTTTCTTGCCAATGTTAATTTTCTTATCAGCTCTTTCTGCTTTGTTGTGGCATTGGAAAATATTACCTTTTCTGATAAAGCTTTTAGCAAAACTATTTGAGAAACCTTTGGATGCAAAAGGACCTATTGGGCTAGCTGCTTCGGCTAATATATTTTTAGGACAATTAGAGGCTCCTTTATTGATTAAGCCTTATTTGAATAAAATGAATCAGAGGGATTTGCTTATTATTATGACTGTCGGTATGTCGACCATTGCAGGAAGCGTTATGGTTTTATACATTACTTGGTTAGACGATAAATTTACTGGTGTCATTGGTCATTTTTTAACTGCATCTATTTTATCCGTTCCCGCAGCAATAATGTTCTCAAATATATTGATACCTTCTGCACAAACTGAATTAAAAACTGCCAAAGAAGATTTGAAAATGTATGAGAGTTCAATGGATGCTATTAGCGTTGGTACAAAAGATGGATTAAATATGTTCCTATCTGTGATTGCCTCTCTTATAGTTTTTTTAAGCTTAGTAGCTTTAGCAGATTTTATTTTAAGTATCTTTCCAAACGTATATGGAGAGCCTATATCTCTTCAAAGGACAGCAGCTTTTATATTTGCTCCTATTGCATGGTTAATGGGAATACCTTTTAGTGAAATTATTCCTGCTGGAAACCTTCTTGGCACAAAAACAATTTTTAACGAACTAATTGCTTTCAATGATTTAAGAGATTTAGATACAAATATATTAAGCGAGAGAAGTCAGTTAATTATGCTTTATGGAATCTGTGGTTTTGCAAATATATCTAGTGTTGGGATTCTTCTTGGAGGTCTTTCAGCAATTTGTCCAGATATCAGAGGAACGTTATTAAAAATTGCTTTCAGAGCACTTTTTGCTGCTACACTTGCTTCTTGCTTAACCGGAACAGTAGTCAGTCTTTTTGTATAAATTATGGAAATCTTATTTGAGTATTTAATCTTCTTATTAAAAGCACTCACAATAGTCGTAGCTATCGTTATACCAATTTTAATCATTATTAGTTCTATAAGATCTAGTTCTGGTTCTTCTTCAGGAGGACTGCGTGTTAAAAATCTTTCAACTAAATTCGCTAATACTGCCGATGACTTAAAACTTTCAGTTTTATCAGCGAAAGAGAGAAAAGTTTTAGAAAAAAACATAAAAAAAGAAAATAAGAACAAAAAAAAAGAGAAGGTATCTAGAAAGCATATTTTTGTTTTAAATTTCAATGGTGACATTGAGGCATCCCAAGTCGCCGAGTTAAGAGAAGAAATATCATCAATCCTTAATGCAGATACTAAATGTCAGGAAGTCATATTGAACTTAGAAAGCGGAGGAGGAACAGTTATCGGATATGGACTTGCAGCTGCTCAATTATCTCGTCTTAAAGATTCAAAAATTAAATTGACTGTTTGTATTGATAAGGTTGCTGCATCAGGTGGTTATATGATGGCATGTATTGCAGATAAAATTATTGCTTCACCATTCGCGATTATTGGGTCGATTGGAGTTATAGGAGCGGTTCCAAATTTCAATAAACTGCTTAAGAAAAATAATATTGAATACGAAATGCATACAGCAGGAGAATATAAAAGAACAATAACTATGTTCGGAGAAAATTCAGACGAAGGTCGAGAAAAATTCAAAGATGACTTGGCAAATATTCATGAACTATTTAAAAAACATGTCTCTAAATATCGTCCATCTTTGGATGTTGATAAAGTTGCCACCGGAGAAGTTTGGCAAGGTATTGAGGCTATAGATGTCGGTTTAGTTGATAAAATTCAGACAAGTGATTCTTATCTTATTGAACAAAATAAGAAATTTGATATTTTTGAAGTTTCCTTCAAACCTAAAAAAAATATGCAAGATAGGTTTTCTAGATTCCTAAGTTTTTCTATTACTAGGACTATCAATAAAATTTTTGAGAATTTTTCTAAACAAAAATTTATGTAATTAGAGAAAATTGGTTTTCTAATTCACTTAAAGCTTTCTTTAAATCAGAGTTGGTTTTCGACCGAGAAAATAAGTATTTATCTGGTCTTATTAATAAGTAGTTTGCTTCCTTGAAATAATTTTTAAGTTTATTATCGTTGACTGAAAGAACTTTAATATTCATTTTCTTTAAAATTAAGTTTATTTCTTTCGGTAATTTTTTTTTGGAAATCAATCCAAAATTCCACCCAAAATATTCATCGCTATCTTTACCGGAATGATCTAAATCAAATCTACAAAATGGAGTTGCGATAAGTCCATCAGATGGATCACCATAATATCCTTTGGTCAAGTGAGGGAAAACTTCACCATAACCTTTGCTAGAGGGTACATATTTTTCTCCCTTTTCTCTGTATGAAAATTGCTCCATCATTTGGCCAATTAGTTTTGCCTGTTGAATAGTCCAATTTGCATGAGGTTCTCTCTCTTGTTGATAGGTTTCTAGAAGGTTCTCTTCAGCCATGCCTTTTATTATCAAATAAATTTTCCATGCTAAATTAAATGCGTCTCTTATACCTGTCCCCATTCCAGCACCAAGAAACGGAGGCATTTGATGTGCAGCATCGCCTGCAATAAATATATTTTTATCTCTCCACTTATCTGCGATACAGGCATGAAATTTATAAACTACTGCTCTTTCTATTTTGCTGTTATTTTTATTTATCCAAGGAGACAAAAGCTCCCATATTTTTTTATTAGAGAAGTCTTTTTTTGTTTCTCCCTTAAGAAGTTTGAATTCAAATCTTTTGTGATTTCTCCTGCCAGGAACATATGTCTTTAATCGATTTGGATCACATATTTGCTTAGCTTCATCTTTTGAAATATCTATTTGCTTTGTTGTATGAGCATCAATAACAATCCAATCTTGATCAAAACCAAAATCAATTAACTTTGCTTTAATATATTTCCTAACAAAACTATTTGCTCCGTCACAACCTACAAGATATTTACAATAAACTGTTGAATCTTTTCTATTATTTTTAATATCTATCTGAACAGGGTTAGTGTTTTGAATATTTACTGCCTCGGCATTTTCCAATATTTTTAAATTTTTGTAGTTTAGATTATTACTTCTAATTATGGTCTCTAGCTCTGGCTGATAAAAAAGAAGAGTAGGGGGCCATCCTAATTTATCCTTTTCTGGAATATCAATCGTTGAATATGGATTGAACTCTGAATCTGTAAAATGTACTTTTTTTAATTTTCTTGAATTAGCAATTACTTCAGTTGTAATATTGAGAAAATTAAACGTTCTAAGTTGCTCAGAATCTGTATTTATTGCTCTAGCTGTTGGACTAACTCCTTTATTTTTATCTATAACTACCACACTAAGCCCAAGTGATGATAGCAAGCCAGATAAAGTTGCACCAACCGGACCGTAACCAATAATTCCAATATCAAAAATTTTGTCTGACATTTAAAATATTTTAGAATAAAAACATGATTAAAGTTATAGATGTTGCATATCCTATTTTGCAAGTACCAAGTTTAAATAAACAAGAAGCATTTCTTAAAGATTTTGGATTAGTTACTACAAAAAAGACTAGTACTGAGCTTTATATGCAAGGTCTAGGGCCGCATAAATTTATTCATAAGACGATCAAAGGAAAAAAGAAATTTATCGGATCTGCTTTTTATGCAAAATCTATGAACGACTTAAACAAATTATCTAAAACAGAAGATTTTAGTGAAGTTAAAAAATTAAAATCACCTGGAGGTGGTTTTGTAGTTGAAGCCTTGGATCCGGATGGTCTAAAAGTAGAAGTGATATTTGGCATGAAAACGAAAAAATTTAATAAGAAAGATCTCGTTGCAGAACCATTTAATTCTGGCGGTATAGGCAAAGAAACTAGTCCAAGAAAAAATCAACCAAGAAGGGTTGGCAAACCTCGAAGTTCAAAAATAAAAAAACTAGGTCATCTTGCAATCAATGTTAATGATCCATCGGTTTCTTTTGATTGGTATAACAAACATTTAGGTCTTATACCTTCTGACAAGGTAGAACTCGGTAAAGGCTCTGGTATTTATGTAGCACTTTTTTGTAGATGTGATCTAGGAAATAAATTAACTGATCATCATTCTTTTCTTCTACAAAGTAATCTTTCATCGGATCTTAAAAGTGGTTTCAATCATTGCGCCTATGAAGTCGTTGAAGTGGATGACATTTTTTTAGGTCATGAGGTTCTTAAGGAAAAAAGTTATAGACATGAGTGGGGGATAGGACGCCATTTTGCAGGCAGTCAAATTTTTGATTATTGGCGTTCTCCATACGGTCATGTACATGAGCATCAAACTGATGGAGATTTATTTGATAATAAAGTTAAGCCAGGAATAATAGATATTTCAGAAGCTGCAGGAATGCAATGGGGACCAGATATTACAGCTACATTTGGTAATTCTGAGGGCGTCTAATTGGATTTTGGATTAATTGATAAAAAAGCAATTATTCCGGCATCAAGCAGAGGTCTAGGGAAAGCCTGCGCTTGGTCTCTTGCAAAAGAGGGAGTCAAAATATTCCTTAACGGAGTAAACGAAAAATCTCTAGAACAGACAGTGAAAGAATTCACTCAAGCTGGTTTTATTGTCGATTATGTCTTAGGAAAAATTGAAGATGAAGATACAAGAAAGGGACTTTTAGAAAAGTGTACTGATCCAGACATACTTATTAATAATTCCGGTGGCCCCCCTCCAGGGAATTTCTATGACTGGACCGAGTCTGATTTCATTGATGCTTTTAAATCAAATTTTTTATCTTCTACATTATTTATGCAGGATGTAATTCCTGGCATGAAAAAAAGAAAATTTGGCAGAATAGTTAATATCACATCTGCTATGGTAAAAAATCCAAATATTCTGTTGGGATTATCAACCAGCGCAAGATCAGGCCTTCACGGGATATCCAAAGCCTTATCAAGAGATGTAGCTAAACATAATATAACCATCAATAATGTTCTCCCTGAAAGAATTGATACAGACAGACAAACTCAAATAATTGAAATGCAATCAGAATTGATGAAGGTATCTTTTGAAGAAGCTAAAGATTCAATGGAAAAACAACTTTCTGCTGGACGAATGGGAACAGTAGAAGAATTTGCTAGCATTGTATGCTTTTTATGCTCCGAACAAGCTTCATATATTTCAGGTCAAAATATTTCAGTGGATGGAGGTAATTCTTCATCCTTATTCTAATGAAATATTTAATTTTTCTTTTATTTGCGCCCACACTTTTGTCAATGGATATGAAATTAAATTGTGAGAATGTTCAAAGTATTCATTACGAAAAAGGAAAAAAAACCATCGATCAGACCAGGATGGTATTAATTTATGAAATAGATTTTAAAAAAAATGAAATTTTAAAATATCCTCAAAAATTTAAGTTAACACCTTTGAAATACAAAATTACAGGAAAGAGTAAAAAATTTATAAAAGCTAACAAGAAAATTTCAAATTTAAATAATTCTTATGGAAATTGGAATTTGATGCTGGATATTGAAAAAGGAGAAATAAAAGAAATATTCGATTCAGGAAAACATAAAAGCCAAATTACATATAGATGTCTGACTTATTGAATCTAATTGGTTTTGGCTGTGCCCCAATAATTAAAACCCGCAATTCTAGGCGTGCCTGGGAGAAACATAGTCTCAAGATCAACTATTTCTAATTTTGAGTTAGAAATTATTTCAGGTATGTCTCTATTGATATTGCATCCACCCATTAGTTTTTTCCAGATAGGATTAATTTTATTTTGCCAATTCTTTGTTTTTAGGTCTGGAGCAATTCCGTGTTCACAAAAAAATAGAGTTCCATCATCCTTAAGCACTCTTCTTATTTCTTTCATTGAGTCATCTAAGTTTTCAATAGAGCACAAGGTATAAGTAATAAGTATTGAATCAAAGGATTTTGATTCTAGCGGGATTTCTTCAGCTCCACAGTTTATTACATCGATATCAAGATCTAATTCAGAAATTCTTTTTTTTGCGATATCAGTTAATTCTTCAGCAGGATCTAAAGCAGTTATGTTGCTTATATTAGATACGTTGTAGTGTGGAAGATTCAAGCCAGAACCAATTCCAATTTCAAGAACATTACCACTTACTTTAGGAACAATTTTTTTTCTCTGATAAATAATAGGGGATGATCCGCAAAGCAAATCAAGAACCTTAGGCAATATTTTTTTTTCGTAAAAACTCATCAATTCAATTATATTGTATTTTTAACATTTTAGACTTGGCTAAATTATATTTTAATTATTCATCAATGAATGCTGGTAAATCAACGGCATTGCTCCAAGCTAGTCATAATTATCAAGAAAGAGGGATGCATACTCTCCTCATCACATCAAAAAAAGATAATAGATCTGGCAAGGGCAATATTACTTCTAGAATAGGGCTGACTAAAAAAGCAAAAATTTTTGATGAGGGTACAAATATATTAGATTTATTTCATGTAGAAAATTCTAAAAAGAACATTTCATGTGTCTTAGTTGACGAAGCACAATTTTTAAAAAAAAACCAAATCAAACAACTTTCTGAAATTGCAGACAATTTAAATATTCCTGTGTTGACATTTGGTATTAGAACTGACTTTAGAGGGGAACTTTTTGAAGGCAGTAAATTTCTTTTAGCGTGGGCAGATAACATTAAAGAAATTAAGACAATATGCTGGTGCGGAAGAAAAGCTACTATGATTGTTCGAGTTTCAAAGGATGGAAAAATTATTACAAAAGGCGATCAAATAATGATCGGTGGCAATGAATCCTATGTTTCATTGTGTCGCAAACATTTTTTTCTTAAACAACTTAAATAATTATGTCTTCAAAAATAAGAATTTTTTCCTATCTACCTAATCCGAGGGTTTGGAAATCTTTAATTACTGCAAAATTTGCAAACGTAGATGTTGAAGTAATAGGAGATAAACCAAAGAATCTTGCTAATTGGTTATGGGATTATGATGCTAAAGCTTTGTCGGATGATGAAAAATCAGTCAGTCCACACGCTCGAAAAGGAAAAAGAGGATTTTCAGGAGATCTTTACAAGACGGATGAATTTTTAGAAGCTCATCCATTTGGAACTGTTCCCGCAGCTTTTGTTGGTGATGATAAGGTTGGTGTTTTTGAATCCAACAGTATTATGAGGTCAGTAGCGAGATTAGGTAATTCTGACTCTCTCTACGGTAAGAACGATCCATCATTAAGTTCACGGATTGACAGTTTTTTAGATGCAAATTTAGTTTTTTCTAGGGAGCACCAAGTCTACATTCTCTCTATTGAATCTTTAAGTAAATATACTTACGACAGAATGAAGTTAGCTTATGAATTTTATTTAGATGGAATTGAATCAGCACTATCTAAATCAGAATATATCTCAGGCGATGATTTAACTTTGGCTGATATTTCCTTTGTTTGTGATTTTTCTCAATTTTTGCGTGAAGGGAAGTATCAAGAAATTTTAAAAAATCAGGGATTCCATATTATTTCTTTAGACATCAAAGATACTTATCCTAAATCTATTAATCATTTACTTTATCTATCAGAGCAAGAAGAATTCTCATCTGTTATGGGATCTTATTTAGATTGGTATAAATTGTAATTACAAATAATTCGGAGGAAATTATGTTTAGTCATATTATGGTTGGAGCAAATAATATAGAAAAATCAAAAAAATTCTATGACAAAGTCATGGGAGTCCTAGGTGCAGAAGAAGGCAGGTTGTTTCCAAATTTAACAGGTCAAAAAAGATATTTTTATTTTTTAGAAGGAATGACCTTTTGTATTTCTGAACCAATAGATAATCAACCTGCTACACCTGGGAACGGATCCACTATAGGTTTTAATATAAAAGACGAAGCTATGGGTAATGAATGGCACAAGGTTGGTGTAGAAAATGGCGGCGTATCCATTGAAGAGCCACCTGGAATAAGACAATACGATGATATTAAAATTTATTTAGCTTATTTAAGAGATCCTTCTGGAAACAAATTATGTGCAATAAAAAGATTATAGACATAAATTTTTATGAAAATTAATTTATTTAAATTATCTTTATTTTTTCTGGCAATCAGTTGTTCGGATGATAGATCTATAAATAAGCATAACGAAGTAAATATAGATCTATTGAAATCAACTAATGATGTTTTTGAAGCTGGCTTAAAATTGATGGCAATGCCTAATGGTCTTCATGAATTAGAGCTTAATGATAATAATCAAGATACTTTGGTAGTTTCAGTCCATGGAAATAATAGCAGGGGATATGAATGGGTATATCCTCTTGAAGTTATAGATACAGATACAAACTTAATCACATTTTTTAGATGGGATGATAATTCTTGTGTTAATCCTTCAGTAAGTTTACTCAATGAATTTATACAGGATAAATTGAAGAACAATAAGAATATTCAAAACGTAGTTTTATTTGGCCATAGCTATGGTGGTTTATTAGTCGTATCTTTTATGGAGCAATGGACAGGTGAATTACCTTTGGAAGTTCATACTATAGCAGCACCTCTTAGAGGTTTAGGAAGTCTTTCTCTCAACTGTAATTACAAAACACCTACTCAAATACCTAAAAAATCCTCTTTATTCGAATGGAGAACAATTCAAAAATTGGATGGTGCTTTTAAGAATCTTAATTATGATCCACAAAACGTTGAGATTGTAGGAAGCAAAGTTACTAGACTTCCTGGTACATATAAAAATAATAAATTGGGACATAATTGGTCGATAAGCTGGGTTGCAGATAATTTAATGAAGGATATTCAGGGATGAATTTATTAGCTGGATCGACAGGATTTTTAGGAAATAGAATTCTTGACGAATTAAGCCTTTGTCAAAATGAGACTTTGGCTCTAAGTAGAAGGAAGATTAATACCTTACCCAAGAATACAGAACAACTGATTATAGATTTTAAAAAACTTTCGGAATTAGAAATTCCACAAATAGAACATGTATTTCTTTCACTAGGTTTTCCGCTCTTCTTTCATAATGTAATGGGGATCATGAATGAAAACCTCAAGAAGAATTTATTCTTAGTAGATTTCACTTATCAACTTGAAATAGCAAAAAAAGCTAAAGATGCAGGAGCAAAAAATATATCGATTATTTCAGCAGTTGGCGCTAACTCCCAATCTTGGAATTATTATTTAAAAACTAAGGGAATGGTTGAGAAAGAAATAATTAATATTGGATTTGATTCTACAAATATATTCCAACCAGGACATTTAAGAGGGAATAAATATCGATTTGATATTCTTTTGGCAGACATGGCATCAATATTTGTAGATCCTCTTCTATACGGACCACTTAAAAAATTTAGGAGCATCTCTGCTAATGCGGTTGCCAAGCAAGTGGTTAACAATTCTATAAAAAGTAAATCTGGAATCAATTACTTCGATTTCAAAGATTTTCAATCTTGGATATAAAATGCAAAAAAATATATTTAATGAAGACATAGAAGAATGTTGTACAAACCCAATAACAGGTTTCTACAGAGATGGTTTTTGTAATACAGATAAATTAGATTTTGGAACGCATACAGTTTGTACATTAATAACAAATGATTTTTTAGAATTTTCAAAAAGTATGGGTAACGATTTATCCACTCCAAGGCCAGAATATGATTTCCCAGGGTTAAAAGAAGGCGATAAATGGTGTGTTTGTGCAAATAGATGGCTTGAAGCATACGAGAAAGGAAAAGCACCTATGGTCTATCTGAGAAAAAGTCATCAAAAATCTACATCAATAATTGATATTAAGATTTTAAAAAAATATGCAATTGACCTTGAATAACCTAATAATCCATAGGTATACAAATTCTTATTCTTTCCCCGAGTAAAATCTTTCATCGTTCTGAAACTCATATAGAATAGGCAAACCAAAAAGGAGGGGTGGCAGAGTCTGGTTGAATGCACTGGTCTTGAAAACCAGCAGGTCAGAAATGGCCTCGTGGGTTCGAATCCCACCCCCTCCGCCATTATAAAAATGAATATTTGCGTCTTTCTAAGTTCATCAATTGGTAAGGATTCTGTTTATGCCGAAACAGCCTTTGAATTAGGTAAACAAATTGCTATCTCAAACCATAAACTTGTTTATGGAGGAGGAGGAGTAGGCTTGATGAATGAGCTCGCAAACGGCTGTCTTTCTGAAGGAGGTGACGTTTATGGAGTTATTACTGAAAGACTGCTTGATATGGAGGCAGGCCATGAGAGTATCCAGGAATTAAAAATTGTTCAAACCATGCATGAAAGAAAACAACTTATGTCTGATGCTGCTGATTGTTTTATTTTGTTACCAGGAGGAGTCGGATCATATGAGGAGATCTTTGAAATCATGGCATGGAATCAACTTCACATTATAGATAAACCAATTTTTATCCTAAACACGAACGGCTTTTATGATTCACTAAAAATATTTCTTAAGCACGCAAAAGATGAAGGTTTTTTTAATGAAAAAACATTCAATATGTTCAATTTATATGACTCAATTGAAGAAATCTTTTCTATAATTGATTAAAAATTAACCAATTTATTTTTTATCTTATATATAAATATAAAAAACTTTTTTAATAAGAAATTAATCTTAAAAAGTGCATTTTAGGTATTGAATCAAACAAAAAAATCATTAGTATAAATATCAGTCTTTTAACTAAATTTAATTAACTCGAGACGATTAAACAGAAGTAAAAGATGAGAAGAAGAAGGGTGAGAAGAACTGAGGAAACTCAGCCACCTGCAGGGAGACGGGTCAATCGCCTGCATCAGTAGAACCCACTGAACCCCTTCAACTTCGATAAAACACCACTTTTGTGGTGTTTTTTTTTATACTTATATAATGGATTCCTCTCTTACAGGTATTACAACTACTGGAACGCCTCATTTAGGCAATTACGTTGGAGCTATAAAACCTGCTATAAAGCTAAGTAAGAAATTCAAATCCTATCTCTTTCTAGCTGACTATCATTCTCTGATAAAAGTTAATGATCCTAACGCCGTAAAAGAATCTTCCATGAAGATAGCTGCGACATGGTTAGCATGCGGACTTGATAGTAAAAACTCTCTTTTTTACAGGCAATCGAAAGTTCCACAAATACTTGAATTAAATTGGATCTTGTCTTGTATGGCTCCTAAAGGACTCCTTAACAGGGCGCATGCATACAAAGCTGCAGTTGATCTAAATAAAGAAAATAAAAACGATGAAGACTATGGCATTTCTCACGGTTTATTTAGTTATCCAGTGTTGATGTCAGCAGATATTTTGATGTTCAATCCTAAATATGTTCCTGTAGGAAAGGACCAAAAACAACATTTAGAGATTACTCGTGACATAGCAGATAAATTTAACAAAACTTATGAAAATTTTTTTCAATTACCTGAGCCTATAATTAATGAATCTCTCGATTTATTAATTGGTACAGACGGAAGAAAGATGAGCAAAAGTTACAATAACTCTATAGATTTATTTTCCTCAGAAAAAACTTTGCAAAAATCCATCAATAAAATTAAAACCGATTCAAAAGAACCTGGTGAAAAAAAAGAAACAAAAGATTCAATTATTTTTCAGTACTTTGATCACTTTTCTGATGAAGAAGAAATAAATGAGATAAAAAAAGAGTTTGAAGACGGAATTGGTTGGGGGGACGCCAAGAAAAAATTATTTTCAAAAATTAATCAAGAAATATTACCTCTTAGAGATAAATATTTCGAATTAATAGATAATCCTAAATTGATAGAAGACACATTAGAGGCTGGTGAAACTAAAGCTAGAGATGAAGCTAATAAAAATTTAGAGCAAATTAAGGAAAAAATTGGAATTTGAAAAAAGTAAAAAATCTTCTTCACATAAAAATGAAGATTTACTTTTAAATGGTACTGACTATCTTAGATTAGGTACAAATTTCCAATGTTTAATTTCTTTTTTTTCCATTAATAATAATAAATCTTATTCATCAAAAAAATTATTAGAAATATACAAGGCTAGTCCTTTTTTTAATTTCCAACTAACTGGGAATTTCTTTAATTATCTCCCAAAATATCATGGGCCTTTTCTATCTAAAAACGTTCAAGTAGAAAATTACCTTGAAATACCTCCTAATAATTCTTTTTTTAAATCAGTTGATTCTGTAGTTAATGCAAAAACCAAATATAAGAATGTCATTAATAATGAATCAATTGGAAAATTTAACGAAAGAGTAAATAAAATTTATTTTGATAGTTATAAATTTGTATTTTTAGAAAATTCTGAATCTTTTAAAGACATCAAGGCAATCAAATATGAGCATGAGTGGTCTCATGCTCTAATTTCTTATGATGAGTTTATTTGCTTTACCCGAAGTAAAAATTCTTTTTTCCTTATCTTTCTAGCTAGAGATTAAAAAATCTATGCCATCGAATAATAGTGCACCTCGATCAATATGGTTGTTAGCTATGGCTTTGGCGTTTGTTGGTGCTGGGCAATCAACAATGTTTATTTTAATCCCTCCGGAAGTCAGAAATTTAGGCTTTAATGAGTTCCAAGTAGGTTTAATTTTCTCTATTTCTGCTGTTGCTTGGATGATTTCCAGTCCATTTTGGGGTGATTTAAGTGATAAATTTGGCAGACACTGGATTTTTTTAATAGGAATGATTGGATTCGCAATCTCTCTTATTTTGATAACGACATTAATTGAATCTGCGAGACAATTATTAATCCCTCTTTATCTTGTACTTCCCTTATTAATTTTAACAAGATTAATAAATGGCCTTTTTGGAAGCGCCGTTCGACCAGCAGCAGGGGGCAGGATTGCAGATATTACCACGCCTGAACTTCGGACAGCTGGATTTGCCCGTTTTGATGCAGGCTGGCAATTCGGTGTGATTGTAGGCCCAATTTTTGTTGGATTAGTACTATGGCTTAGTAATGGAGATTTTTCGCTCCCATTCTTAATCATTGGTCTTGCTGGCTTAGTTGCTGGATATATGAATTTTAGATTAATGAAGAACTCTTATGTGAATATAGAAGTCGATAAAAGCGTAAAAAAAATAAATTATTTAGATGAAAGAATTTGGCCATCGATGTTCGTTGCCGCTTTTATGGGTATGTCGAATGCAACAATGGTACTTACAGCATCTCTTTATTTTCAAGATCTAAGTCCTGAAATTGATAATATTTATCCTTACGTTGCATTTGGTTTTTCGTTGATAGCAATATCAGGTCTTTTAACTCAGTTATTTTTGGTTGATAGATTAAGACTTTCTCCTTATTTATTATTAAGAGTAGGACCATTGATAATGTTAGCTTCATTTTTAGGAATAGCGTTTGCACCAAGCATTTACATTTTGTTTGTGTATCTGACTTTGCATGGAGTGGGATCTGCTCTCACGCGATCTGGAAATGTAGCGCAACTGTCTTTATCGGTAAATAAAAATGAACAGGGTTTAATAAATGGGTTGTTAGGGGGTGTAATGCCATTAGGTCATCTTCTGACGCCTATCATAACCATGCCTTTGTATATGATTGCGCCAAATTATCCTTTTATATTTATTGCCATTCTATCTGTACTCATTATCATGTTTATTAACTTGTCTAAAAAATTTACTAACAAGCTTCATACGGGAGAAATTAATGTTTGATAAAAATGTATTAAAAGGAAAAAGAATCTTAGTAACCGGAGGTGGATCGGGTCTCGGTAAAGAAATGACTAGGCACTTCGTCAAGCACGGAGCGGAAGTTTACATTTGTGGTAGAAGGGAAAACGTTCTTAAGGACGCTGCTGATGAAATAATGTCTGAGCATGGTGGAAAAGTTAATTATTTCCCTCTCGACATTAGAGACGCAATGTCAATTGAAGAAAATATTGAAAATATTTTTAATGAAGGACCGCTAGATGGGCTAGTAAACAATGCCGCTGGAAATTTTATTTCAAGAACTAAAGATTTATCACCAAATGGTTTTAATGCAATTGCATCAATTGTCTTTCACGGTACTTTCTATATTACTAATGCTGTTGGTAAAAGATGGTTAGAACTTGGCCATAAGGGAAGTATTGTCTCGATTCTAGCAACATGGGTTTGGACCGGATCACCATTTGTTGTTCCATCTGCAATGTCAAAGTCAGGTATTAATGCCATGACAAAATCATTAGCAGTTGAATGGGGACCTCACGGCATAAGATTAAACTCTATCGCTCCAGGTCCGTTTCCAACAGAGGGAGCTTGGGCAAGGTTGATGCCTCAAACAGGGGACAAAAAATCTGATATATCTGAGGATGCTGAAAGAAGTAATGTTCCATTAGGAAGAGTAGGAAAAATGGATGAACTTGGGAATTTAGCTACTTTCTTAATGGCAGATGGCTGTGAATATCTTACAGGTCAAACTATTGCTATTGATGGAGCACAATACATCACTGGTGGGGGCACTTTTTCGATGATGAGCTCTTTTAAGGATGAAGATTGGGTAGCCATCAAAAATACAATAAAAGGCTCTAACGAGAAAGACAAAAAACAAAGAACTGTTTAGAATTGTAATTTACAGGAGGAAATATGACTGATTCTGTTTTTGATGAAATGAAGGAAGTTTTAGCTTTGCAAAAAAAGGCTCATACCGATGAAGGGCCTGCAAGTTATGAATTACGTTTGGATAGATTAAATAGACTTTCTCTGATGTTAAAAAAATATTCTGATGAGATAGTAGATACTATTAGTGAAGATTATGGAACTAGAGATAAGAACAGTACTTTTTTATCAGAAGTTATGTCTAGCTTAGGTAGTGTTGATTATTCAATCAAAAACCTTAAAAAGTGGATGAAGTCTGAAACCAGACAATCAAATTCAAGTCAGCCTTTCGTGGCAAGATTAATGATGCGTTTATTGGGTGCTAAGACAGAAATTCAATATCAACCTCTTGGAACCATTGGAATGATTAAACCATGGAATTTTCCAATCAATTTAATTATTTCTCCAATTGCACAAGCATTTGCTGCCGGAAATAGAGTAATGATTAAACCCTCAGAAATAACTCCGAAAACATCAGACCTAACTAAAAAGATGTTTAATGAATTTTACGATAAAGCAGAAGTTGAAGTCTTTCTAGGTGGTCCAGATGTAGCAGAGGCTTTTGGAAATTTAAACTTCGATCACTTACTTTTTACTGGATCAACTAATAACGGTAGAAAAGTTATGCAATCCGCCTCGGGAAACCTTGTCCCAGTTACGCTTGAACTAGGTGGTAAATCTCCAGTAATTATGGATGAAACTGCCGATGTTTCTTTGTCTGCTACAAGATTGATGCGTGGTAAAACAATGAATGCAGGTCAAATCTGTATTGCTCCTGATTACATGATGATGCCTAAAGGTAAAGTTGATGAATTTATAGATGAAAGTACTAAAGCTGTTTCTGAAATGTATCCAGATATGAAATACAACGAACACTACACTTCAATTGTTAATCAACGACATTTTGAAAGGATTAATAGCCTTATAGAAGATGCAAAAGAAAAAGGTGCTGAAATAAAAACAATTAATCCTGCAAATGAAGATTTTGAGCAACAAGAGGGACATAAAATTCCTCCTACTTTTGTCTTAAATCCTACTGATGATATGAAAATCATGCAGGAAGAAATCTTTGGGCCTGTCATGCCTATCAAAGAATATGAGGATATCGATGAAACTATAAGTTACGTCAATTCAAAACCTAGACCTTTAGCCTTATATTATTTTGGCAAAAATAAAGATACCCAAAATAAAATTCTTAATAGAACCACATCTGGTGGAGCAACTATTAACGATGTTGTTTGGCACTACGGTCAGGAAGATATGCCTTTTGGTGGAGTTGGAGACAGTGGTATTGGTTCTTATCACGGTCATGAAGGTTTTAAGAGATTCAGTCATCAAAAATCAGTTCTAACTCAATTTAGTTCTGATTTATTGAAAAACATGATGCCTCCTTATAAAGGTAAAATGTTTGAATCAGCCAAAAAGAACGCTCTTAAATAAAATCTATTGAGACAAAACCTTCCTTTTTTTATTGCTTTAAGATATTTCAATTCTAAAAAGGAAGGATTCTTATCTTTTGTATCCAAATTATCCCTGGGTTCAGTATCTCTTGGAGTAGCTGTTCTTATAATTGTTTCCTCGGTATTTAACGGATTTGAAAAAGAACTAAAGGAGAAAATATTAAACTCAATTCCTCACGGAAACATTTACGGTTACTCATCAATTTCTAATCCAATTGAACTTATTGATTCGTTATCTGATATGGATAGACTTAAAGGTGCAGCACCATATGTAGAGACTCAGTCACTTATTGGCTCTAAATCAAAATTGAAGGGAACTCTGATTTATGGAGTTGATCCTTCGTATGAATCAAATGTTTCTAATGTTCCAAACAATATGTTCGTTGGATCATTTGATGATCTAAGCGAAGGCAGTTTTAACTTAATCTTAGGTGATTTATTAGCAAGACAGCTATCTGTTTCTATTGGAGATAAAGTAACTTTATTATTACCAAATCCCAAAGTTTCTTTAACCGGAATTTATCCAAAAATGAAAGTTTTTTCTATTTCTGGAATTTATAGCATGGGATCTAATGATCTAGATTCAAATTATGCATTCATAAACATTAATGATGCCTCGAAACTTCTTTCACTATCAGGAAATGTGACAGGCATTAGACTGAAATTTGATGATCTTTTTGACGCTCCAGATTTAACTTACGATGCTTTAATAGAAGCCCAGAATTATTCTAAACAACCTCTAAGAGTTAATGATTGGAGTTCTCAGTTTGGGACTCTTTGGAGAGCTGTTGGCATGGAAAGAAGTTTAGTTTTTTTGCTAACTAGTTTAATCATAGTTATTGCAGCCTTTAATGTAGTGGCAATGTTAATGATGATGCTTAATGAAAAAAAGGAACAAATTGCAATCCTAAAAACACTAGGCATGAGTGATATGAAAATTATTCAAATATTTTTATATCTTGGCTTGATAATCTCTTTTTGGGGAATATCTATTGGAACTCTTTTAGGTTTGTTTATTTCTTTTTTTATAGCCTCATCATATTTTGATGTCATTATTTCTGGTTATTTGCAATGGTATTTCATAAGTTATCTTCCTACAGACTTACGAATTGAGTGGATAATTTCAATTATATTAGGATCATTATTGATAACATCATTTGCAAGCATCTATCCCGCTAGATCAGCTTCAAAAATTATCCCAGCTAAGATATTAAAATAATGAACTTAGTTAAATTACAAGATATTGGAAAAGATTATCAAACTGGAGAGAACGTTATTTCTCCTCTTATTAACCTTAATCTTGAAATAAATGATAACGACAGATTAATTATTTATGGAAAGTCAGGTTCTGGAAAAACTACTCTGTTAAATATTCTAAGTACTCTAGAAATTCCCTCTAATGGTTCAATGATTTTTGCAGACAAACCTATAGAATCTTTATCGGATAAAGAGCTCTCAAATTTAAGGCTAAATGATATAGGTGTAGTTTTTCAATCTCATCATCTCTTAGAAGAATTTTCTCTTCATGAGAACATCATTCTCCCAGGATCTATAGCTAATAATATTGATAAAGATTTTGCAAACTTTCTTATTGATAAATTAAAAATTTCTGACAGAAAAGATCACTTACCTGATCAACTATCTGGTGGAGAAAGACAGAGATGCGCGATTGCAAGAGCATTAATTAATAAACCAAAATTAATAGTCATGGATGAACCGACAGGAGATTTAGATAGAAACACTTCTGATGAAGTCATGGAATTGATAGACGATGTATTTAATGAGATTGATATTTCTGTGGTTATTGCTACTCATGATGAAAATTTGAAATTTATGCCAAATTCAAAATATTTACTTGAACAAGGTAAGCTCAATTTAATACAGGGCTAAGAGATAAAATTCTTCTAAAAAGGTAAAATAACCCTTTTTTTAGGCATGAAAAGCAATACTTCATATCTTGCACGTCTTTTTGGCTATGTTTCTTCAAGCATTCCTTATTTCTTGATAAGTTTTTTTGGATTTGTATTATTTGCTGCAGCTCAAGTAGGGGCAGCGGAATGGTTAAGAAGAATAGTTGATTTTATAGAAAATCCAAATCAAACAGTCCAAACAATCTTACCTCTTGCACTTATAGCCATAGCTCTAATAAGAGGAATCGGTTTTTATCTTTCAAATTTTTTTATGGCCTTTATTTCGAATAAATTAATTCACAATTTGAGAGTAGATTTATTCAAATCATTGATTTCGATGCCAGTGAGTTTTTATGATAAATCCTCCAGTGGTCATTTATTATCCAGAATTACTTTTAATGTAATGCAGGTTAGTAGTGCAGTTACTGATGCAGTCAAGATTATTATAAGAGAAGGCTTGATAGTAATAGGACTATTAGGTTACTTAATTTACTTAAATTGGAAATTAACCCTAGTCTTAATAATTGCAGCACCCTTAATTGGCTTTATTGTTTCTATTGCTGGGAAAAGATTAAGACGTCTTAGTAAAAAAATTCAATCTGCCATGGGTGATGTTACTCATGTGAGTTCAGAATCTATAAATGCTCATAAAGAATTAAAAATTTTCGGTAATGAAAATCTTGAAATTGATAAATTTAATGAGGCGAGCGATGCAAATCGAATTCAAAATTTGAAATTAGAATCTACAAACTCAATTGCTTCTCCGCTTATTCAATTAATAATATCTCTGGCATTAGCATTAATCACTTGGTTTGCCTTAGATCCCTCTGTAATCACATCAATGTCATCAGGAACATTTATAGCTTTCTTTGGTAGTGCAGGAATGCTAGCAAAACCAATCAGACAATTATCTTCTACTAATGTTATGTTCCAAAAAGGTATTGCAGCAGCAGAAGATATTTTCAAGCAAATTGATGAAACTCCAGAAAAAGATGATGGCTCAAAAATAATTAAGAATTCTGAAGGAAAAATAAAATTTGATAATGTCTCCCTTAAATATTCTAGTTCAAAAGAATATTCCCTTAAGAATATAAATTTTGAGTTAGAAAAAGGTTCTAATTTAGCTATTGTTGGAAGCTCAGGTGCAGGAAAAAGCAGCATAATTAATCTGATCCCTAGATTTTATGACGCCACAGAGGGCGGAATTTTTATCGATGGAACAAGGATTGAAGAGCTTTCTTTGGAATCCTTAAGAGATCAAATCTCCTACGTAGGACAAGAGATAACTTTATTCAATGACACAATATTTAATAATATTTTTTATGGAGATATCGACACCAGTGAAGAAGATGTCTATGAAGCAGCAAAAAAAGCAAATGCGCATCAATTCATAGAATCTTTTCCTGATGGGTATAAAACTGTTATCGGTGATAATGGAACATTATTATCCGGAGGACAGAAACAGAGAATTGCCATTGCAAGAGCTATCTTAAAAAATTCACCTTTTTTAATATTGGACGAAGCTACTTCTGCATTAGATTCTGAATCTGAAAGATTGATTACAGATGCGATTACTAACTTAAAAGAAGGTAAAACTACAATTACTATTGCCCACAGACTTTCAACAGTAGAGCAAGCAGATGAAATTTTAGTTCTTCAAAATGGAGAAATAGTAGAAAGAGGTAAGCACAGTCAATTAATATTATCTGAAGGTCCTTATTTTCAACTTTATAGAAATCAATTTGATTTTGATGACGGTACATTAAATATTGATACTGAACCAAATTCTAATCTTCTAGTAAATATAGATGCATCAAAATCCTATGTTTCAAACTTAGAAAAAGCATGGTACGAAAATAGCCTCTGGCCTAAACTTCTTATTCCTTTTTCATGGATATACCAATTTCTTTTTAACAGACAAAAAAGACATCAAATTTCAAATTCATGGAAACCCAATCTTCTTACAATAGTTGTTGGTAACCTAACAGTTGGTGGCACAGGAAAAACTCCAATTATTATTTACCTTGCCAAATTACTTAAAAAAGAAGGTCTTAAACCAGGAATAATTTCAAGAGGTTATTTGAGTAAATCAAAGACCTATCCACTGCTACTTAACTCAGAGACCCCAATTGAAGAATCTGGAGATGAGCCGGCTATTATGTTTAAAAATTCTCAATGTCCAGTGGTCATTGGTACCAATAGGATACAAGCAGCTAAACATCTTATGGAAAATACAGATAGTAATGTCATTTTAAGCGATGATGGTTTGCAGCACTTTTCTCTTGGAAGAGATATAGAAATATTAATGATTGATGGAAATAGGAAGTTTGGAAACGAGCTACTTCTTCCAGCAGGACCACTTAGAGAGCCAAAATCTAGAATTGAAACAGTTGATTTTACAATCAGCTCAAATAGAAAATGGCCTTCAGTTGCAAAATATGAAATGAAATATCGTCCTTTCAAGTGGGTTCATATGAAAAGCCAAAAGGAATACGATATTTTCGACTGGCCCTTGAAAAAAGAAGTAAATGCAGTTGCAGGAATTGGAAACCCATCTAATTTTTTTAATTTATTAAAACAACTGGGTTTTGACATATCTGAATATGCTTTCCCTGATCATCATGACTTTCACAGCGTAGATTTTGAAATTATGGATAATCAACCTACTGTAATGACAGAAAAAGATGCAATAAAATGCTCATTTCTAGACCATACGAATTATTGGTATTTAAAGATAGAAGCTGAAGTTTCAGATAACTTTGAACAAGATTTCTTAGCCGAAATTAAATCTAAATGAATTATGTAGTGATCCCTGCTAGATGGTCCTCATCTAGATTACCCGGTAAACCGTTAAAGAAAATTGGTAGCAAGCCAATGATTCAATGGGTGTATGAATCTTGTAGAAAGTCTGAAGCCAATTTTATATTTATTGCAACAGATTCTGAGAAGATAAGAGATCAAGTTCTAGAATTTAACGGACAAGTGATTATGACTTCAGTAGATCATAAAACAGGCACAGATAGAATCCACGAAGCAATAACAAAAATAAATTGTCATGAAGAAGATTTAATAATTAACGTTCAAGGTGATGAACCATTTATATCTCATGATGATATCAATACTTTGATACACAATTACAAGGATGATTTCGAAATGGCAACCTTATACAAAGAACTTAAAAAAGAAGATATAGATGATACTAATGCAGTGAAAATTAGTGTGACTGACAATATTGCAACTTCATTTTCAAGAGACTTCAAATCATCAGATTCTATTTATCATCATCTTGGAATATATGCTTATAGATGTGAATTTTTACAAAAATTCGTTAAATATGAGCAATCTGAAAACGAGATTCGAGAAAGTTTAGAACAATTGAGAGCTCTAGATAACGGTCATCAGATTAAAGCATTTAAATCATCTTCTACGAGCAGCTTTGGAATAGATACTGAAGAAGATTTGATTAGAGCTAATGAAATTATCAAATAAAATAAAAAAATCCTTTAGCTTAAAAGAAAATAATCTTTTAAAAATTGATTCTACTGCAAAGTTTTTTATAGAAATCTTTGATCTTGAAGACTTAAAAAATATTCAAAATTTTACCTCAACAAAAAAAATTAATTTTTGTATCCTTGGAGAGGGATCCAACGTTGTTCTGCCTAATTTGCTTAACAAGTTTGTAATAACAATTTCATTTAATGAAATATCTATCGAGGATAATTTAATTACAGTTGGAGCGGGTAAAAATTGGGATGATTTTGTGCTCTGGTCCTTAGAAAACGGTTATTGCGGATTAGAGAATTTATCAGGCATACCTGGAAGCATTGGAGCTGCTCCTATTCAGAATATTGGAGCTTATGGGACCGAAGTATCTGATTTTATTGATGAAGTCATTTGTTTTGATATGGAATCAAACAGTTTTGTTAGCTTTACTAATAATGATTGCAAATTTTCATATAGAAAAAGCATATTTCAAGATAAAGACTCTCTAATTGTCATAAAAGTTAAATTCAAATTAACTAAAGATTTTCAACCCAACTTGGAGTATGAAGATTTAAACTTTTTAAAAGCAGAAGAGATTACTCCGTTTATCATCAGAAAACATATCCTAAAAATAAGAAAAGCTAAAATATCAGATCCACAAGAACATCCAAATGTTGGAAGCTTTTTTAAAAATCCTATTATCTCATTGGATGAATTGGAAAAAATAAAACAAATTCTTCCAAGTATTAAATTTTATTCATACATTGATAATAAAGTAAAAATATCAGCAGCTTTTTTAATTGAATCTCTAAACCTAAAAGGTTTTGCATTGAATAATGCAAGAGTGTCTGAAAAACACTCGCTAGTGCTAGAAAATAAGTCTGAGAAATCGGAGGATATTCTTGATCTTGCTTCGCATATTCAGGCCTCTGTGTTGGAGAATTACAACATTAATTTAGAAATAGAACCCCAGATATTTTGACTGAATTTCTTTTAATTGCTTCCATTCATCTTTTAGCGGTTATAAGTCCTGGACCTGATTTTGCTGTTGTACTGAGACAATCTCTATCATCTACAAGGAGAGCATCTATTTTTACTGCTTTAGGTATTGCCACCAGTGAATTCTTTCATTGTCTGTATTCTATTTTTGGAATGGAATTAATCATGAGATATCAGGAAAATATATTTCTTATCCTTAAACCTATAGCTATTTTATATCTAATGTATTTGGGAATTTCTTCTTTATTTACTAACCGATCATCTGAAACAGTAATACAATCAAGTTCTAAAAATTTCACCCTTGGATTTATGACAAATCTTCTTAATCTTCAGGCAAGTACATTTACTGTTACGTTATTTTTTGCAATAGTGAGTATTGATACTCCTTTAAGTATTCTAATTCTTTATGCTGTGTTTATAGCAATTAGTACTTTTATGTGGTTTGCATTTTTGTCTTTTTTACTCACAAGTAAAGGATTTTTATATAAATTTAATAATTTCATTCCATGGATATACAAATTTACTGGTATCGTTTTTATAATTAGTTCTTTTTATTTATTTACTTTGTAATGGAATCTGGCCCAAAAACATCTGCTCAATTATTTAGTGATATTTTGAAGCTTCAAAATGAAGGTTCACTTCCTCCCGTAGATGATTGGAACCCTCCTTTATGTGAAAACGTTCAGATGAAAATATCCAGAGATGGAAAATGGTATTTTATGGATTCTCCTATAGGTCGCGAAAAAATGGTTAGTTTATTTAGTACAGTTCTTAGATTCGATGATGATGGAAATTACTACCTTGTTACCCCAGTAGAAAAAATTAAGATTGAAGTTGAAGATAAGCCCTTTGTTATCGTTACCTTTCAAAAAGAAATTAAAAACAATAAAGAAGTGTTTTTGTTCAAGACCAATGTTGGCGATATTGTACTTTTAGATACTCTAGATAAGTTAAGAGTTGAAATTGATAAAGATACACAAGAACCTTCACCATATTTAAAGGTAAGAAAAAACTTAGAAGGGCTGATCAGTAGAAATGTTTTTTATCAATTAGTAGACGAATCCTACGAGAGGGATAAAGAATTATTTATTAAAAGTAACGATAAGGAATTTTCGCTTGGAAAATTGGACTGACTACATGTTTGGATAGTTAGGACCACCCATACCTTCTGGGGTTATCCAAACTATATTTTGGCTAGGGTCTTTGATATCACAAGTTTTACAATGAACACAATTCTGCGCATTAATTTGAAATTTGTGTTCTCCGTCTTTCTCTACAACCTCATAGACACCAGCTGGACAATATCTTTGAGCCGGCTCATCATAAGTCGGTAGATTTACATTTATCGGAATAGAAGAATCTTTAAGAGTTAAGTGACAAGGTTGATCTTCTTCATGATTGGTATTTGAAAGAAAAACAGAAGATAATTTATCAAAGCTAATTTTTCCATCGGGTTTTGGATAATCAATTTTTTCACACTCACTTGCTTTTTTCATACATGCATAGTCGGGCGTTTTATGAGTCAATGTGAATGGATAACGACCTCTAAATAAGAATTGCTCTATAGCCATTAAAATTCCTCCAATCCACGTTCCATATTTATGGAGAAGAGGCGTCATATTTCTTGATTTATACAAGTCAGTTTGTATCCAAGATGAATTAAATTTTTCTTCATAGGACTCTAAATCAGCATCTAGATTATTATTTTGAACTGCATCAAATACTGTTTCTGCAGCAAGCATTCCAGACTTCATTGCCGTGTGAGTTCCTTTAATCTTAGTGAAAACCATTGTTCCAGCATTGTCACCGACAATAAGTCCACCAGGAAAAGTCATTTTTGGTCTAGATTGATAACCTCCTTTGATGAGTGCTCTAGCTCCATAAGCTACTCTTGTTCCATTCTCCAGGATCTTTTTTATATCTTTATGTTGTTTCCATTGTTGGAATTCATCAAAGGGACTCAAATGTGGATTTGAATAATCGAGTGGAACAACTAGGCCTATGTAGACTTGATTATTCTCTCCATGGTAAAAATATGAACCAGCTTTTGATTTACTCGGCCAACCAAAAGTATGCATCACGGTACCTTCTGAATGTACTTCAGCTGGGACATCCCATACTTCTTTGAATCCAATACCGTAATGTTGAGGGTCTTTATCTTTATCTAGCTCATATTTTGCAATAAGTTTTTTTCCTAAGTGACCTCTACATCCTTCTGCAAATATTGTGTACTTAGCTCTTAATTCCATAGAGGGTTGGTAAGAAGCTTTTTTCTCACCGTCTTTAGAAATTCCCATTTCACCGGTAAGAATTCCTTTAACAACATCGTTTTCTAAGATCACATCCGCAGCTGTAAATCCTGGAAAGATCTCTACTCCTAAATTTTCTGCCTGAGTTCCAAGCCATCTACATAAGTTAGCCAGACTCATTACATAGTTGCCGTGATTATTAAAATTAGGCATTAAAAAAGAGGGAAAAGGAATGTTAAATGATAAATTTTCGTTAATCAGGAATTTCACAACATCTCTTGTTGCTGGGGAATTCAAAGGAGCTCCTTTTTCTTTCCAATCAGGAATAAGCTCATCAAGAGCTCTTGGCTCAAAACAATTCCCAGACAATATGTGTGCTCCTATTTCAGAGCCTTTTTCAATGAGACATACGCTTATTTCTGCATTTTTTTCAGCAGCTAATTGTTTTAACTTAATTGCAGTGGATAGGCCAGATGGACCACCACCCACAACAACGACATCATATTCCATGACGTCTCTTTCAGCTTGATTTTCTTCCATACCTACTAATCTATGAGAGTATTCTAAAGACTTACTTTCAAGTAGCAAATCCTTTAGAATATGTAGTTCTTGTAATATTCCGCTTTAACACTATATAAAAATTATGAAAATTTTAGTTCCAATAAAGAGAGTTGTTGATTACAACGTTAAAGTTAGGCCAAAAGCTGATGAATCGGGTGTTGACTTAAACAATGTAAAAATGGCTATTAATCCATTTTGCGAGATTGCTGTAGAAGAAGCTGTCAGATTAAAAGAGGGAGGCACTGCTACTGAGATAATTGCTGTGACAGTAGGGTCTTCAGCTTCTCAAGAACAATTAAGAACTGCCTTAGCCCTCGGTGCCGACAGAGCTATTTTGGTAGAAACTGACATTGAGGTTGAACCTTTAGCTATTGCAAAACTTTTAAAAGGAGTTGTTGAAAAAGAGTCTCCTGACTTAGTAATACTGGGTAAGCAAGCTATAGATGGTGATAATAACCAAACCTCTCAAATGTTGGCAGCTCTTACTGGGTTCGCTCAAGCAACATTTGCCTCTGAATTAAAAATTGAAGGAGCAAAGGCTGTTGTAACGAGAGAAGTTGATGGTGGTTTGCAAACAATATCTGTCAATCTTCCTTGTATAGTATCTACAGATTTAAGGTTAAACGAACCAAGATATGCTTCTTTACCGAATATTATGAAGTCAAAGCAAAAACCTCTCGATATAATAGAGGCTGGATCTTTGGGTGTAGATATTGAGCCAAGGAATAAAACTTTAAAAGTTTCTCCTCCTCCAGTTAGAGAAGCTGGAATCATTGTAGAAACTGTAGATGATTTAGTAGATAAACTTAAAAATGAAGCAAAGGTAATAACATGAGCATACTTGTAATAGCTGAACACGATAACGTAGAAATTAAAGCATCAACTAATAATGTTGTAACTGCTGCAACTAATCTGGAAGGGGATATTCACGTACTTGTTGCCGGATCAAATTGTTCTGGAGCAAAGGATCAAGCTGCAAAAATATACGGAGTAGCAAAGGTATTAGTAGCAGATTCCCCAGAATACGAACATTGTCTCGCCGAGAATATTGCAGACTTAATTGTTGCAATTTCTGCTGACTATAGTCACATCCTTTCCCCAGCAACAACTAATGGTAAGAATTATATGCCAAGAGTTTCCGCTCTTTTGGATGTTGCTCAAATATCTGATATCACCGCAATTGAGTCTAGCGATACTTTCGAAAGACCAATTTATGCTGGAAATTGTATTGCGACCGTTCAAAACAGTGATTCAAAGAAAGTTATCACTGTTAGAACAACTGCTTTTGATGCTGCGCAAAATGATGGAAGTGCAGAGATTGTTGATCTTCAAGAAAGCCATAACCTTGGAATATCAGAGTTCATAAAAGAAGAAATTGCTGAGTCAGATAGACCTGAATTAACTTCAGCAGATGTAATTATTTCTGGTGGCAGAGGTATGCAAAATGGAGATAATTTTAAAATTCTGGAATCTGTAGCTGACAAATTAGGAGCTGCTATAGGTGCTTCAAGAGCAGCAGTAGATTCTGGTTTTGTTCCGAACGATTATCAAGTAGGACAAACCGGAAAAATTGTTGCACCAGATCTATACATAGCTGTTGGAATATCAGGGGCTATTCAGCACTTAGCAGGAATGAAGGATAGTAAAGTTATAGTGGCGATTAATAAAGATGAGGATGCACCTATATTTCAAGTAGCAGATTATGGTCTGGTTGCTGACTTATTTACTGCCGTCCCTGAACTTGACGCAAAACTTTAATGTCAAATATTGTTGAAATCACAGAGGGCGCAGAAGAATATTTAGGTAATCTTCTTAAAGATTCTGAAGAAAATGACACAAACATAAGAATCTTTGTTTCTGACCCTGGTTCAAATAGGGCAGAAACATGTATTGTTTATTGCAAACCAGGCGAACAAGATCCAACTGATTTTTCTCAAACTTATAAATCATTTAACGTTTTTCTTGATGAGAGAAGTCTTCCATACCTAGAGGATGCCAAAGTTGATTACCATCCAGATAAATTTGGAGGTCAACTGACAATTAGAGCACCAAAATCAAAAACTCCATTTTTATCAGATGAAAGCTCCATTGAAGATAAGATTAATTTTTATTTACAGAGTGAGATTAATCCTGCTTTAGCAGCGCATGGAGGAGAGGTTAGTCTGGTTGAAGTTCTTGATGACAATAAAGCGGTTCTTCAATTCGGTGGCGGTTGTCAGGGTTGCAGTATGATTGACGTCACACTAAAAGATGGGGTTGAAAAAACTCTTATAGAAAATGTTCCTGAAATTACCGGAATCATAGATTCAACCGATCATTCACATACAGAAAACGCTTATTTTAAATAATTATGCCTGAAAAGAATGTCTCATATGTTTTCAATGACACTGAGACAACAGGTTTAAACATCAATTTTTCTCAAATTATTCAAATTGGCTCAATTTTAACGTCTGAAAATTTTGATCAAATTGATACTATTGATGATGAATGTCAAATTTTGCCATGGATAGTTCCAGATCCAGGAGCATATTTCACTCATAAAAAGATTTCTACCCTCAATTCAAATTGCAACAAGACTCATTACGATCTCATAAAAGAGATCCACGCAACTTGGCAGCAATGGGCTGATTCATCGAATTTAGTTCACATAACTTATAACGGTCACAAGTTTGATGAGGAATTGCTGAGACGACAATTCTATTGGTATTTATTGGATCCATATATAACTAACACTAATAATAACGGTAGAGCGGATATGTATGTATTGTTTCAGTTATTAGCAAACTTTTATTCTGATGAAATTAAAACAGGTAAAAATGAAAATGGTGATTTAAGCCTCAAACTCAGTGATTTAGCAGAAGCAAATGGTATTTCTGCTGAAGGAGCACATGATGCTTTAGAGGACTGTATCTTGATGGTTGAACTTGGAAAAATTATTAAGGACAAAGCTCCCGAAGCATGGAAAATTTTCATTCAAGGTTCATCTAAGAAAGGAAACTTAGACATATTAAGATCTGAAAAATTTTGCCTATTAGGTGAGGTGATACGCAGAAATAAATACGTTTATCCTATCTATCCATGCGGACAAAATAATTCGAATCAAAATCAAATAATTGTTTGTGATTTGTATTTCAATCCAGAAGAATTATTTAAACTTAAGGATCATGAACTTTTAGAGCAATTAGGAACTCAAGGCGGAGCTTTCAAATTAGTTTCAATAAATAAAAGCATGCCAGTTACTCCGTTAAGCAGTATCTCTAAACCTTCCTCATATCTTGATTTATCAATCAAAGAATTAACGAGAAGGGCAAATTTATTAAAAGAAAATTTCGAATTTTCAGAAAGACTCTCCGAACTTTTAATAAAAAAACAAAAAAGTTATCCACCTCCAAAATATGTAGATCAAGCAATATATGAAAGGTTTCCTAGTGATTCAGACAGGCTTTGGATGGAAAAATTTCATATTTCAACTTGGCAAGATAAAACAAAATTAAAGGAAGGATTTGAAGACAGCAGATACAGAGAATTAGCATCTAGAATTATAGCTTTAGAGAAACCCGATTTATTATCTGACGATGAAAATGAAGATTTTTCTAAATTTATTAACGAACGATTATTCACAAAAGGACCTTGGCTAAATTTAAGTCAAGCTATACAAAAATTAGAAAAATACGATTCGGATGACATAGACCATTTAAAGATCAAAAACGCACTTAAAGAACATCTTCAGAACTTAGAAAAAACTAACTCGGCTTAGTTATTAAAAGAAGTAATCCAAATTTTGGATGATCAAAATAATTAATTTCTCCCGATCTAAGTCTTCTAGATTCTTTTAACTGGAAAACAGGCATTAGCTCTTCTTCTTGTAAATTTGGCAGACTTTTCTTTTGTAAATCTAGACCTGTATTATTGAATAAATAACCTTCTATATTTGGATTAGTATTATCTGATTCTTCGACACTTAAGATTTCATCTTCTTGAATTTTTTCTGCTAAAAAAACCTCGATATCAGTGTGCAAATATCTTCCTTTGTAAGGTCTTAAAAAACCATAAATCCTTGAACCTCTTTCAGTGCTTGAATCAATAAAGATTTCAAATGAATTATCTTTTGTTGGTATAGGTTGATACCAAGATTGTTCCCCAATGAATCTAAAGTATCTACTTCTCCTGATGAGATCCTTAAATTCTTTCATTAAATTATCGTCTCTTTTATCTATCTGAAATATTTCTCTAGGAAACTCTCTTTTTCGAGTAATTATATTTTTTTCTGTAGTCTTTTTTTGTGTTTCTTTCTTAATGAAAGGAATATCAATGGATTGGTTTTCTTTAGGAATTTCAAAATTTGTAGGGAAGATATCTAAATTTGGATATTGGAATTCATCAAGAGTAACAAAAAATCTTTCAAAATTTACTTCTGGATTCTGAAAGTTTTCTTTTAAGTCCTCATCTTTTAAATACTTAATAAAAATTAAGTCAATTCTATACTCATCATCCCTAAGAAAATCAACATCCAATTGATCTCGCTCGACCGAAATGAGATTAAAAGATATCAAAAGAAGAAAAAAATTAGCTAGCTTCATCTAATTTTAGGTTGGATATTATGGTCGAGAATGTATTTTGTAAAAATAAAATTGAATTATCTTCTTGAGGATTAAAAACTAATACATTGTTAGTTTTATTATCAGCTAGGATCGGAGATTCAGAATCAAACGTACATTCGATTCTTTTATTTGTGCCTATTATTCTCTTAATCATCAGCGGCATTGAAATGATCTTTAGTTTGGTCAGTTCTATAAGGTTTTGGAAAGTTTTTGAAAATGGGCCAAATCTATCAACAATTTCAACTTTTAAAATTTCCAATTCATCTAGTGTTTTACATTCTGCTAATCTTTTATACATTTCCAATCTAAGCTCAGCTTGAGGAAGATAGTCGTTCTCTATATATGCTGGAACGTTTAAATTAATTGAAGTATCTATGATTTTATCCTCAGGCATACCTTTCAATAAATCTTTAGCTTTTTTTATCATTTCACTAAAAAGATTTAAACCAACATCATGAACTAAACCGCTTTGCTTTTCTCCTAAGATTTCTCCAGCACCTCTTATTTCAAGATCCCTCATTGCTAAGGCTAGCCCAGCATTAAAGGAATCCGTTGATTGCAAAGCTGTGATTCTATCTTTTGCTTTACCTTTTATATCTTTAAATTCACTGGTAAAAAAATATGCATACGCCTGTGTCGGAGATCTACCAACTCTTCCTCTTAATTGATGAAGTTGTGATAAGCCAAAATTATCTGCATCTTTCACTATAAGTGTATTTGCGTTGGGAATATCTATTCCGCTTTCTATAATAGTTGTGCAGACAAGGACATCAATATTTCCTTCTTTAAAATTATCTAATATTACCTTTATCTTGAGTGGATCCATTTGACCATGAACAATATCAATATTTTTTTCAGGAAATATTTGAGTTAATTTATATTTTTCCTCTTCTAACTTATGGATTCTATTGCACACATAAAATGTTTGCCCACCTCTTAATGTTTCACGCCTTATTGCCTCTTTGATGTAAGATTTTGATTCCCTTGAAACAATTGTTTCAACCGGTTTCCTTCCATGAGGGGGGGATGCAATGATAGAAAAATCTTTTAAGTCAGTTAAGGCAAGATTTAATGTTCGTGGAATCGGCGTTGCTGATAAATACATTATATCTATTTGTGCCTTTAATGATTTAATTTTTTCCTTTTGTTTAACTCCAAATTTATGTTCCTCATCAATTATCAAAAGACCAACATTATTAAAATCTAATTTATTGTTCATTAACGCATGAGTTCCAATCACAATTAGGTTAGGCTGATTCAAGATCTTTAAGTAGACATCTTTTTTTTCTTGAGTGGATAAATTTCTAGTTAATAAAACCACATCAACGTCGTATTCAGAAAATCTTTTTGTAAAGGTTTCATAGTGTTGCTCCGCAAGAATTGTAGTGGGGACCATCAAACAAACTTGAAAACCATTCATGTAAGAAATATACGAAGCCCTTAATGCCATCTCCGTCTTACCGAAACCAACTTCACCGCAAATTAATCGATCCATCATTTTAGGAGAATTGAAATCGTTTATCAGAGAATGAGAACATTTAAGCTGATCAGGTGTAAGTTCATATGGAAAATTTTCGATAAATTTTTGAAAACCTTCTTCATTTATCTCTAATGGAGATCTTTTAAAATTTGATCTTTTAGCTTCTGATTCTATTAATTCAGCAGCAAAATCATATGCTTTTTCAAATGTCTTTTGTTTTTTTTGATTCCATTTGCTCTTTCTTATTGAGTCTAATTTTATCTCGTCCATTCCAATATAAGCCGAAAGCAAATTCATAGAGTGCACAGGTAAATATATTAAATCTCCTTGATCAAATTCAATGATCAAACATTCCGTGTTGTTTAATTTTTTTAGTCCTCTATATATTCCAATTCCATGATCTAAATGAACTACTTTAGAATCAATTTTAAAAGCAATATTCTCGGTTAAAGAAAATTTCTCATAGGAGTAATTATCTTTTTTATCTATTTCATCTTTATTTTTTTGAATACTTAGAATCAAATTCTCTGAATTTAATGAAGAAATTTCATCTAAAGTATTAAATAAAATCTTAGGAGGTAGGGGAGGTCTATCTAAGTCTAATTTAAAGTCTTCATATCTTTCATTAATTAAGTCCCAATATTCCGATAGATATTTTTTTGCCTCATTGATATAGATAATTTTGTAATTTTTAAAATAATCTTTAAAAAAAGTTCTTTCATAAAAAAATAAAGGTAAATAATGTTCTAATCCTTCTAAATTTTTACCTTTTAAAATACTGTCGAATACTGGTCCGTCTGACTGAAAGGTATTCCTCCAATTTTTTTTAAAGATATCAATCGATTCGTTTGTCAATTCATATCCTTTGGCAGCAATGCACTTATATGAATCAATTTCTTTAAATGTAATTTGATCTTCATTTTTGAAATACTTTATGGAAACAACTTCATCGTCAAAAAGATCAATTCTAATTGGTAATTTTGAATTACTCGGGAAAATATCTATTACAGACCCTCTAACAGCGTATTGCCCATTTTTTAAAACTAAATCTGCTCTTTCGTATCCAGAGTTAATTAAAAATTTTGTTAATCTGCTTAAGTCAATTTGTTGATTTTTTGATATTTCAAATGTTTTTTCAAAAATATACTTTTTATCAAACAAAGGTTGAATGATTGATGATGCAGTGCAGGCAAAGCTAACTTCATCTTCTACTAATGATCTAAGAGTTTCTATACGTTTACCTAAAAGAGAGGGATCAGGAGAAAAATTATCATATGGAAGAATTTCAAGATCCGTTAAAACTTCTAAATCCTCAAAAAAAGAAGGTTCAGAAGCTTTATACCTCTCCAAATGGTATTTGCTTTCAAAAATTATTATATTTTTTTGGTCTAAATTCATTAGTTTCTGCTTATAAAGATCCAGCTACATTGTGTATAATAACCCCGTCTATTTTGCCCCAAACTACAGAGGTGTTTTAATGAATTTATCATTTTCTAAAGAAGATCAAGAATTTCAACAAGAGGTTAGAAGTTTTATTGAGCAGAATTATCCTTCTGAAATTAAAGAGAAGCAAGATCAAGGTATTCCTTTAAGTAAAGAAGATACTGTTAAATGGCATAAAATCTTAAATGACAAAGGTTGGCTAGCAGTAAATTGGCCTGAAGAACTTGGCGGCACTGGATGGACAATTACTCAAAAACATATATTTCAAAATGAATTAGCTGCAGCTAATACACCTACATTAATGCCATTTGGTGTAAACATGTGTGGACCTGTTATTTATACTTTTGGTTCCGATGAACAAAAGGAATTTCATCTTCCAAAAATCTTAAATGGAGACATATGGTGGTGTCAGGGTTATTCTGAACCTGGATCTGGATCTGATTTAGCTTCACTTAAAACAAAAGCAGAGAAAAAAGGTGACGTTTATGTGGTCAATGGTGCCAAAACTTGGACTACATTAGCCCAACATGCAGATTGGATTTTTTGTTTAGTAAGAACAGATGGTAGTGGTAAGAAACAAGAGGGTATCAGTTTCTTGCTTATAGATATGAAAACCCCTGGAGTAGAAGTTAAACCTATCATAACAATCGATGGAACTCATGAAGTAAATATGGTCTATTTTGATAATGTTGAAGTTCCTGTTACCAATTTAGTTGGTGAAGAAGGCTTTGGCTGGAGCATTGCTAAATTTCTTTTAGCTCATGAAAGAACTGGTATTGCTGGGATACCTTCATTGAAGAGAGAACTAGATAGATTGAGAGACATCACTACTCAAATTCAAGTAGGCGAGGGATCTTTAAAAGATGATGCAATGTTCATGTCCAAGCTTGATAGATTAGAAATCAAATTAACTGCGGCTGAATATACTGAACTAAGAACCCTTGCTGCTATGTCAGCAGGAGGTCATCCTGGACCAGAATCATCAATCCTAAAAATTCTAGGAACTGATCTTCAGCAAGAATTATCCGATTTATTCGTTGAAGCAGTAGGTTACTATGCTCATCCTTTTATGACCGAAGAAGATTTAGCTTCAAATGAATCAAGAATTGGTCCTGACTTTGCTGCACCAGTCATGCCTCATTACTTAAATTACAGAAAAGTATCTATTTACGGTGGGAGTAATGAAATTCAAAGGAATGTAATTGCTAAAGCAGTATTAGGTCTATAAGTAAATCAGGAAAGAGATATGGATTTTTCATTAACAGAAGAACAACAGCTTCTTCAAGACAGTATCAACCAATTTATTGAAAGAGAATATACTTTTGACGACAGAAAGAAATACTTAGATTCTGAAAAAGGCTTCAATGATGAAAATTGGAAAACTTTTGGTAGTTTAGGCTGGCTGGGAATGCCATTTTCTGAAGTTGATGGCGGCTATAACGGCGGGCCAGTTGATGTAATGGTCATTATGGAGAATTTAGGTAAAGGTCTAATCGTAGAACCATATGTCCCATCAATTCTTTTGTCTGGAAAAATTCTTGCAGATTTAGGTTCTGACGATCAAAAATCAAATTATTTACATCCTATGATAAGCGGAGAAAAAATAATTACTTTTGCTTACATTGAACCCCAAAGTAGATTTAATTTATCGGATTGTTTAACCAAATCTACGGTATCCGATGATGGCTTCGTCCTAGATGGCTATAAAGCATTGGTTCATAATGCATCTGCTTCAGATACTTTAATCGTTTCTGCTAGGACTTCGGGAAATCAATGCGATGAAAAAGGTATTTCTCTTTTTCTGGTAGATGCAAATGCTAAGGGAGTTTCCCTTAGAAATTACTCAACTATTGATGGTGGTAAAGCATCTGAGTTGACTCTTGAGAACGTGACTGTTCCTAAAGACTCATTGCTAGGAGTAATGGATGAAGGTTTTTCTACAATTGATAATGCTATAGATCTTGCTACTTTAGGTATATGTGCAGAGGCAGTTGGTATCATGGGTAAAATGAACGAAATGACACTTGAATACACTAAAACCAGAGAGCAATTCGAACAGAAACTGAGTCAGTTTCAAGCCCTGCAGCATCGAATGGTTGATAATTTTATGCATTACGAACAATCTAAATCCTTGTTAGTAATGTGTGCCGCAAAAATGAATGACAATACTGAGGATAAAAAGAAAGCATTAGCGTCATTAAAATATCAAATTGGTCTATCTGGCAAGCACATTGGAGAAGAATCAATTCAACTTCATGGGGGAATGGGAGTGACAGATGAGATGCATATTGGTCATTATTTTAAAAGACTAACCACAATAAGAACTTTATACGGAAATTCTGATTACCATTTAAGCAACTACGCATCTTTATAGATTCAATATAGATGGCATCTACAAAATCTGATCAAAATCCAGATAAAAGAGATAGATCCAAACCAAAAGACTATCTTTCGGATTGGATTAAAAGACAATCTCTAGTTGAGAAGATGATTCCTATGATTGGAAATCTTCATAGAGAACAAAACGTTAGAATATTACTTTATGGCAATCCTTTAATTACCCTATCTGTATCTCAAATTATGCAAGAACATAGATTGGTTAGAGAAACAGAAAAAAATGAACTCAGTGAATTTGAAACCTTTGAAGTTATAAACATACTTAAGGATCTAGATCTGGGACCATGTGAAATAGATGTAGGGATTATCTCTGCAGGTCACATGTTCGATTCTAAATCTTTATCTCTTGAAGAATTTGTTAAAGAACAAGTTGCTGATGCTATTGGTAATAAAAATCCGGTTCTTCGGAAACCTCAAGACTTAGTTCTTTTTGGATTTGGAAGAATTGGGAGATTAATTACTAGACTTTTACTTGAGGATACTGGATCAGGAGAAACTTTATCGCTCAAGGCAGTTGTTGTCAGAAAAAAAAGTGATGATGACTTATTTAAAAGGGCCGAATTAATGAGAAGAGATTCTGTTCATGGAAATTTCAAAGGAACTATCAGGGTAGATTTAGATGAATATGGATTAGTAATTAATGGAAATCTTATTAAATTTATTGATGGAGATCCATCTAGCTTAGATTATAAAAAGTATGGAATTGATAACGCTGTAATTATTGATAATTCAGGAGCTTGGAGAGACGAAAAAGGTTTATCTGCTCATTTAAAGTCGAAAGGAGCAAAGAAGGTTTTGTTGACTGCTCCTACCAAATCTCCTCTTAAAAATATTGTTTATGGAGTTAATGAAAACGACCTAGATGATAAGGATAAGATTGTCGGTGCTGCTTCATGCACAACGAATGCAATAGTTCCTCTTTTAAAAGCTCTCGACGATGATTACGGAATCACAAACGGACATGTTGAAACAATTCATTCATACACTAACGATCAAAACCTAATTGATAATTATCATTCAAAATCTAGAAGAGGGAGAAGTGCTGCTTTGAATATGGTAATTACAGAAACCGGAGCTGCCTCAGCTGTAAGTCAGATTCTTCCAAATTTAAAAGGAAAATTAACGGCAAACGCAATAAGAGTTCCCACTCCAAATGTTTCATTGGCAATTCTGAAACTTTCCTTGAATAAATCTTTGAGCGACAAGGAAACAGCTAATGAATATTTCAGACAATTAGCATTTCACTCAATATATAAAGACCAAATAGATTTTACGAATTCTTCAGAGATCGTTTCTTCTGACTTAGTTGGAAGTAGGTACGCTTGTGTCATTGATTCTGAAGCAACTATTTGCGACGACAAACAAGTAGTAATTTACGCCTGGTACGACAATGAATTAGGTTACTGCGTGCAACTGTTGAGAGTTATTAAAAGTCTTGCAGGAATTAAATATAATCGCCTCCCTTACTTTTTGTAATGAGAAATATCACCATATCCAAAGGTTTAGATATTCCTATTTCTGGTGAAGTTACAGATTTTGAAATTACTAAACATGTCACTAAGAGGGTCGCGGTATTAGGAAAGGACTATCATGACTTGAAGCCGACAATGTTAGTGAAGATTGGTGATCAAGTAAAAAAAGGAGAAAAATTATTAGAGGATAAAAAAATCCAAGGTTTATTTATAGTTGCACCTATCTCAGGTGAGGTCATAGAGATTAATAGAGGAGAAAGGAGAGCCTTTGAATCGTTAGTAATTGAAAATAATAATAATGATGATGAGATATTATTTATTGAAAACCTTTCTGACTTTGATGCGAATAAAGAGAATATAAGAGATATTTTAATTGAAAGTGGGTTGTGGGCTAATTTAAAGAAAAGACCTTTCTCCAAAGTTCCTAAAATAGACGAAAACGTAGATGAGATATTCATATCTTGCCTGGATACGAATCCTCTATCATTTGATCCAGAAATATTTATTGAACAAAATCTTGAAGACTTTAATAAAGGTATCGAAATTTTATCTCTAATAACATCTAAATATGTGCATATTTCTTCAAAAATAGGGTCTAATTTGTTCGTCGAAAGCGAGAAAGTAAAGCTTTATCAATTAAATAATTTACATCCCGCTGGAAACGTAGGTACTCAGATTCATTGCATTTCACCTTTAGGAAGAAATAAATCTGTTTGGACAATAAATTATCAACATGTTTGTCAAATAGGGCATATGTTTAATTTTGGTAGGTTATCATTCAAGAAGCTTGTAAGCGTCGCAGGTCCTCAAGTGAAGACTCCTTTTCTCCTTGAAACTATAAGTGGCGTTGATTTAGTTGAAGTTTTGAAAGATAAACTTCTCGAAGGGATTAATAGAATAGTTTCTGGTTCAGTTTTGTCTGGTCGAAATGCATCTCAAAACGAATCTTTTTTGGGCCATTTTCATAATCAAATATCAGTTTTAAAGGAAGTTGAAGATGTTGATAGAGAATTATTTAATTGGTTTAGACCTGACTTGAAGAAACATTCTTTTTTACCAGTTTTTTTTACAAAGTTTTTTGAAAAAATTAATCCTCTTAACTTCACAACTTCTATGAATGGAGCAGACAGAGCCATCGTTCCTATAGGAGTATACGAAGATGTTTTACCCTTCAATATTATGGCTACGCAATTGCTTAAAAGTATTGTTTTGAGAGATACAGAAGAGGCGCAAGATTTAGGTATTCTGGAACTGGATGAAGAGGATTTAAGTCTTGCTACTTATGTGTGTCCTAGTAAATATGATTATGGATCTATTCTGAGAGAAAATTTAAAACTAATTGAGGACGAAGGTTAAAAAATGTCAGATCCGTTAAGAAATTTTTTAGATAAAACCAAGCCAAATTTTCAAAAAGAGGGTGCATGGTCTAAATATTTTCCTTTATTTGATGTCTTGGAAAATCTATTTTATTCATCTTCAAGAAAAACCTCTGGAATGACTCACGTAAGAGATGGTTCTGATATTCAAAGAGTTATGGCAATTGTTTGGATGGCAACCTTTCCAACAATGTTTTTTGGAATGTATAACCTGGGTTATCAATCATTAATTGCAATAGAGGCTTTAAATGCTGCTGGTCAAGAATTTACAAAAGATTGGCATTGGCCAATCATAGAGCTCGTTTCCGGACTAAATCCTAGTAACATTTTTGATTGTATCGCCTATGGCGCGGTCTTTTTCATGCCTATTTATATTGTTACCTTCATTGTTGGAATCTTTTGGGAAGCTGTTTTTGCAGTTGTGAGAGGTCATGAAATTAGCGAAGGTGCCTTCGTAACAACAGTATTATTTGCTTTGTCATGTCCTCCTGATGCACCTCTTTGGCAAGTTGCTTTAGGTATATCGGTTGGTTTAGTTATAGGAAAAGAAATTTTTGGTGGTACAGGTAAGAATTTTCTTAATCCAGCATTAACAGGTAGAGCTTTCTTGTATTTTGCCTATCCAGCATCTTGGTCTGGTGATCTATCATGGGTCGCTGTAGATGGTTATTCTGCTGCAACAATTTTAGGTCTTTCTGCTGAATCTGGTTACCAATTTCTTCCAGAATCTTACAGTTGGTCAAATGCATTTCTAGGTTTTATTCCAGGGTCAATTGGCGAAACTTCTACTCTTGCTATATTAGTTGGATTAGCAATACTCCTTTTCACTAGAGTAGCATCATGGAGAATAATCGCAGGAGTTTTACTAGGAACCATAGCTACCTCCTATCTTTTCAATATCATTGGAAGTGATACCAATCCAATGTTTTCTATGCCATTTTGGTGGCACATGGTAGTTGGCGGATATGCTTTTGGCATGGTATTTATGGCTACAGAGCCTGTATCCGGATCGCATACAAATAAAGGACGTTGGATTTATGGAATCGTAATAGGAGTTTTGGTCGTTCTAATTCGTGTTGTAAATCCAGCTTTTCCAGAGGGAATGATGTTAGCAATTTTATTTGCGAATTTAACCTCACCATTAATTGACTATTTCGTTGTTAAGCAAAATATAAATCAAAGAAATAAGGTAATTTATGCAGAAAGATAGCATTCTCAATATCATTCTGGTTGGAGTAGGTTTATGTATTGTTTGTGGTGCTGTTATATCTACTGTTGCTGTATCCTTGAGAGATCAACAAGAACAAAATGTAATTTTTGATCAACAAAGCAAAATTATTGATGCAGCAAGATTACTTGAAGTTTATCCTTCAACTCAAGAAGCTTTAGCTTCGATTGAGGAAGTGGTTGTTAATCTTAACGATGGAGAACCCTCAAGCTTTCCTCCAGAACAATATGATCTAGATTCTATATTGAGAGACTCTTCTCAACACACAGTTCTCAATGGTTCAGAAGATATTGCCATGATAAGTGTCAGAGAAAATCTTTCAAAGGTCTATATTGAATATAGAAATAATGAATTGAAAACCTTAATTCTTCCAGTTAGAGGATATGGATTATGGGGTACTTTGTATGGCTATCTAGCCCTTGATTCTGACTTAAATACGATAGTCGGCTTGGAGTTTTATAAACATAAAGAAACTCCTGGATTAGGAGCTGAAGTGGACAACCCTAATTGGAAAAAACTTTGGAATGGAAAAAAAGTCTTTGATGAAAATGGTTTAGTTCAGATTTCAGTTATTAAGGGTTTTTCTAATCCACAAAGTGCAGATTATTCTTATGAAGTTGATGGTTTGTCTGGAGCAACCATTACCAGTAAGGGGGTCTCTAATCTCCTTGCATTTTGGTTAGGTAATGAGGGATTTGGACCTTTCATCAATAATCTAAAGAACAAAGAAATTCAATTAAGCGATGTCTAAGTTCAAAGAAATATTATTAACACCTATCTTCAAGGATAATCCAATTGCCTTACAAATATTAGGCATTTGTTCAGCATTAGCGGTTACTAGCAAGCTTTATCCTACACTTATAATGTGTGTTGCTTTAACTATCACTGTTAGCCTATCAAATTTCTTTATTTCTTTAATAAGAAACATAATCCCAACGAATATAAGAATTATTGTTCAAATGACAATTATTTCTTCTTTGGTTATCTTAGTGGATCAATTCCTAAAAGCTTACGATTATGAAACAAGCAAAACATTATCTGTCTTTGTTGGGTTAATTATTACTAACTGTATTGTTATGGGCAGAGCAGAAGCATTTGCTATGCAAAATACTCCTGGGGTTAGTTTCTTAGATGGTTTAGGAAATGGACTAGGATACAGTCTTATACTAATTGTTGTTGGAGCTATCAGAGAGTTACTGGGTTCTGGTCAACTTCTTGGAATTGATATTTTAACTACTACTCAAAATGGTGGATGGTATGTTGGTAATAACTTCTTTCTGCTTGCACCGAGTTCATTCCTAATAATTGGATTGTTCATATGGGCACTAAGATCATGGAAGACCGAACAAGTTGAAGAAAAAGAATTCCTGATGAGTAAAAATGCTCCTAAAGAGGTGGAAACACATCATGCTTGAGCACTACATATCTATTTTTGTATCTTCAATTTTCATAGAGAACCTAGCATTATCTGTTTTTCTAGGTATGTGTACTTTTTTAGCCATTTCCAAAAAAATTGAAGCTGCAATTGGTCTTGGAATTGCTGTAATCGTTGTATTAGCCATAACTGTTCCTTTAAATAATATTATTTATAACTTTTTACTTAGAGATGGGGCTTTAACTTGGCTCGGCTACCCAGATGTATCTCTGGAATTTGTCGGTTTAATCAGTTACATAGGGGTTATTGCAGCATGTGTGCAAATTCTTGAGATGTTTTTAGATAAATACGTTCCCAAACTTTATACTGCCCTTGGAATATTTCTTCCTCTTATAACGGTAAATTGCGCAATTCTTGGCGCATCTCTATTCATGGTAGAAAAGAATTTAGACTTTGGTGAGAGTGTTGTTTATGGCCTTGGAGGCGGAGTAGGCTGGGCTCTCGCTATTGTTCTTTTAGCAGGTATCAGAGAAAAATTAAAATACAGCGATATTCCAGATGGGCTTGAGGGATTGGGTATTACCTTTATAACTGTTGGTTTGATGACCTTTGGTTTTATGTCATTTGGAGGAATAATACTCTAAATGATTAATTTAGATCTTATATTTGGAATCGCTACTTTTGCATTAATAGTAAATCTGATGATTTTCGTAATCTTGTTTGCTAGATCAAGATTGGTCTCCACTGGTGATGTTATTATCGAAATTAATGGAGATCAGGATAAAGCAATAAAAGTCCCCGCAGGAGGAAAATTATTACAGACCTTAGCCTCAGAGAATTTATTTCTTTCTTCGGCATGTGGAGGAGGGGGCACTTGCTCTCAGTGTCGTTGTCAAGTTTTTGAAGGCGGCGGCTCAATTCTTTCTACTGAAGAAGCTCACTTTAATAATAAAGAAAAAAGAGAAGGCTGGAGGCTTTCTTGTCAGGTCCCTGTAAAGGCTGACATGAAAATTACAGTGCCGGATGAAGTTTTTGGCGTTAAAAAATGGGATACAACAGTTGTCTCAAATGATAATGTGGCAACTTTTATTAAAGAATTAGTTTTGAAATTACCTGAAGGAGAGAATGTTGGTTTCGATGCTGGGGGCTATGTTCAAATGGAAATACCTCCTTATGAAGCAGATTATAAATCTTTCGATATTAAAGATATTTACAAAGGAGATTGGGAAAAATTTAAAGTTTTTGAAAATGTAGCTACAGTTGGTGTTCCTGTTATTAGAGCATATTCAATGGCTAATTATCCTGAAGAAAAGGGAATAATGAAATTTAACATTAGAATTGCAAGTCCACCTCCTGGAACAAGTTTTCCACCAGGAGAAGCTTCATCTTATTTATTTAATTTAAAACCAGGTGATAATTTAACCATCTTCGGTCCGTTTGGAGAATTCATGGCTAAAGATACACCAAATGAAATGGTATTCATTGGTGGTGGTGCGGGTATGGCACCTATGCGATCTCATATATTTGATCAACTTTTGAGATTGGATTCTTCCAGAAAAATTACGTTTTGGTACGGAGCTAGGAGTCTAAAAGAAATGTTTTATATTGATGATTTCAATAAATTGGAAGAAAAATACGAAAATTTTACCTGGCATGCAGCTCTATCAGATCCTTTACCTGAAGATGAATGGAACGGTATGACTGGATTCATTCATCAAGTTTTACTTGATAATTATCTCAAAGATCATCCTGCTCCAGAAGATTGTGAATATTATATGTGCGGTCCTCCTCCAATGATGGATGCTTGCTTTACAATGCTTGATAGCCTTGGAGTAGAACCTGAGAACATCATGTTTGATGATTTTGGCAGTTAGATATCTCTTTATATCCTTACTTCTTTTAACTGGTTGTGTTTCAAATGAAAATCAATTTCAAGGATATATATTTGGAACTTACTACAATATAAAAATTTCAGATTCTCCAAATTTGAATAACATCCAATCATCCATTGATTTAAAACTTCGTGAAATTGATATGCTTTTTTCAAATTATAAAAGTGAGTCTTACTTAATGAGATTTAATAGAAAAGAGAAACAAGCTAGTAATGATGATTTCACTAATTTATTAAATCATTCGATTGAAATCTGTAAGTTTGTAAATCAAAACTTCAATATTTTTGCAGGCAGCCTAGTAAATCTTTGGGGTTTTGGACCTATAAAAACAATGTCTGTTCCGGAGGAGGATGATATTGAGAATATTATTCCCAAGGGATGCGACTATAACGACAATGATCATTTAGAAATTGATTTTTCTGCAATTGCAAAAGGTTATGCAGTTGATGAGATTGCTCGATTATTGGATGATCAAAATCTAAATAATTATTTTATCGATATCGGCGGAGAAATACTTATTAAAGGAAATAAAAAAAAATCTCCTTGGATTATCTGTATAGAAAATCCTGATACTCAAAACAGTAAACCGATTAAGTGTTTATCGAAAAAAGACAACGAAAAGTATATGGCTGTGGCAACTTCAGGTGATTACAGAAATTTTTTTACTTTAAATAATAAGCGCTATTCTCATACAATTGATCCTAAGACAGGTTTTCCTATTTCAAATAATTTAACATCCGTCTCTGTAGCCTTGCCTGGACAGTTTCGACATGCTGGTGATGCAGATGCTTTAGCGACTGCATTGAATGTCATGGGTTTAAAAGAAGGTTTTGAATTTGCAGTTAATAATTCAATTGCAGCCTTATTTATTTTTAGGTCAGAAGGTGAATTTTCTATTAGAATAACTCCATCTTTTGAAGATATAATTCACTAAATATGGCTACTTTTTTCTTTGCATCTATCGTTGTGATCTTATCAATCTTAGGATTGAGTCTGGGATTAATCTTGAACAACAAGCCTTTAGAAGGATCTTGTGGAGGTATGAGTAATCTCGATAGTGATTTGGAATGCACTATATGTGGCGGCAATCCAAAAAAATGTCCTAAGTAATTAAAACTGATTCATCGTGTTGTCTTTTCCACCTGCTTTAAGTGCTTTATCGCCTGAAAAATATTCTTTGTGAGTATCACCAATTGTTGACCCAGCAAGATCTTGGTGTTTTACAGATGACATATCTCTTCTTATTTCTTGTCTTTGAATACCTTTAACATAAGCTAGCATTCCTTCATCACCAAAATAACCTTCAGTTAATGTTGCAGTTCCCAAAGCTGTTTCGTGATAAGTGGGCAGAGTAATTAAATGATGAAAAATTCCTGCTTCTCTTGATGCATCTTTCTGGAAAGTTTGTATGAGATTATCTGCTTCTAATGCCAGCTCTGAATCGTCAAACTTAACATCCATTAAACCCTTAGGATCCGAGGAAGGATCAGGATATGCCGAAACATCTTTACCCGAATCAACCCATTCTTTGTAAACCTGTTCTCTAAATGACAAAGTCCAATTAAAAGATGGAGAATTGTTATAGACTAGCTTTGCCTTGGGTTCCACTTCTCTGATTGCATTAACCATGTCAGCAATTTGCTGAACATTTGGTTTTTCTGTCTCAATCCACAAAAGATCAGCTCCATTTTGTAAGCTTGTAATACAATCAAGGACGACTCTGTCAAAACCTGTACCGTCTTTAAATCTGTAAAGGCCATTAGGTAGACGAACAGGTTTTACTAATAAGCCTTTTTGATGGATGGTTATATCGTTTTCATCTAATTCTTCAAGGTTAGTAATTTCTTCAGTTTCAAGAAAAGAATTATATTGATCTGCCAAGTCGCCTTCTTCCAGCATTACTGGGACTTTCTGAGTAAGTCCTGCTCCTAAAGAATCTGTTCTAGCAACTATCAAACCATTTTCAACACCTAGTTCTAAAAAGGAATATCTAACTGCATTGATTTTATGTAAAAAATCTTCGTGAGGGACTGTAACCTTTCCATCTTGGTGCCCACATTGTTTTTCATCAGAAACCTGATTCTCAATCTGAATGCAACACGCTCCAGCCTGAATCATTTTCTTTGCTAATAAATAAGTTGCTTCCTCGTTACCGAAGCCAGCATCGATATCTGCAATTATTGGCACGACATGAGTCTCAAAATTATCAATTTTGGATATCACTACTGATTCATCTCCACCATTTTCTCTAACTTCATCTAATTCATTAAATAGATGTTGTAACTCAACGGCATCTGCCCTTTTTAAAAATGTATATATTTCTTTAATTAAGTTTGGAACAGCTAATTTCTCATGCATGCTTTGATCTGGAAGAGGGCCAAAGTCAGATCTCAGAGCAGCGACCATCCATCCGCTTAAATAAACATATCTCTTATTAGTAGTTTCTCTGGATTTTTTTATCTCCATCATCATTTGCTGAGCAGTAAAACCATGCCAACAACCTAAAGATTGAGTATAAACAGATGAATCACCATCATATTCAGACATATCTTTATGCATGATGTCTGCAGTATATTTAGCTATATCCAAGCCTGTTTTGAATCTATTTTGTAAATCCATTCGAGCTGCGTTTTCAGCAGAAATATTTTTGTATAAATCTCCACCTTTAGCTATTAATTGCTCAAAATGTTCTACAGTCTTTTTATAATCAAGCATTTACGGTCCTCTTCTTAATGAATACTTATTTTAATTTTGCTAGATAGCTAGCTAAGCCGGTGTATTGTATAGGAGTTAGCTTAAGAAGTTTAGTTTTATCTAATTCATTAATAGGGAGATTTTCTATTAAGTTTCGATAACTTTCCTCACTTAGTTCTTTCCCTCTAGTTAATTTTTTTATGATGTCATAACTATTAGAAATTTTATTTTTTCTCATGACAGTCTGTATTGCTTCTGCTAAAACTTCCCAACTATCCTGTAATTCCTCTTTAATTTTTATCTTATTTGGCTCAAGTTTTTTAAGCCCTTTATTCAATGACTTAAGTGATATTTCTAAATATGCAAAACAAAGACCAATATTTCTACTCACTGTTGAATCGGATAAATCTCTTTGCAATCTAGAAATTTGTAATTTATTTTTGACGGCAGGAATTAAGCTATTTGATAAAGTTAAATTTCCTTCAGCATTTTCGAAATCAATAGGATTAACTTTATGCGGCATAGTTGATGAACCTACCTCGTTCGAAGAAATTTTTTGTTTAAGATAATCTTTAGATATATAAAGCCAAGCATCTTTTGATAAATCTATTAGTACATTATTTAAATTTTCTACGTTTGATAGTAAGAATACTAGATTATCTTTAAACTCAATTTGAGATGAAATTAGAGAGTATTCAAGATTAAAGGAAGAAATAAATTTATTAGTAATTTTTGGCCAATTGATTTTTGAATCCAGCGCATGATGAGCATTAAAATTACCTACTGCTCCATTAAATTTTGCAGATTGTTTCGATTCATTTATTTTATTTTGATGAAAGGAAATTCTATGAAAGAAATTCTTAAATTCCTTCCCTAGAGAAGTAGGGCTAGCTTTTTGACCGTGCGTAAAAGAGAGCATAGAAATATTTGCCCATTTGATAGCCATTTTATTAATTTCTTTATTAAAAGACTTTAGATTTGGTAATAAATATTCAGTTCTATATCTTTCAACCATTAATGCATAAGATAGGTTGTTGATATCTTCAGAAGTACAACAAATATGTACAAATTCACTCAGTTTGGATAACCCTGCTGAATCAAGCTGCTTTACTATGTAAACTTCAACGGCTTTTACATCGTGATTTGTAATTTTTTCTATAGTTTTAACTTTTGAAGCTTCTTTCAAATTAAAATTTAAAAGGATGCTCTCTATTTTTTTTTGTTGATTTTTATTAATTGGAGGTAAAAATTTAAAACTTTTTGTATTTAATAAAAATAATAACCATCTTATTTCTACTTCAACTCTCGTTTTTATTAGAGCAAATTCAGAAAAATAATTTTCAAGTTCTTTAATTTTATTTTTATATCTTCCATCGATAGGAGATATTGATAAAAGTGATTCTTTAGTCATGACTTATAAATTTCTCCACCGCCTAAACAAACTTTATCTTGATAAAAAACAATTGATTGACCTGGAGTTATAGCTCTTTGAGGTTTCGTAAATTCTACACTAAACGTTTTACCTTTTTTCGATAGGATGCATTCTTGATCATCTTGTCTGTATCTAATTTTGGCTTCCAATTTAATAGGTTTGGTAAGATTAGGTTCGCAGATCCAATTAATAAAATTAACAGATAATTTTTTTTCAAATAACTTTTGATTATCGTTGCCTTGAGCTACGACAAGAATATTTTCTGATAATTTTTTTTCCACTACATACCACGGTCTTTCGTCATAATTTTTCAATCCACCTATTCCCAATCCTTGTCTTTGCCCTAATGTGTAAAAAGAAAGGCCTCTGTGCTTGCCAACATTATTACCCCTGTCACAAACAATTTTTCCAGGTTTATCTTTAATGTAGTTTTCTAAAAAACTAGGGAAGGGTCTTTCTCCAATAAAACATATTCCGGTACTATCTTTTTTTTCGAAAGTAGATAAATTCATTGATTTAGCAATATCCCTAACTTCTTTCTTAGTAAGTTCAGAAAGTGGAAAGATAGTTTTATTTAAAACCTCTTGATTTATGTTACAGAGAAAATAAGTTTGATCTTTCTTTTCATCTTTTGCTTTTACTAAATAATTTAATCCAGAAATCTGCTTTATCCCTGCATAATGACCTGTAGCTATACAATCGAATTTATTTTCAATAGCATATTTATAAAATTCATTAAATTTTATAAATTGATTGCATAAAACATCAGGATTAGGAGTCTTACCCTTTTCTAGATCCATTAAAAATTTATTAAAAACTTTACTCTTGTATTCTTTTGAAAAATTTACATGGTGCAATTTAATTTTTAATTGATCTGCAACTTTTGCAGCATCCATAAAATCTTCTTTAGCAGTACAAAGAGGGGTACCATCATCATCTTCCCAATTTTTCATGAACGCTCCTTCTACTTCGTAGCCCTCTTGCAGAAGAAGTGCTGCAGAAACTGAAGAATCTACACCGCCAGACATACCAACTAGTACTCTCATAAAGGTATTTTATTAAAAAAATGCAAAAGTCTTAAACTTTTATTTTAATGGTACAATCTTTCTCTTATTTGACCCTACCTCAAAGAAATATAAATTATGAGTTACGAAAAAATAGTTATTCCATCAGATGGAGAGCCAATAACGATAAGCGAAAAGGGTAAATTCAAAACCCCCAATAACCCAATAATTCCTTTTATTGAGGGCGATGGTATTGGTACTGACATAACTCCAGCGATGATAAAAGTCATCGATAATGCTGTTGAAACAGCTTACGGAGACGAAAAAAAAATATCTTGGATGGAAATATATTGTGGTGAAAAATCAGTTGAAACTTATGGGAATGACACCTGGCTTCCTGAGGAAACGATTGATGCAATAAGAGAGTATATTGTTGCAATAAAAGGGCCACTTACAACTCCTATTGGAGGAGGGATTAGGTCATTAAATGTTGCTTTAAGGCAAAGATTAGATCTTTATTCCTGCGAAAGACCTATTACTTATTTTGAAGGTGTCCCAAGTCCAGTAATCTATCCAGAATCTACTAACATGGTAGTTTTTAGAGAAAATTCTGAAGATATTTATGCTGGCATAGAATTCAAGGCTGACTCTGAAGAGGCCAAAAAAGTTATCAAATTTTTTAAAGAAGAAATGGGTGTTGGAAACATTAGGTTTGAAGAATTTTGCGGTATAGGAGTTAAACCAATATCTAAGCCGGGAACTGAGAGATTGGTAAGAAAAGCAATACAATTTGCTGTCGATAATGATCGATCTTCAGTAACTTTAGTTCACAAAGGTAATATTATGAAATTTACTGAGGGTGCATTTAAAGAATGGGGTTATGGTGTTGCTAAAACTGAATACGGTGCAGTTTCTTTAGATGGCGGTGAATGGATGAGTTTTATAAATCCAAAAACTGGTAGAACTATTGTAATTAAGGATGTTATAGCTGACTCCTTTCTACAACAAATCTTAACAAGACCAGCAGATTATGATGTTATTGCTACCATGAATTTAAACGGCGATTATATTTCTGATGCCTTAGCAGCCAAAGTAGGTGGGTTAGGCTTAGCTCCAGGAGCTAACGTTGGAGATCATATTGCCTTATTTGAAGCCACACATGGAACAGCTCCAAAGTATGCTGGTGAAGACAAAGTAAACCCATCATCTTTAATTCTTTCTGCGGGAATGATGCTTAATCATATAGGATGGAAAGAAGCTTCAGATAACGTCAACAAAGGTATTAGCTGGGCTATTAAAAACAAGCTCGTTACATACGATTTAGCTAGATTAATGAAGAATGCGACAAAACTAAAGTGTTCAGAATTTGCAGATGAAGTATGCAAAGGAATGAAGATGGGGTATCTTAAATAGCATAAATTAAATGTTTTTTGATTTTAAATTAGAGAGCAAAAATCCAGAAGAAGAATTTGAAGGCGACTTATCAGTTGCTGTCAGACCTTCTGATCCAATAATAAAAAAACCTTCTTTATATAGAATTCTTTTGTTGAATGACGACTATACGCCCATGGAATTTGTAGTATATGTGCTACAAAAGTTTTTTAATTATGATCAGGAAAGAGCAACACAAATTATGTTAGCAGTGCACACTCATGGAAAAGGAGTTTGTGGTATCTTTACAAAGGAAATAGCTGAAACAAAATCATCGCAAATCAATGATTTTGCTCAACAAAATGAACATCCTTTGATAAGTGAAATTGAACCAGTGGATGACGAAGATTGATGTTAGAAAAGAATTTAGAAAATTGTCTTAATAACGCATTTAAGAAAGCACATAGCTCTAATCATGAATTTGTTACAACAGAGCATTTATTATTTTGTCTTTTAGATAATAACGAAGCTCTTAAGTTATTGTCTGCATGTAACGTTGATATTGAAAAATTAACTTTAGAATTAGATAAATTTCTAAAGGAGTCTATTCCTGAAAATGCAGATTCTAATAAAGATGTTCAAGCAACTCTGAGCTTTCAAAGGGTAATTCAAAGAGCGGTATTTCACGTTCAAAGCACAAAAGGTACAGAAGTTACAGGAGCTAACATAATTGTTGCTTTGTTTAGTGAAAAAGAGTCTTACAGCGTTTATTTATTAAAACAACAGGGCATGACAAGATTAGATGCCGTTTCGTACCTAAGCCACGGAGAGGAAGACGAGTCTGAAGACTTAGAAATAGATTATCAAAATGAAGATGGCGAAGAATCTGAGCAAAATGCATTAATTAAATACGCTACTAATTTAAATCAAGAAGCAGCTGAAGGAAATATAGATCCGCTTATTGGCAGATCGAATGAATTAGAGAGAATTACTCAAATAGTCTCAAGAAGAAGTAAAAACAATCCACTATTAGTTGGAGAATCCGGTGTTGGAAAAACAGCCGTTGTAGAAGGCCTTGCAAAAAATATAGTTGAAGGTAAAGTCCCTGATGTCTTAAAAAACCGTCAAATTTTTTCTTTAGATATGGGGACTCTTCTTGCTGGAACAAAATACAGAGGAGATTTTGAAAAAAGGTTAAAGTCAATTCTTAAAGAACTAAAAAAAATTGAAGGATCTATCCTATTCATAGATGAGATACATACAGTAATTGGTGCGGGTGCAACGTCTGGTGGAGTAATGGATGCCTCAAATTTATTAAAACCTACCCTGGGGAAAGGCAGTTTTACTTTGGTAGGTTCTACAACTTACACTGAATATAGAAACATTTTTGAAAAGGATAGGGCATTATCAAGAAGATTTCAGAAAGTGGACATTGAAGAGCCATCTCAGGAAGAAACTTTAAAGATTCTTGAAGGTTTGAAATCAAAATTTGAAGAACATCACGAACTTAAATATTCAAAAGAAGCATTAAAATCAGCAGTAGAACTTTCTTCAAAGCACATAAATGACAAATTTCTTCCAGATAAGGCTATCGATGTTGTTGATGAAGCTGGTGCAAGGTTAAGACTTCTAAAAAATAACAGAAGAAAAACTGTTTCTGAACTGGATATCCAAAAAGTTATTTCATTGATCGCTAGAATACCGGAAAAAAGTGTTTCTAAAGATGACAAGGTTTCTTTAGGTAAGCTCGAAGAAAATTTAAAAAGAGTTATTTTTGGTCAAGATGATGCTATTGAAAAATTAGTCAGCTCTATTGTTATGTCTAGAGCAGGCCTTGGCAACGAAGAAAAGCCAATTGGAAGTTTTCTTTTTGCGGGACCAACAGGTGTCGGAAAAACAGAATTATCAAGACAACTATCTTTGTCTATGGGAGTAGAACTAATCAGATTTGATATGTCTGAATATATGGAGAGACATACTGTTTCAAGATTAATTGGAGCACCTCCAGGTTATGTTGGTTACGATCAAGGTGGATTATTGACTGAAGCAGCTGTAAAAAATCCACATTCAGTAATTTTATTGGATGAAATTGAAAAGGCTCATCCTGAGGTTTTTAATGTCTTACTTCAAGTAATGGATCATGGCACATTGACTGATAATAACGGTAGAGTAGCCAGTTTTAAAAATGTTGTCTTAATCATGACAACTAATTCAGGTGCACAAGAGATGGCTAGGAATTCTATGGGATTCCAAAAACAAGATAATTCATCTGATGGTGCTGAAGTCATCAAAAAAGCTTTCTCTCCAGAATTTAGAAATAGACTTGATGCAATAGTTCAATTTGACTCTTTACCTGAAGAAATAATTCTTACAATAGTTGATAAATTTTTAACCGAAGTACAGGCTCAACTTGATGAGAAGCAGGTCACTTTAGAGGTTGATGACGATGCAAGATCTTGGCTGTCAAATAAAGGGTACGATGAAAAAATGGGCGCAAGACCTATGTATAGGATAATTCAAGATAAAATCAAGAAACCGTTAGCTGAGGAATTAATTTTCGGTGAACTTTCAAAAAATGGCGGTAGCGTTATCGTTTCAGTTGAAGACGATGAATTAAAAATCAATCTTAAATCTAGCCCAAGAAAAGAAGAGAAGAAAAAAGAGAAGGTTTAATTATTTACCCCTGTAAGTAATCCTACCTTTAGACAAATCATAAGGTGTCATTTCAACTTTAACCTTATCTCCAGTGAGAATTCTGATGTAGTTTTTTCTCATTTTTCCTGAAATATGAGCTGTTATCACATGATCATTTTCAAGCTTAACTTTAAATGTAGTGTTAGGCATGGTGTCGATAACTTCACCTTCCATTTCTATTAAATCTTCTTTTGCCATAAAATATGTTTGTATATGACTATTATGCCAGATGAAAAAGGAAGATAAAAAATTTCATCTTTGGACGTTACTTTCTTCACTAGGTTTGATTATTATTCTCCTAGCTATAGTTAGTTACTATATTGATCTAATTTACTGAAATGAAAAATCTTAGTGACTCAGATATTTCACGGGTTATTGAAATGGCTTGGGAGGATAGAACACCTTTTGATGCAATCGAAGCTCAGTTTTCTATAAAAGAACAAGAAGTTATAGAGATTATGAGACGAGAAATGAAAGAAAGCAGTTTCAAGATGTGGCGAAAAAGAGTCAACGGTAAAAATACGAAACATTTATCAAAACGCTCTTTTTCTGTAGGAAGGCACAGAGCAAAAGTCCAAGGCAAGCCAAGATAATTAAAAATAATTTTTTAAATTTACAAGTAAAATACTCTTGATTTCTTTATTTGTACGTTTAGAAATTCCAACAAGTCTTTGCCAAAAAGGAAACGAGAGAGTGTTCACAATAAAATCTTCTTTTTCCCATTGTTGATCTTTTATTTCGGGAAGAAATTCAAATATATAGTTGCTACTTCTTTTATTCCATTCAACGATATTCATTCTTACATCCTTTGAATACCATAAATTTTTAACAGTCCAATGATGAACATACTGATATTTTTCATATGTATTGCACGTGAACTCAATAAGTGATTTCAACCTAGTAATTACATCAATATCCAAATCAATTTTTGGTTTGGATAATTCAAAGTCTTTCAAAAGCTTATCGTGCATACCGATAATTAATGAATTCTTATCTTTAAAATGACGGAATATAGTGCGAGTTCCGATTTTTGCCTCCTTAGCAATTAATTCGTGAGTGATGTTTAAAATGCCCTCATTAAGAAGAGAAAATGCAGTATCTATGATTAATTCAGAAGTATCTTTGCTTCTTTTTTTTCTGCCGTCTGTAGATATAACTTCCATATAATTATCTTTTGACATGATCTATGACATATTATAAATTTTTAGAAAGATTAACTCAAATGACCGAAAACACCGTTAAATTAATAGGTAACCCAGCATCACCATACACAAGGAAGATGATTGCATATTTGCGATTTAAAAGAATTCCACATCAAGTTATTTGGGGAGATGTATCTGATGTTCTAAAACCAATGAATATTGATCCACCGAAACCAATTTTATTACCTGTTCTTCTTCTTCCCAGAGATGGAAAATTAACTGCGGTAACTGATTCAACACCATTAATTGAAGAATTTGAAAATTCTTATTCAGATAGATCTGTTTATCCTGAAGATCAATCTTTAAGGTTTATTAATTATGTTTTAGAAGACTTTGGTGATGAGTGGTGCACTAAATATATGTTTCATTATCGTTGGCATTTTGCTGAAGATGCTGATAATGCCGGCACACTTTTACCATTAGGAATCATGAATAATATTTCTGATGATGAGTTAGCATTTTTTAAAGACCACTTTGCAAAAAGACAAATAGATAGATTATGGGTTGTTGGATCTAACGACGAAACTGCCCCTTTTATTGATCAAAGTTATAAATCTTTTCTTAAGATTTTAGAAAATCATTTAAAAATCCAACCGTATTTACTTGGATCATTTCCATCCTCATGTGATTTTGCTGTTTACGGTCAGCTCACTCAACTTGTAGGGTTTGATCCAACTCCTCGTAAAATTGCTCATGAATTAGCTCCGAGGGTAATTGGATGGGTTAGATCTCTTGAAGATAGAAGCGGACTTGAAGTTCAAAAAAATAATCTAACGCTTTCGGACCTTCCTCAAACTATTCACGGTTTATTTAAAGAAATGAGCACTTCCTATGTACCAACGATGATTGCAAATAAAAAAGCAATTGATGAAGGCAGCGATGAATGGGAAATTGATTTAGATGAAGGTGAATGGAAACAAAAATCTTTTCCGTATCAAGCAAAATGTTTAGCATGGATTAAAGAAGAATATGAGAAACTAGATACTGATAAAAAAGATGAAGTTTTTTCTTTTTTACAATTAAATCATTGCGAATCATTGGTGGAATCAAATGAATAGAATTACTGAAATGTTGGGTTGTAAATATCCAATAATACAAGCCCCCATGGGATGGATAGCAAGAAGCAACCTTGCATCAGCAGTATCTAATGCTGGTGCATTTGGCATTATTGAAACTTCATCTGGAGAAGTAGATCAATGCAAAGAAGAAATTAAAAAAATGGCTACATTAACCAACAGTCCTTTTGGAGTTAATTTGCCAATATTATTTTTATCTGACGAGAGCATGCTTGATGTTGTTATAGGTGAAAATGTTAAATTTGTTACAACTTCTGCAGGGGATCCAGCTAAATATATACATAAATTAAAAGAGGCAGATATCAAGGTATTTCATGCTGTACCAAGCCTTGCTGGCGCCATGAAAGCAGTTGATGCAGGAGTTGATGGTTTGGTTGTAGAGGGGACAGAAGGGGGCGGATTTAAAAATCCCGAGGAAGTTGGACTTCACGTTTTAATTCAATCAATCAAGAAACACACCGATCTTCCTATTGTTGCAGCTGGAGGCATTGTAGATGGCAGAGGAATGGCAGCTGCTTTTGCTGCTGGTGGAGAAGGCATTCAAATGGGCACAAGATTTGTATCATCCTTAGAAAGCCCAGTTCATGATAATTTTAAAAACGCGATCGTAAATGGTAATGAACAAGGCACTTATATTCTCAACAAAAAAGCTAAACCTTGCATACGAGCATTGAAAACTGATTTTACAGATAAAATTTACGACGATGGTCTGATGGATATGAGTGCGATGTCTGGAATTAAGAATCTATACTTTGATGGCGATATGAATGCAGCACCTGCATTGGCAGGTCAATCAATAGGATTAATAAAAGAAATAAAACCAGTAGAAACAATTATTAATGAAACGATTACAGAGTTTAATGAAATTTGTGATTCTATGGCTTCTATAAAGTTCTAAAAAATGAAAATTTTAAGGACTCCGGATAGTAGATTTAAAAACATAAAAGACTTCCCATATGAACCTAATTACACCGTCATAAAGACTCATGATGGTTCTGATCTGAGAATACATCATATAGATGAGGGTCCAAAGGATGGTCCAATTCTGTTAGTGATCCACGGTCAGCCTGTATGGAGTTATTTGTACTCAAGGATGATTCCTTATCTAACTGAAGCTGGAATAAGAGTCGTTGCTCCTGATTTACCTGGCTACGGTAAATCCGATAAACCTGCATCAAGAGAAGACTATTCTTATCAACGACAAGTGGATTGGATGACCGATTGGATAAAAGCTAATGATTTAAATAATCTCACTTTTTTTGGTCAGGATTGGGGAGGACTTATTGGATTAAGGGTTGTTGCTAACCAACCAGATAGATTTCTTAAAGTAGCCATGGGGAATACAGGTTTACCGTATAACCCTGATGTACCTCAAGATGTCATAGATAAAATTAAAGCTTTTAGAAACAGTGATATAAAACTTAATCCAATATCTATGCAAAGAGAAATAAGAAAGATGGATGGTAAAAATAATTTGAGTAGCGATTCATCACATCATCCAGCTTTAAGTTTTATGTATTGGCAGAAACTATGCTGGGATACCGAAGATCTTCCTATTGGATTTATGATGTCAAGCATGATGGAAAAAAATTCACGCATCAAATTTTTAATTTATTTTATATTTCTTAGACTTGGCTTAAGAAAACTATTTCCATTTAAATCAAATCTTGATCAAGCTTACGAAGCACCTTTCCCTGATCCGTCCTATAAAATGGGTCCTAGAGCCATGCCTAGTCATGTACCGATGATTCCTGATCAATCATTAGAAGCGCAAAAGAAAGCAAGAGAATTTTATAAAAGTTGGCAGAAACCTTTTTTAAGTGTCTTTGCGGGCGATGATCCAGTAACTAATGGAGCCGAAAAAGACGTCTTGAAAATGTGTCCTAATGCAACAAGTGCACCGAATATAGGAGGAGGGCATTTTTTTCAGTGGACTAAGGCAAAAAAACTATCAAATATTCTTATTGATTTCATAAAAGAGTAATAACTCATGTTTGCTATGTTGTTTCCCAAGATTGCTGATAATAATTATCTTGGTTCTAGATTGGTGGTTTACATTTTTATTCCTTTTCTTTTATTAATGACCTGGAGATCAATTATTCATCTCTTCTACGTAGAATTTGGTCTGCACGGTATAGCAAATATAATAGTGATAGATGGCTCTCCTGATCCAATGCCAGTTATCTATGCGTTTTTTTCGCTATGGGGGTTAATTCAATTATTATTTTGTGCTTTTGCTTGGGTAATCCTTTTTAGATATAAGTCTCTCTTACCTTTAGCTATTTTAGTTTTTTTAATTGAGTGGTCAGCTAGAGTTATAAATGCTTCAAATTCTCCTCTTAATTTAGCTGAATATAAAACCGGCACAACTCCAGGAATTGAATCTGCTCCTTTTGTCACGACTTTCTTGTTAATTTTATTTATTACTTCTCTTTTAAAAAGGAAATCCTAATATGAAAAAAATTATTACCTACCTAATTTTGATTATTTTTATAATCGCTGGAATTTTATTTTTTTTAACTAGAGTTCCAGCTGTACAAGATGCATTGTTTCAACGACTTGCTCAAAGCTTAATAAGCACCGCACCAAATATTTTTCCAGAAGAAGATTCTTTAAGTGCTTTGGTGTGTGGTTCAAAGTCACCTCTACCACATCCAACTAGAGCAGAGACTTGCGTAATGATTAAAGCCGGAGAGGAAACCTTCATTTTTGATGTCGGGAATAAAAGTATAGATAATTTAAGAAATTGGCGTGTTCCCTTAGACCAATTAAATAGTATTTTCATTTCTCATCTTCACTCTGATCATATTGCTGAACTTCCTGAAATACATATGTGGAATTGGGTTGGAACTAGTCGACAGTCTAAATTAAAAGTGTACGGTCCTGAAGGGATAAATCAGGTTCTTAACGGATTTACTGAAGCCTATTCTTTAGATTGGAAATATCGTAATGACCATCATGGCGATCAATTTGCTCCTTTAGATACAGCAGGTTTTGATGGATACGAAATTACTGATTTTAGCATCCCAGTATACGAATCTAACGGAATTTTAATTACAGCTTTCTTAGTTGACCATAAACCGATCGATCCTTCATTAGCCTTTAAGATCGAATATAAAGGAAGATCTATAGTTTTGAGCGGTGATACTATTTACTCAGAAACAATCTTAAATAATTCAAAGAATGTTGATGTCTTATTCCATGAGGCCTTTCATAAAGGTACCTTAGACATGATGTATAACGCTCTTCCAGAGAACTCCTCTTCCAGGATTGCTATTGTAGATATACAAAATTACCATACCAACACTATTGAAGTTGCGAATCTAGCGAAAGAAGCAAACGTTGGCCATCTTGTTTATTACCATTTAATTCCTGCCCCAAGGACAAATTTAGTTGCAGATATTTTTACTAGAGGAATAGATGATATTCTTACAAATTGGACTTTATCTGACGACGGAACAATGGTTATATTACCTGTAGATTCGAAAGAAATTATTATTACGTCAATTAACTAGGAGAGTTATGAAAACAAAAATTACTGAACTTTTTGATATAGAGCATCCCATTATTCAAGGTGGAATGCACTATGTTGGATTTGCTGAATTGGCAGCTGCTGTATCGAATGCTGGTGGCTTAGGAATAATCACTGGTCTTACTCAAGGTACTCCAGAAAAGTTAGCAAATGAAATAGCAAAATGTAAGGATATGACCGATAAACCTTTTGGTGTGAATTTAACTTTTTTACCTTCTTTAACACCACCAGACTACCCAGGCCTTATTAAAGTTATCATTGAAGGTGGAGTTAAAATAGTAGAAACAGCTGGAAGGAGCCCTGCTGAATATATGCCTGCCTTAAAAGATGCTGGGATTAAAGTTATCCATAAGTGCACATCTGTAAGACATTCTTTGAAAGCTCAAAGCGTGGGATGTGATGCTATATCGGTCGATGGATTTGAATGTGGAGGCCATCCAGGCGAAGACGATATTCCTAATTTTATTTTGTTGCCTAGAGCAGCAGATGAATTAGAAATTCCCTTTGTTGCCTCTGGAGGAATGGCTGACGCTAGAAGTTTAGTTGCAGCAATGGCTTTAGGAGCAGAAGGGATGAATATGGGAACTAGATTCATAGCTACTGAAGAAGCCCCAGTCCATGAAAATGTCAAAAAAGCTATCGTAAATGCCTCTGAATTGGATACAAGGTTAATTATGAGGTCTCTTACTAACACCGAGAGAGTATTAGCAAATCCTGCAGTTGATAGATTGATGGAAAAAGAAAAAGCTCTTGGAGATAAGCTAACATTCTCTGATATTGTGGATGAAGTTGCAGGAGTCTATCCAACGATCATGATGGACGGCGATATGGATGCTGGAGCTTGGTCGTGCGGTATGGTTGCAGGTTTGGTTTATGACATCCCTAGTGTAAAAGAACTTATTGATAGGATAGTAAATGAAGCTGAAGAAATTATTCAATCAAAACTTAAACAAGCTGTCTGATGAAATTTGAAAATAAAGTAATGCCAAACGATGATCAAATGGAAGAATTTCTTGAAACAGGTAATGATGAGCCAATCTATATGGTGAATCTTCTCAAGTTTAAAGATAAAGCTGAATATCCAGATAAAAGAGAAACAGATTTATCGGGAAGAGAGGCTTATGCTATTTATTCTGAAGAGGTACAACATCATCTAGCTAGAGTAGGGGCAAAGGCTATATTTGGAGCTGATGTAAAAAGATTAATGTTGGGCGAAGTGGAAGAACTTTGGGATTCTGTTGCGATAGCTACTTATCCAAACAGGAAAGCAATGTTAGATATGATTTCTGATCCAGATTATATAAAAAGTGCACAACACAGAGTTGCTGGATTAAAAGGGCAATTAAATATTGAAACAGTTATTCCTTCAAAGAATGACTAAATTTAAAAAATTACATCTATTTGCTCCATTAATAATTTTTCTATTCTCATGCATTGTATGAAGAAACGGTAAAAGATATATTGAAAAACCCAACTTCAGAATTTTTGCTTAGTTTATTTCCAAGATCTTAAATTTGGAAATAATTAATTTAAAAATTAATCAAGACGTAGAAATCTTTTCATCATTCTTCGAAATAAATCAACAACAAGTTCCTAAAGTTGGATCTGTATCTTTAAATGAATTTATACACTTAATTAAAATATCAAATATTTCTTATGGATTCATAAGGAAGGGCATATGTTTGGGTTTTGTCATCTGTCTTAGAGAAAACACTAATTACCAATCTATCAACTATAAATTTTTTCAAGAAAGACATAATAAATTTATCTACATTGATCGTATTGCGATAGCCAATAAATATCAGTCTTCAGGTATTGGAAGTACTCTATATAAACAATTATTATCAATTAAAGATAAATTTAATATACCGATATGCGCAGAGGTAAATACAAAACCACCTAATGAGTTATCTATTAACTTTCATAGAAAACATGGATTTTCTGAAATCACTGAATGCACTATAAAAGAAGGGTATTCAGTCGTTTATATGGAGATTGTCTAATATTAATTACTTTACATAATATATATTATACGAATATATATGAATCAATATTATCAACCTAATAATCTATATAAACCATGCCAGATAAGTAGATAAGCGGATATTAGTAAAAAAATATCTTTTCTAATGTCTATCTGATTAAATCGGTTACAGGTTTACCGTTAATAAAATCACTAATTATTGCGGCTCCAGTAAGTACTCCTTCAAATAATCCTAATACTGGTCTTATTTCTAGATTATTGTCTATTGAAACTACTAATTGCATTTCAGAAGTGCCAGGATTTGCAAAAATAACTTCCAAGCCATTGGCAACTAGTGTTTTTATTAATGCGTCTGAGGCGTTCACTAGAAAACTAGTTGAATTTTTTTACAATGTCTCTCATAGAAACAACACCTAATAACTTATCATTCTCCATTACTGCAAGATGTCTGATTTGATTATCTATCATTAAATCCATTGCTTCGTCTGTGGAGTTCTCTGGAGAAACTTTAATTATTTTAGAAGACATAATGTCTTTAATTTGACTTTGCAAGTGTGCGGCTCCTTTCGTAGAAATATCTTCAATAACATCCCTTTCTGTAATGATCCCAACTAGATTATTTGGATCGTCAGATTTACCGCAATATACTAATAAGGCTCCAATTTTATTTTTATATAGGATTTTACAAGCATCCTCTATGGAAGAATTTTCTGAAATTGAAAAGATTTCCCAATACCTCTGATTTAAAAGAAGTTCTGATATTAAAGACATTTATTTTTAAAGTGGAATTAATTACCCTATACACTATAATAATCCATTTTAAGGAGTTTAAAAAATGAATTTCCATAGAAGATTGTTCAATTTAAAATTTTTGCCAGTTTATTTGAGTCTAGCACTTCCATCTATTGTTATCGCTGACACTGGCTACATTACAGTTGACGGAGAAACTATTGAGATAGAAGTTTCAAGGTCTTACCAAGCGCCAGCTACCTATCCCAGAAAAGCTTTGCGTCTCGAACGAGAAGGATACGTGATAATAGAATTTGACGTTGATCAAGATGGTTCTGTAATTGATCCCTACGTACTAGAAGGTGAACCAGCAGGTTTATTTGACAGAGCAGCGATGAAATCAATAAGGAAATGGATATACGAACCTTCTACTTATGATAGCGTTCCAGTTCAAGTCAATGATGTTCAAGTAAAAATAAATTTTCTCTTGACCGCAGAAAAATAAAGATAATGCGCAATTATGCGTATAAGAACCACATTAATTTTAATTGGCTTAATAGGTAATGTAATACTTGCCCTTTCTCTTATTTTTTTATACAACTATAGAGAAAACATCCAAAGATCATTTTCTAGCGAGTCTCTTGTCTCAACCTATGAATCTGCCTGGTTTCAAACTTTAGAAACTTCTTTTGATTCTATCAATGCTTGGCTGCCTCAAACAGGAGAAAAAGGTAATTTTTGGGATCCTGAAATTGAAATTTTTCCAGAAGAAGAGCTTTCCTCCCCAGATCATCAATATAGTAATCCATTAATTCAATTTATTTCTGATAAAAATATTGGTGAATCAGGGTATTTGTTAGATCTAATGTTCGAATTTGATTTAGACGAGGGTAATTTGAGTTTTGTAAAAGCTTATTATCCTGATGGTAAAAGATTTTATTGTAGTTCTGCTCTAGATTTATCTGGAGTTGATGCTTGTAATCCAAGCGCTAAGCCAGAATACCTCAATGATTTAAATAAATATCTATCGGATGCTTCTTCTAGGCCTAGAAGATCACTGCAAATTATAGAAGACACATCGGGAGGTGAAATAAGTACGTTAAATCAAATCATGGCTTTCCCTGTCAAAGCTTTCTCAAGGGATGCAGAAGCAATTATTGTTTTAGGAATTGATATAAGAAAATCCATGGAAACCTTTGGTGATGAATTTGAATTGGTAACTGCAGTCCAAACTAATGACGGAGTTATCTCTTTAGGAGATGATTACGCAAGTTTCGAAACTGATTTAGGATCCTATGAAACAACAAACTATGGAATTTCCAATCTTAAGGATCATGTAGATAAAGCTAATGTTAACTTAAATGATTTTGGAAATAGAACTTCTGCTCGTGATGCCTCTCTAGGTTCTTCAATTACCCTTTTACCTTTAAGTTCATACTTATCTTCAGATAAGGCTCAGTTTTTTATCTTCAGAAATGAAAAAGCTAGTATTGATCAAGAAAATTCTATCTTGACCTACATATTGGTTTTAATAATAGTCGTAATGATTTTTGTAATTGCGATAACTTCGACGATTTCAGCAAATATATTTGGATCAGTTAATAAGGCTATTGAAGTATTACAAGCTTTAACAAGCGGAGATCTCTCTAAAACAATGCCACAAAGAAAAGGTATTTTTAGATCGGAAGACGATGAAGTTGGAGAATTAGCTAAAGCTTTAGAAATCTATAGAGGCCATTTGAATGAAATGGAAGATATAAGAGCTAAACAAGCAAGTAGAAGAAAAGAGAGAGACACAGCAATCATAGAAAAAATGACTATATTAGCTGATGAATTAGAAGGCGATTCCAGGACACTAATTTTAAATGATATAAATAAAATGAAGTCTTTAGCAAAAGAAAGTTCTGATGAAGAAGGAGAAGAAGCCTCTATAGAATTAATGACGGTAGCTTTCACCAGAATGGCTGAAGAGGTTCAAGTACTTATCGACACGAGAACAAAAGAAATGGAAGAATCTAGAGACGAAGCATTAGAAGCAAATGAACAAAGAAGTAAGTTTTTTGCAAATATGAGTCATGAATTAAGAACACCATTAAATGCTATTTTAGGTTATGGGGAAATGTTGTACGAAGAGTGTGAAGACTTGGGCTATGACGATTTAATGCCTGATTTGAAAAAGATAACCACATCCGGAACACATTTACTTTCTCTTATTAATAATATTCTTGACTTATCAAAGATTGAATCAGGAAAAATGGAATTGTATCTCACCAGTTTTGAAATTGAGAAAGTTGTTGAAACTTTACGAGACATTAATGCTCCTTTAGCTGCTAAGAATGATAATGGATTCAAAATTGAAGTTCAGGAAGCAATAGGTTCAATGACTCAAGATGAAACAAAATTAAGACAATGTGTCACAAATTTTTTAAGCAATGCGTTTAAGTTTACTAAAGGTGGATTAGTAACTCTCAATGTAAGCACTTTCGATAAGGACGGCACAGAGATGATTGAATTCAAAGTCACAGATGATGGTGAAGGGATGAGTCAAGAAGGCGTTTCGAAGGTATTTGAAGAATATGAGCAAGCGGAAAGGTCGACATCTGCAACTCATGGTGGTACCGGTCTGGGTCTTCCAATTTCAAAAAGATTTGCCGAGCTTATGGGCGGAGGAGTAACAGTTTCATCTGAAAAAGGTAAAGGATCTGTTTTTACAATTTTTATTCCTAGAATCTGTGAAGAGGCTGAAGACCTTGAAAATGAAGAAGTAAGTGCTTTAGCAGGTGAAAATTTATGCGTCCTCATCGACGATGATATTGCTATGCATGATCTTGTGAAAAGAACGATTAAAAAAGCAGGATTGACCATGTTGGGAGCTACAAATGGTGAGCAAGGGTTAAATATGATCCGCGAAACAAAACCAAAACTTATTCTATTAGATGTTCTAATGCCTGGAAGAGATGGTTGGTCTATCCTTAAAGAATGTAAATCAGATGAATCTATTAAAGACATACCGGTCATTATGGTGTCTCAAATGTCACAAGAATCATTGGCTTTTTCTCTTGGAGCCGATGACTATTTAACAAAGCCTATCGAAAGAAATAAATTTTTAGATATAGTAAAAAAATTCGTCTCAAAAGAATCAAAGAACAATACTATTTTAGTAGTCGATGATGATGAAAATACTAGAGATATTTTATCCCGTGCTCTTGAAGATAATGGCTTTAAAGCCATAACAGCAAAAGATGGAAACGAAGGATTGAATCAGCTAGTAAATGACCCTACTTTAATAGTCCTAGATTTAGAAATGCCTAGAATGGATGGCTTTGAATTTTTAGAAAAATTTGTGACGATGGAATTTAAATCTAAACCCAATGTTATAGTTTATTCTGGAAAAGAATTAAATGAAGTTCAAGAAGAGTTATTAAAAACGAATGTTGAAGGATTATTAAAAAAAGATGAGGTGTCGATAAACCAATTACCGAATTTGATCTCCAAAGTTCTAAATGATTAATTGATATTAGACTCGATTTTTTCTAAAAGTCTTTTAAAATCCACTGGTTTCGTATCAAAATCATCAGCTCCGCAATCAAGAGCCTTTTGTTTGTCTGTTTCCATAGCGTGTGCTGTTAAAGCAATTATGGGAATGTCAGAAATTTCAGGATCAGCCTTGGCTTTAGTTGTTGCTTCCCAACCATCCATGACAGGCAAACCCATATCCATAAGGACAACATCGGGTGATTCAGATTTCATTTTGTCTAAACCTTCTTGACCGTCAAAAGCAAAAATTACTTCATAATCGCGTCTCGTAAGCCTTCGACTTAACATATCACGATTCATTTCGTTATCTTCGACGTATAGTATTTTTTTCATTTCAATCTCCTATTTATTGAAAAATAATTTGATTACGCCCCCCTTTTTTAGCTTTATAAAGTCTTTCATCAGCTAAATTAATCAAATCTTCTAAGTTCTCTATTTCAGTAGATGAAGCAAGACCTCCACTCATAGTAACCTTTATATTATGATCTTGAAATTTTATCGGTAAATCAACTATTTCTTTTCTAATATTTTCACAGAAATCAAAGACTGAAAGGTTCTCAAGTTTATCTATAACCCCAATGAATTCTTCACCTCCTACCCTTCCTACAAGATTGGTTTTAAAAGAGCTATTCAATTTATTTGCTATGGCAATCAAAACTTCATCGCCTCCGGGATGACCATAAGTATCGTTGACCGATTTAAAGAAATCTATGTCCATTGAAAGAATATTAAAAACGTAATCATCTTTTTTCTTAGTTTTTTTAAAGGCTTTGTCAATTTTATCAAAAACTACTTTTCTGTTAGAAATACCAGTCAAAGGACAAGTTGTTGCACGTATATGTAATTCTTTTAAGAGTTCTTGCTCTCTGGAACGAAAATATTTTGCTTCCAAATTTGCAATAGATTTGGCCATTAAGATTGTGCCATTCAGTGGTTTTGGTAAATAATCTGATGCTCCTAGTTTTATACATTTTGCAACGCTATCAACATCGTTGAAGGCTGAAACCATTATTATCGGCAGTGAATCAATTTTATTTTTTTTTCTAAATTTTTTAAGCAACTCTAAGCCATTTATATCTGGCAACATTACATCTAATAAGATGAGATCAGGTGTCTTCTTTTCAACCTCTTCAATAGCAGTAGTTCCATCATAAGCCATTCTGCAACTTAATCCATTTTGACTTAGTCTTCGTGCTAGAACTTCACAATTAGTAACGTTGTCATCAACAATGAGAACATCAGAATTTTGAAGATGTTCTTCGATTTCTAAACTGTAATCAATATCACCCAGGGATTTAAAAAGGGACTCAGCATTTTCAATTTGTCCTTGATCTGAATCAATCACCTCTGTTTCAGATAACTCCCCTCTAATAAAATCAACAAATCTTTCGATTGCTTTTTCGATGTCTCTGGAAAGATTTAAAATCGATTCTAGATCTTTAATTATTTCATCGGACAAATCCTCTTCAAAATCCTCTATAAGAATTTCGCTATATCCAATAATCGCGTTGAGAGGTGTTCTTAGATTGTGGCGCAAGACAGAATATTCTTCTGAGGATTTTTTTTCGCTATTTAAGGAAGTATTTTCATTGAAAGCATCCTCGTATTGGCTAAGAAGTTTCTTTTCGGAATCTTTGATTTGATTTATCTCAGAAGATACATTTAGATGATTTTCTTTTGCAAACTGTTCTACCACTTCTATGTAATGTTCTATAGCTTCTGCTGGAGCTGAAAATTCTTGTTTAATTTGTGCCAAGAGAATTTTTTCAGCACCTTTTGAAGGTTTTGATGAATTATTCATTATTATTTTCTATAAAAGTCTCTAAAAATTCTGGTCTATGAAAAAAGTATCCTTGACCCCTTTTGCAACCTAAATGCATAAATTCATTCTTTTGTTCTAAAGTTTCTATACCTTCAACCAACATATCAAGTTTCAAATTATTTGAAATATTTACAACAAATTTAATAAGTTCTTTTGTATCTGATAAATCAATTGTATTTGCAAAGTTTTTATCAAGTTTGATTAGACTTATTGGCAAATCTCTTAGATAACTTAGAGAAGAATATCCAGCTCCAAAATCATCTAAAGCCAGAGGAACTCCGTTTTCTTTTAATGTTTCAAAAGCAAATGCAGCTTTATTCCTATCTTCTAATTCAGCTGTTTCAGTTATTTCAAGGCCTAATTGATCTTTTTCCAAACCATTTTCTTTTACAAAATTTAGAATCAATTTCGTAAAGTTGTCTTGCATGACTGTGTATGCAGAAACATTTAAATAAGTAGTAAAACCTTTGATATTATTTTTATTAGCAAAACTAAAAAACTCTTTAAGTTTTTTTAACGAAGCTAAGACAACCAAAGAAAATAAGTGCTCTCCTTCAACAAGAGGTATTAATTTATCATTTGAAATAATATTACCCTTTTCATCTAATAACCTTAAAAGAGACTCAACTCCAACAATTTTTCCTGTTTCTAAATCTACTTGTTTTTGAAAGGCCATACTGATGCGATCATTTTCTAGACAGCTTATTGTTTCTTTAAGTGCATCTAAAGCGTCTTCAGAATTTGCTAGAGCTTCAATTAGAAAAAAAGATGAATTTGTATCAAAAGGAATCTCATGAATTCTAGTTCTCAAATAAAACTCTATATTTCTTAGTTTAACCTCTATGTCTGTATCAAATGAACTAGCAATCTCGTTTTTAACAGAATTCTTATTAATACTACTGATGTTTCCAATTGAAATAGATTCGTCGATTTGAAGGCTAAATATGTATTGTGCGGAGTTATTTAGCCACTCAACCCCGTTTGATTTATCAAAAATAATATAGGGACTTGGATGATGCTGAAGAGATTTGATTAAGTATTTGGCTTGTTCTGCTTCAATTATTTTCATTTATAATTCCATCCACAATTTTAATAAAATCTTCGTTGAAGGTTTCCTTCATAAAACTCCAAAGTTTTAGATGATACTCAGACTTAAATAAGGTTTTGAAGGATTTCAAATAATTGTCCCACTCTCCTGGATCAATCATGCCTATAGAATATTGATAATGCTGATTTTCTCTTGATCTCAGCATAATACTGAAGTAGGTGACATAAGCAGCATCTTCTTCTGGAGTAAGGTCTTCATTATTTCTAAGTTTCATTTTGATTTTTACCATTCTTGGAGTCATACCTTTCAAAGCTATTTCCTGATGACTATCAGCAACGTTTTGTCTTGCATTGGCTCTGGCAACTTTGTTTTGTTCCTGCATTTCTCTTATTAAATAATAAATCGAGACAATACCAGCCAGTGCAGCTAGTGAAGCTATCAAAGTATTCAAATAAGTTAGAATAAAATCCATGATAAATATTTTTTTTCAAAATATTATTCTACTTGTGGATCGGTTTTATACAAATCTAATTAATAGCTACGTTTAAAGAATTGACCACTTTCCCTGTATGTGAAGTTAATTCCATAACGACTTCGTCTTCAAATATACGTACAACACCAAAGTTAGCTTTTCGGTAAGTTGAACCTATCCTCAGTGGACCTTCCTCCTCTGTATTAAATGGTATTGGATAATTCAATGAACTAGATGTAAATTCATAGATATTTTTATTATCAGCTGTCTTAAACTGATAAAAACCACCTCTGTGTCTATCTCCAGACAGTATGAAAAAATTGGATACATTAGATTCATCTATGAGATTAAAAAATCTTGATCTTTCCAAGGGAAACTTATCCCATGATTCCCAACCGTGCCCTAAACTCAAAATCTGTAAACTAGATAAGATAATTTTTATATTACTATCTACTTTCAATTTATCCTTTAGCCAACTCCACTGTTTTTTACCTAATAATGTCTTTTCAGGATTGAAATCTTCTACATATCTCTCTTTTCCTTCTTTATTGAATTCATCAGTTAATTTCCATTCAGATTTAAACGTTCTATTATCTAAAAATATTAAATGAATTTTCAGACCATTTTTTTCAACCATTTTATCGAAATAGAGTCCATCTCTTTGTCTGCGCGGATCGTTCTTAGGAATTTGCCAAGTCTCTAAGAAAAGTTCTTTTGCTGTGTCTTTGTAACGATAATTTGAACCACCATCGTTTAATCCAAAATCATGATCATCCCAGATAAACTCTGTACTTACATTTTTTAAAAAATCTTCTAAATTATTGTATTGTTGTTTATAAGTTCTGATAAGTTTATCTAATTCTCCATCTTCTTGATCTCCATATACGTTATCTCCAATGAACATAAATAGGTCTAATTCTTTCTTTTCTATGGTATCAAGAATAGCCATGCTTCGGTCTTGATGAAGACAAGAGCCAAAACCTAAAGTAACTATCTCTTGGTTTGCATATAAATTAATTGAAATAAGAACAGAGAGAAAAAAATGAGTAATTTTCATCAAATGATCATAGACGATAAGGAAAAATAGTAAATTGAAAACTACTTTAATTTATTTAAAAAAATAACTTATACTTAATTCATAATAAGGAGAAAATTATGGAAATGATATTAGGATTTATCTTACTCTTGGCCTTATTTCAAATTTGGCTTATTCCAATGATGTTAAATTCAAAAAATGTAAATTGGCAAATTTCTAATAGAGATAATGAGCCAGAACATCCGCCCTCTTTAATGCTTTCCAGAGCTACAAAAGCAAAAGATAACTTAAAAGAAACCCTCCCAATTTTTCTTGCATTAGCAGTTTGGTCTATTGCAGCCGAAGTAGATATTAGTGGTTTAGCAATGTGGTGGTTAATATTAAGAATAGCTCATGGAGCTTTATATATGGCTGGGATAGGTATCATAAGAACGCTAGTTTGGCTTTCTTCGATAATTATCCTTATTATGATGGCACTAGCATTAATTTAAAAAATGTACCCGAAAAAACAAATCAAAATTAAGGGGAAAGAAATGGCCTATGTTGACGAAGGTCAAGGAGATCCAATAGTTTTTTTACATGGAAATCCAACCTCTTCTTATTTGTGGAGAAATATAGCTCCGCATGTAGAAGGATTAGGTCGAATAGTAATACCCGATCTTATTGGTATGGGAGACTCAGAAAAACTTAACAAAGTGGATGATCCTGATTACAAATACCATGGTCAATATGATTATTTAACTTCTTTATTGGAAGAAATAAATCTTGAAAATAATATTCATTTAGTAATCCATGATTGGGGATCTGCTATGGGTTTTCAATTTGCAAGAGAAAATTCTGAGAGAATAAAATCCATAACCTTCATGGAAGCAATTGTAATGCCTATGGTTTGGGATCAATGGCCTGAAATGGCAAGAAAAATCTTTGGTCTCTATAGATCTGAAGCAGGTGAAGAGTTAATTCTTGAAAAGAATTATTTTGTTGAGAAGATTTTATTCTTGGATGCACCCAATCTTTCCGAAGATGATAAAAATGAATATAGAAGGCCCTTTATTAATGCTGGAGAAGATAGGCGCCCTACTCTAACCTGGCCAAGACAAATTCCTCTTGAGGGAGAACCTCCCGAGGTTGTTGATGAAGTACAAAAGAATGCAGACTTTCATAAAGATTCTGATATTCCTAAACTTTTTATTAATGCTGATCCAGGATCAATCCTTATTGGTGATCAGAGAGAATTTGTAAGAAGCTGGAAGAATCTTACAGAAGTAACCGTAAAAGGAAATCACTTTATTCAGGAAACTTCTCCTGATCAAATAGGAAAGAATTTAGCTAACTTTTTAGAGTCAATTGGTTAAAAATTTAAGGTTTACACTTCTCTGTTTCCTTTTTTTTTCTAATTCTATTTTTCCATACGAAAAGCCAAATATTGTCATTATTGTTTCTGATGATTTGGGTTGGGGCGACGTTTCATATCATGAAAGCATTATTCCAACTCCGAACATAGATAGGTTCGTGAATGAAGGTTTGGAGTTAAATCGATTTTATTCAAATCCAATATGTAGTCCTACAAGAGCATCCTTAATGACAGGGCTAGAAGCATATTCCGTAGGTATTCTTAGACCAATTAGTAATCCTTCTACAAGTCCCACGGGGCTTCCACTTGAGTACAAAATACTACCTGAGTATTTCAAAGAAGCGGGATACCAAACAGCTTTAGTTGGAAAATGGCACTTAGGAATGAACTCTAAAGAATATTTACCTGGTCAAAGAGGTTTTGATACAACCTATGGTTTTATGAATGGGGGGATCGATTATTTTAACCATACAATTTCAGGAAGACTTGATTGGCATAAGAATGGTGTGCCTTTAAAAGAAGAAGGTTATTCAACAGACCTAATTGCGAACGAAGCAATAAAAGTCATACAAAATAAACAAAATAACAAACCTTTACTCTTATATGTAGCTTTCAATGCTCCTCACACCCCTATTCAAGCACCTTATGAGAACATAGAAAAGTTTGGATATATTGATGATCCAAAAGAAAGAATTTATGCAGCAAATATTAGTATTCTAGATAAACAAATTGGGAGAATCATCGATAGCATAAAAGATGAAAAGCTTTCGTTAAATACCCTGATACTTTTTTTTAGTGACAATGGTCCTGTTTTTGACATTGATCCAATTGGAGCAGTAGTTGTTCCAGAATTATTAAATGCTAAAGGAAGCAGCGGAGGATTAAAAGGTAGTAAAGGATCAGCATACGAAGGAGGTATAAGGGTTCCGGCATTTATGATGTGGGAAGGTAAATTTAAAAATGAATCTTCTAATCAGTTTTTTTTCATACAGGATGTCTTACCAACTTTATTGAGTGCAGCTGAAATCGATTATGAAAACAGTTTTTTTGAAGGTACCAGTAGATGGGATTCTTTTCTTAATCGTACTGTTGATAAACCCCAAAATTCAGTTTTAGCTGCCAGTGTAGCTTTTGAAGAAATAGCCTTATTCAATGAAGACTGGAAGCTTTATTTTAAGAAAGGTCCAGCTGGAAGTAACTCAGTTAATTACTATGAATTATTTAATATCATAGAGGATCCACTTGAAGAGTATGATTTATCAAAAGATTATCCTGATATTTTTGATCGAATGAAGGAAACTCTCAATAAAATTCCTAAACGAAATCTACAAGGATATCCTGATGCAAGTTATCTTTATCTTCACGGGGATAGGATGTTATCTGAAGAGAGTGGAACTCCTTGGTTAAATTACGATTTTGAATTGTTAGAGAAGCCCTCCCCTATTATCGGAACTCTTATATTTATATGGATTTTATTGTTAGCAAATAAAACCTATGCAATCTTGTTTATCTTATTAGCGATTCTCCTTATCTATTCAATCAGGAAAAAAATAAAACGTGGCTAGAGAAGGAAAACAAAGTTTTAAAGTTATTGATACAGATAAAAAATGGATTCTCTATCATAATTGTTTTTCGCTTTGTTCTCGTAAAGTTCGATTGTGCCTTGAAGAATTAGAAATAGTATATGATCAGGAACATATTGATTTAATAGAAACAGGTAAATATCAAGTTGCCTCTAAAAAATTTTTAAAAATTAATCCTGGTGCGACTGTCCCAGTTTTACTTCATGAAGGTTATCCAATTTATGAATCGCACGAACAAATTTACTATTTAACTAAAGAATCTTCTTCAAGTTCTCTTATTCCTGATAATGAAAAAGATAAAACTTCAATGAACTATTGGGTAAAAAAATCTTCTATGGTTGGAGATCCAATGGAAAATCAAGATATATATGCAGGAAACTGTATAGGCGCTTTGACTTTTCCACTTTTTGCTTCAATGATTAAGTATATAAATATCAACAAAATACTTTTTGGTTTAATAAATCATCCGTTGAAAATAAGGGTTTTCCTTTTTATTATTCTTAAGATGTTTGGATATAAAGCTTTCTCGAGTAGTTCTCCTATCAGAAGGTTAATTAAAAGATCATTAAAGAATATTAACAATCACCTACTTGAACTAAATAATCATTTAAAGACAAAAGAAGAAGATTGGATTATCAATAATTCATTTACATTAGCAGATATTAGTTGGGCGGTTATTCTTCATAGAATTGAAGAAGTAGGATGGGACGAAATATTATTTAGAGATAAACCTTTTCTTGAAGATTATTTCAAAAAGGTGAAAGCTAAAAAAAGTTTTAACAGTTCTATCATCAACTATGATCATGAAATATTGGATAAAGGTAAAAAAATTTTAAAGTCAAAAATAAAAGAAGATAAAAACTTAAAATCACTTTTCAGTGAATCTTTCTAATTTCTTTATATAAAAAAAATACCCGAATAAATCGGGTATTTTTTAATAATACTGTTCCTATCTTTCGTTAGGATATGCTTTTACAAATTGTGCCATTCTTGTTTGAACATTCGTTCGAATATCTTCCACTTTATTTAGATAAGTTTGATAGTCTCTTGAACTAAATGCAGTTTTCATGGAATTTGTAAGTTCACTCATGGAATTAGAACCTAAATAGATCATATGAGTGTAGTATTTATTTCCAAAGAGGATTCGGTTAATTCCAAAAGAACCGACACTTTCTTGAGATTCCATGAAATCTACCCAAGCTTTCAAATATTTAGCCTCTTCTCCGGATTCAACCTTTATGTCAACATTTGCAAAAACTGTATCGGTTCTCCAATCGCCTGATTCAAGAGCCAATTCTGTTACAAAGTTGTAATACTTATCAGAATTAGAGTAATTATCCATGCTTTTGATCATTTGAGCCGATTCTTGGCAAGATCCAAAAATAGATCTTCCGATCTGCATTTGATCAAAATCATCGTACACCACGAGTATAAGATGAGAATGAGCACCTCCACCAAGAGCATAAAGACCAATATTTACCCCTGATTTTTCTCGCCAGTTTTGCGCACAGGAAGATACATCAAATTTATCAACTGTTGCTACAAAAGACATTGGATCGGTTACGTCAAAGTAGTGAAATTCGGCTACAACATTTCCAGGTTTTATCCCATGATCATCTGAAAATATATTGACTGAAAAAATAGTTATCAGTATTGAAAATAAAATTTTTTTCATTTTTTTCTCCTTTGTTAATTAAATTATGACGAAAAAAAAATTTATTTCTAATACTTTTTAAAAATAAGTATTGTGAATCTTAGAATCAATTTTAGACACATTTTTTTGGAGGTTATCTAAAAATAAATGTAGTCTTTTATCATCAAAGTTATGTAGTTTAGATTTCTCAGAAATATTGATAATCCTATTTATCATTTGTAGTAACTTTGTATTTTTAGGAAGATTTTTCAAACATGCCTCAATAGTGATTAGACTTCGAAATACTGATCTTGGAAAGCTGTCATTCTTAAGTAAAAAAGTTATAACTTCTCCCCTATTCGCTTCTCCTTTAGATTCTTTTCTAAATGCATCTTGAGCAGATAAAGTTGAGAGCATGCTAATCCATTCCATAGTAGAAAAATCATGAGTTTGTTTTGAACTTTTTGAAATACATAAGCAATCTATAATTCTGGATATCATATCTGTCCTCTCTATAAATCTACCTAGTCTGATAAATTCAAACTCATAACCTCTAGAGAGATTATCATTTATAGCTCCAAAAAAATTTTGAGTCATCGAAACTATATTTGTTATATGTTGCAGTTTCCTTCGTTGATGAACTTTTGAAATTTTCTGACTAAGAACATGATCATATAGATGATTCAGACTCACATTAGCAGTTTTGGGTAAATCATCTTTTATGGTTTCTATATTATATTTAGACATCTCTAGGCAATTATTAAGAGAACTTAGATTTTTTTTATCTTCAAACAAAAAATTTAAAACATTGTTTTCGTTATAATTTTTATATTTACTCTCAAATAATTCATTAATATCTAAAGTATCAATGAGAGGTTTCCAGTTTAAAGAGTGATCGTCAGGAAAATCTAAAATTAGTTCAAGATTTACATCGATCATTCTTGCAATATTTTCAACTCTTTCTACGTATCGGGCGAGCCAATACAAATGTTTTGCACTCCTACTTAACATTATGCATCTACTATCCAAGTATCTTTGCTTCCTCCGCCTTGAGAAGAATTTACAACTGTTGAGCCTCTTTTGAGTGCGACTCTAGTAAGACCCCCAACTGTCACATAGGTATGCTTACCTGAAAGAATAAACGGTCTCAAATCCAAATGCCTTGGAAATAACGAATCTCTTCTAAATGTTGGCGATGTTGATAAATCTATTAAAGGTTGAGCAACATAATTTTTAGGATCTTTCATTATTAATCTTTTTAGCTTAAGTAGTTCTCTTTCGTTTAAGTTTTTACCAATTGATATTCCATATCCGCCTGACTCTGCAACAGGTTTTGTTACCATTGTTTTAATATTTTCAAATACATAATCTCTTTCATTTTTATTTGCAAGTATGAAAGTTTTTATACTTGGAAGTATAGGTTCTTCCTTTAAATAGAAATTAATCATTTCTGGAACGTAAGAATAAACAGCTTTATCATCAGCAATACCGCATCCAGGTGCATTAACAATAGCTACATTTTTACTCTTCCAGGCTCTTATTAATCCTTTTACCCCAATAACACTAAATGGATTACCTACTTCAGGATCAAGATAGTCGTCATCAATTCTTCTATAAATAACGTCTACCTTTTGAAGTCCTTCGATTGTTTTTTTATAAACTATATTTTTCTTAACGATTAAATCAGAACCTTCGACTAGGTCTATCCCCATTTGTTGCGCGAGATATGAATGTTCATAATAAGCCGAGTTATAAATTCCAGGTGTAAGTAGAACAATTTCAGGTCTTTTTAATTTAGATAATGATGCATCCTGTAAGCATTCATATAGTTTGGTGGGATATTCGTCTATCTTAGAAACGCCATAATGTGAAAATAAATCAGGAAAAACTCTTTTCATAACGTATCTATTTTCTAGCATATAAGATACTCCTGATGGCACTCTCAAGTTGTCTTCAAGAACATGAAAGTCTCCTTTTATATCTTTTACGAGATCGCTACCAGAAATATGAGCCCAAGATTTGTTAGGTAATTTAGTGCCCTTACAAAATCTTAAAAAATATTTAGATTTTATTATTAAAGATTTATCGATGATTCCAGAATTAAGAAAACTTTGTTCGTTATAACAATCCTCAATAAAATAATTGAGAGCTTTAGTTCTTTGTTTCAGTCCCTTCTCGACAATGTTCCACTCACTTTTTTTTATAATTCTAGGAATAAAATCTAAAGGCCATGTTCGTTCTTCAGAACCTTCATCTGAGTAAACTCGAAAATTGATACCCATTGATTTGATGGCAGATTTTGTTGCGCTATCAAGTTCTTGTAGATCATTATGTGAAAGAGATTCAAAAAAATATCCAATTTTTCTTAAGTGACCTCTAACAGTGCGCTTTGGTGTAATATACTCATCGTACGATTTAAATAGCTCATACTTAGACCATGAAAGTTTCATTTTGTTATTTACTTATCTCTAATTTATCGAATATAACATCCATTTAGATTAAAAAATGACCTATTGTTTAGCAATAAAAATAAATGATGGATTAGTATTTGCTTCAGATTCAAGAACTAATGCTGGGCTTGATAACATAAGCACATACTCAAAAATGTTTACATTTAATGTGGGAGACAGAGCTTTTGTAATTTTAACATCTGGAAATCTTTCTACCTCACAAGCTGTTTACCACAGAATTGAAAAAGATTTAGATTCCAAAAACTTAGTAAGAAACTTAAATACATGCGCAGATATAGAGGAAGTTGCTACTTATATCGGTGAACTAAACGTTGAATATCAATCTAAGACCCAAGAAAATTTTAATCAAGGATCTGCCTTGCTTGGTTCTTATTTTATAGTTGGTGGCCAAATAAAAGGGCACGATCCAAATTTATTGCTTGTTTATCCTGAAGGAAATTTTATTTATATGTCTGATAATCAACCTTATTTACAAATCGGGGAAATTAAATACGGTAAACCCATCCTCGATAGAATGATCTATCAAAATATTTCACTGGGTGATGCAGCACGAGTAGCACTGCTTTCTTTAGACTCTACAATGAGATCTGATTTGACTGTAGGACCTCCAATAGATTTAGTTGTCTTTAAGAAAGATGAAATTAATTTGGATTTTAAAGAACAACTTAAGCTTGATTCTCCTTTCTTTAAAGAATTATCTGATATATGGTCTGAACAGATTGATAAAGGCGTTAGTAAATTACCTAAATTTCATTGGGAAAAACCTGACTAAAAAAATACCCGTCAAGAAACGGGTATTTTTTTTAGGTACTTTTACTGAATGAATTCTTCTAAAGTTAATGCAGAGTCATAAACAGCAGCATTCACTACTAATTCAGAACCCTTCCACTCTACAGTCTTACCCATATCAACCAACCATTTACTAAAAGCTGGATTAGTGGCAAGTTTATCCTGCCAATTTTCCATTTCTTCAATAGATTCAAAGCCGACAGTAAAGGCGTGAGTTGTATCACCGTTACCATAGGTATTCTGAGACAAACCTAATTGACCTGGAAAATCATCCATAGATTTCATCATTTTATTAGTTAAATCTACGACTTTTCCAGCATCAGTTGCGTAAAAATTATGAACTTCCCAAACCCTATCGTCATTAGAAGCATCTCCCCAGTTAGTAACAAAGGTATGCATTAAATCAGATGTAGCTTCGGAATTTTGAGATAGAGCTGCAAAAAACTCTTGTGAAGCTCTGTTTGTAGGATCTATTGATTTAGTTTGAAAGACGGATGCATCAGTCATGCTCGGAAATAACCAAACTAATGAATGAGTTGCTGGATTATCTCCATTAGATACATATGCATTCAAGTGCACAGATCCATTAAAATTATTTTTTACAAAATCGCTTTTCATATACCTGTCTGTTGCAGCAGCAATACTAGCTGCTTTAATAGGGTCATCTACTTTTATTTGAAACTCTGCCCAAATAGGAGCAGTGTAAGAAAAAGACGATGCAAGAAAAGTAACTAAAATTAAAAGTTTTTTCATATTTAACATCTCCTATATTATTAAAATTATTATGAACCAATTTAAAATTAGATTCCAAAATCAATTGTGACAAAAAGGAAACTTTTACTTATTCAATATCCCGAAAATTTGGTTTCCTTTTTTCTATAAATGCAGTTACTCCTTCTTTGAATACATCTCCATCAGTAAGGATTCTCTGAGTATCTCTTTCATAATCAAGTTGCTCGAAGAGAGTACTTTTAAAAGCATTATCATGAGCTCTTACAATAGCTTTTAACCCTGTAATAGATCCATTAGCTAATTGAATTGCATACTCTATTGCCTTTTGTTTTAGCTCATCATCAGGAATTACTTCATAAACTAACCCCCAATTTAATGCTTTAATTGAATCTATATCTTCTCCTAAAAGAGCCATCCCATTTGCCCTTGCTCTGCCAAGTAAATTTGGAATCAACCACGAAGCACCAACATCAGAAATAATTCCCAATTGAGGTCCAAAGACAAGTTTGAATTTTGCAGACTCAGATGCAATTAATAAATCTCCGCATAACGCTAAACCAACACCTCCGCCAGCAGATATACCGTTAATTGCATTGACGACTGGTTTGGGACAATCAACAATCTTTCTAACTAAAGGATTAAATCCTATCTCCATTGCATTAGCAGTAGACTCTCCTGGCGACCATTCTGGGTTGCTAGGCCAACCTCCTCCAGCTAAATCAGCTCCACTACAAAAGCCCCTGCCTTCACCAGTGATAATTACCGATCTTATTGAATTATTCTCATAAATATCATCAAAAGCTTCTAACAAAGAATCTACAAGTTCTTTGTTTAAACTATTCAAAACATGAGGTCTGTTAAGAATTAAGACTATTACACCTTCCTTCAAATATTCCTTTTTTAATACATCACTCATCACTACCCCCTGTTGTCAAAATTATTAGTTAGATCTTTTTAAGTATTATTATTAAATTGTTTTCCTAATTTTTACATTTATTTATTTTATAAGTTATTTTAATGTTATAAATTAATAAAATTAATATAGGAGATATTATGAAGAAAATATTTTTAACTTTTTTACTTTTTTGTTCTACTTTTGCTTTAAGTCAAGAAAGACCATTTCAAGCATTTTTTGGAATAAATACTGATAATCCTCTTGCTGTCGTTGAAGCAATGGATGAATATGCAGCTTCCAATTGTCCACAAACAACTGGCATAAGATTAATGAATGAGTTTTTCAACGGTTATGATGATACAACTCATACAATTATCGTAACTTATCCAAATAAAATGGCATACATGGCATGGGCAAACAATTTTGCATCATGTCCAGCTGCAGCAAAATTTTTACAAAAGATGAACTCGATCTCAGAATCTACTTTTCAAACTCTCGGAATGCCTTTACTTACTGGAGGCGATCCTTCTGAAGATCAAGTTTTCCAAATATTTATCATGAATGTTAGTGACCCAGCAGCATATGCTAACGCTTATTCAAAGTTGATGAACACTGAAGGTCAATGCCCTAGTTCATGGGGACTAGTTGCTATGGGTCCTGGAGTTGAACCATCAGAGTCAGGTACACATTTTGCATATTGTGGATATAAATCTTTAGACTCATACTTAGATGGATATATGAACCAAGGAAATCTTACTAGAGAATATGAAACATTCTTAAGAAAAGCTCCTAGTTTTAGAGATTTATTAAGAGTAAATATGAGTGCTGTAGTAAAAGACTGGACGCCCGGACAGTAAAAGTAAATAAAATAAAAAGAGAGGCCTACGCCTCTCTTTTTTTTATTTGCTCCGTTCTTAAAAAAATAAAGAAACTAAGAGTTGCCAGCGAGCATAATATATGCCAAATACCGTGAGGCTGGATTAATGAATCTGGATTACATAAAGGTTGATTTGGATACCCTTGCAACCAAATTATAAAAGCTGAAATATATAAAAACATCCCAACATAAAACCAAGGGAAATGCTTTCGTTCGTAATCAGGTTTAGTATTGCAAACGAGCCCAGGCAACCAGAAAAATATAATCCACCAATATTGTTCAAGATTATTGAATATTTCTTGCGGATAAATTCCAAATATCGCAGCAACAAGAAAACCAATAAAACCAGACAAAAATCTCATTCTTTGACTCCAATATTTAAATAAGAATTCAGAAACAACCCACACACCTATAGATACACCGTAAACACTAAAACCTATTCCCATACCATCGCCAAGAAACCATCTACCTAAACCATAGGCAACAATGATACTCAAGTAGACTTTAAAGAAGGTACTTACGCTCCATTTAGCCATTACTTTGAAGTTATATAACCAAGGGATAACAATATACATAACCATACTTAAGTTATCTGCCCAACCACCCCATTCTGTATGAGTGCCGTGCATTAAAAATGATCCAGGTCCTAAAAAAATGGCTGCAGATGCGTATAAAATTGCTATTGGAGTCAGGGTATGGAAAGTATTTATATTTTCTTTGTCTCGATTAAGAACATGAAACATTATCAAGCCAGTTACCATAAAGGCTAAGTTTGTAAGTGTATTAACAGGCTCTCTGAAAATACTATCGCTAACTCTTTCACACCACCTTGATACTCCTCCAACCTCCATTCCTGGCTCAAGAGAAATGCTAATACCTAGAAAAGCAAAAATTCCATAAAAAAGAAGAAATAAGAAACTGGACAGATAAGCAAAACGAATGGCCATAATTAATTATATAGCCATAAGGTCTTTTAAATTTGTAAATATTTACGGAGTTCTCATTACCTCAGGTGGAGTACACTTGAGGATAGAAGTAGTGTTAAGTTCTTCTAACACTAATTTGAGTTTTCTATATTCTGTAACTTCAGGATTTAAACCTACAGAGCTGATTCCGATAAAACTTGTTCCGATCAGTGGATCATGTTTTGTTAATCCATAGGTAGAGTAACTAGTGCTTCTGTTAGCGTTTTCTACTACTTTTTCAGATAAATTGTTGATTAAATTAGAAATTCTTATCCTGTTTGCTTGCATTTCTGAACAAGACAAGGTTTGAATATCTAAAGGATAATGAATTGTCTCGTCATTAACTGCCCCTTTTCCACCGTTTTGTTCAATAAAGTCATCAAGCATAATAGATGCAGAAGAAAAGGTAGTAACGTTAGTACCAGCGCAATTAGCCAATACAAATAATAACAAAGGAAGGATCAGTACCTTGTTAAATGTTTTCATGTTTATAGTCTTCATAAACCCACTCCATGAAGTTTTTCCCCTTTTTTTCTCATAATTAAGAAAGAAGAGAATTTTATTGTCAAAATGACACATAGTCAAACTAACAAAAACTTATTTTGTATATAAATTTTACTATATTTACCGTCAAAAAGCCTTAATTTATCTATGATCGGTGTGGTTTTAATAAAATATGATAGTTTCATGATCTTGGCATCAACATGATGTAAAGTAACTATCTTCTTATGGACATCAATCAAATCATACTTTCATGCATTCTCTTAGTAATGGTGGGGATGTTTATTTGGGGAAAATATCGCTATGATGCAGTTGCATTAACCAGTTTAGCGGTTTTAGTCGTGCTGGGCTTTGTGCCTGCAAAAGAAGCATTTATAGGCTTTGGTCATCCTGCTGTTATAACGGTTGCTTTAGTATTATTAATTAGCAAAGGTCTAGAAGCGTCAGGATTAATTGGCAAAATTGGTAATCTTCTTCAACAAATTGCTAATAGCGAATTCCAATTTCTAGTCATCCTTATGGGGATCGCAGTTATTTTGTCCTCATTTATGAACAATATCGGCGCAATGGCAATGCTTTTGCCAGTAACCTTGGGAATATGTCAAAAGATGTCTTGGTCCCCTTCAAAATTTTTAATGCCTCTCGCATTTGCCTCTATTTTGGGTGGTATGAACACAAAGATCGGAACTCCACCAAATATAATCATTTCTGAATTTAGAGATCAATACTCAGATGAAGGTTTTGAATTTTTTGATTTTGCTTACGCTGGATTACCAGTAAGCATTGGAGGTGTGATTTTTATTGCTTTATTAGGATTTATTCTGGTTAAAAATAGATCTGGAGAAAATGATGCATCCTCATTAGTGGACATAAATGAATATTTAGTTGAATTGGTAATCGAGAAAGATAGTGAACTCATTGGAAAAAGAACTCAAGAGTTTAGGAAAGAGTTAGGATCTGACATTGTTCTTATTGGATCTGTAAATGAATCTTCAGATGCAAGAGAGATATTAAGTAATTTTGATGAATTAAAAGAATCACAAATATTGCTCATAAAAGTTAGTCCAGAAGAAGTTTCAGGTATTCAAGAAAAATATGGACTCACTCTTAGAACAGAAATTAAAGATTTAGATTCAGGAAGTTTTGGTGAAATTGAGACTATGATTTCTCCAGGATCCAGGTTAATCGGAAGAACAATGGATTATTTTTCTACGATGGCAGGACGACAAATGGCTATTTTAGGGCTTTGGAGGAAAGGTACAAATTTTCAGGGAAGTTTATCAAATGAACATTTCAAGTCGGGAGATGTGCTTCTTGTGGCAACGAGAGAAGAACAAAAGGATACTAGCGAAAAAATGCAGGATTTAGGTTTAATGCCTTTATGGCAGAGAGAACTTGATGTAATTAAAGATGATTCGAAGGTACTTTTATCTCTAGGTCTATTTTCATTAAGTTTACTTCTTGTTATCACTAATTTTTTAAATGTTGTTATAGCTTTTTTACTATGTGTTTTGGCTTTTGTTGCCTCTAAGTTGTTAAAACCAAATATGCTTTACAGGCATATTGAATGGCCTGTAATTGTTTTACTTGGAGCTATGATACCTATTGGTGATGCACTGTATGACAGTGGCCTTACCAATATTCTTGCTACCGCTATAGCTACTCAATCAATTCAATTTGGTTTAGTCGGCACTTTAGTTATTTTAATGGTTGCTACTATGTGTCTGTCAGATGTTATCAATAATGCTGCTACAGCAGTGATCATGGGCCCTATCTCGGTTACTATAGCAAATCAGTTAGGTTACCCATCTGAACCTTTCCTAATGTGTGTTGCCATAGGAGCTAGCTGTGCTTTCCTATCTCCAATAGGTCATCAATGCAATACATTGGTGATGGGACCAGGGAATTATAAATTTGGAGATTATTGGAAACTTGGACTACCTTTGGAGCTTCTTATCATCGCGGTATCTACTCCTTTGCTTCTTATTTTTTGGTTCTAGTAGCCCTGTATTATTGTTCCTCTAACAAAAAGTTCATAATAGCGAGAACAATTATAGTTTCTTAGCTTTATAAGAATATCAAGGTATTTTTGTTTGTTTTCATCTAAAGATGATTTGTGATCTAAATAACATGCATCAAACTCATCTAAATCATACATAGAATTTTTAACGATTTTTTCGTAAGCACAAGAATATAGAGTAAGAGATAATAAAAAAATCAGATATTTATTGATTCTCATCTGCACTTAATTGACCGCTGCTTGATTTCTGAGACATTACGTCAACAATTATTCCAATAACCATATTTAACATAATGACAGCATTTAAAAGAATAAAGCTTAAAAAGTAAATCCAAACCCATGGGAAAACTTCAATAATATCTTTCATTACAGCTGCCCAATCGTCGTATGTGGCAACTTGTGCAAGTGTTAGCATTGCTAGACCAATATTGCCCCAATGCTCTGGATCTGTAGTTCCAAAAACTAATGTGCCTATGGCAGCCCATATATATATAAAAATGAACATTAAAAGTGCAACAAAACCTACCCTTGGAAGAGTCTCAAATAGAGCATCAACAATTTTCTTTAAGGCAGGCACAACGGTGATAATTCGTAGCACTCTTACAATTCTGAGTAACCTTGCAACAAAAGCTGTTTCACCACCGGGGATAGGAATCAAGCTAACTGTAACGATTATGAAATCAAATATGTTCCATCCGCTTTGAAAAAATTTGATTAAAGATCTCTCTGCAATAATTCTTATTATAATCTCTATCAGGAAGAAAACTGTAATAGCAGTATCTAAGAAATTCAAAATTCCCACATAATCATCTGCTAAATCGTAAGAACTTACTCCCGCGTAGATTGCTGAACCAATAATCACAAAAATAACTATTCCATTGAAAAAACTACTATTTCTGATCTTTAAGAAAAATTGAACTACTTGATTCATGTGCGGATTATATACTCAACTGGATATAAGAGTTAATTATTTAAACAAAGATAAGAAAGGTTTACCCCAACATCGGTATTGCTTCTAGAAAATATATCTATACTACTTCTATTATCAAAAGGTTTAACGAAAATATTCATTGATAAACAGTTTATATAAAGCCTTGAAAAGGTTAAATCAGATGATTCATTTATATCTTTCCTAATTCCTAATGGACCATTAGGGGCAAGGTAATTT